>NZ_CP009302.1:1500000-1800000 GCF_000814825.1 Berryella intestinalis
CCCGTCCTCGCGGCTTGCGTCGTCGCGGCCATCGGCGCAGCGGCCGCCCTGGTGCGCACAGGGGGTAGGCGTGCCCTCGCGGTTCCGCTCATCGCCTCGTCGGCGCTGGTCATCGGTTCGTTTTCGGTTCTCGGCCTGTGGGCCGCCATCGATTTCACAGGGATGTTCGATGCGTTTCACAGCTTGTTCTTCACCCGGGGAACCTGGGAGTTCTCCGCGAACAGCCTGCTCATCTGCGCGCTTCCCACCGAGCTTTGGATGTCTCTGGGCGCGATCTGGCTGACCGTCACGTCGCTTGCATCGGTTCTGGCCTGCCGCACCGGGATCCGCCTGTTGAAGGAAGCTCCGCAGCGCTAGCCTGCGGGCTGGCGGCTTTGCGGGCCGACTCCCCTCCGCCCCGACCTCTCATGCGCGCCGGCAGACGGTCCCCGAGCGCACCCGACGCGACCGCCAAGCGCGCCCTCCCTTGTGAACTCCGAGAAAAACAGGACCGGCAATGGCCGATCGCACGTCGAATTGGTAAAGTCTTAACGTTTGGAAGTTACCGGGCTTCGAGCCTATGACGAGAGGCATGACCATGACTGATTCCGAGAAGAAGGTGCGCGTCCGCTTCGCACCCTCGCCGACCGGCCGCCTGCACATCGGAGGCGCCCGCACGGCCATCTTCAACTGGGCCTACGCGCGCGCCAAGGGCGGCGACTTCATCCTGCGCATCGAAGACACCGACCCCGAGCGCTCCACGGAGGAAAACGTCCAGGTCATCCTCAACGCCATGAAGTGGCTCGGCCTCGATTGGGACGAGGGCCCCGAGGTGGGCGGACCGTTCGGCCCGTACCGCCAGATGCAGCGCATGGACACCTACACCGCAGCCCTCGAGCAGCTGAAGGCAAGCGGTGCCGCCTACCCCTGTTTCTGCACGAAAGAGCAGCTCGACGAGAAGCGCGCGGCGGCCGAGGCGACCGAAGGCGGATACGCTGGCTACGACCGCACCTGCCGCGACCTCGATCCCGCCGAAGCGGCGCGGCGCATAGAGGCGGGAGAGCCGCACGTTTGGCGCCTGAGGGTTCCCGACGATCACGGCCCCATCGAGTTCGACGACGCCGTCTACGGCCATATGAGCTTTCCCGCCGAGGTCATGGACGACATGATCCTCGTGCGCAGCGACGGCAGCCCCACCTACAACTTCGCCGTGGTCTGCGACGACGCCAATATGGCCATCACCCATGTAATCCGCGGCGACGATCACCTGTCCAACACCCCGCGCCAGATTCTCATCTACGAGGCCCTGGGGCGGCCCGTTCCCACCTTCGCCCACCTGTCCATGATCCTGGGCGCCGACGGCAAGAAGCTCTCGAAGCGCCACGGGGCCACCAGCGTCGAGGAGTACCGCGACCGCGGCTACCTATCCGATGCCGTAGTCAACTTCCTCGCGCTTCTGGGCTGGTCGCTTGACGGCGAAACCACCATCATCGACCGCGAGAAACTGTGCGCGTCGTTCGACCTCGACCGCATTACCAAGAAAGACGCCGTGTTCGACGAGACCAAACTGGATTGGATGAACGGCGTCTACATCCGCGAAATGGGACCGGAGGCCTTCGAGGCCGCCGCCAGGCCCTGGATCGAGCAGGCGGGCGCGACCGAAGAGTGGTTCTCGGCGCACCCCGACTGGGCATCGAAAGCCTACCCGCTTCTGGCCGAGCGCCTCACCCGCCTCGACGAGGTGCCCGAAAAGCTGGCCTTCCTGTTCTGGGGCAGCGACGTGCCCCAGCTCGACGAGAAATCGGTGGCGAAGGTGCTGGCCAAAGACGGAGCCCGCGCCGACGAGGTTCTGGCAGCCGCCCGCGCCATCATCGCCGACGAATCGAACGCCTGGGAATGCGAGAGCCTGCAAGAGAAGGTACGCGGCCTGTGCGACACGCTGGACCTGAAACCCAAGATGGTGTTCCAGCCCGTGCGCGTCGCGGTGTGCGGGAACATGGTCTCTCCCCCGCTGTTCGAGAGCTTCGAGCTGATGGAGCGCGCAGACGTCGTCGCCCGCATCGACTCCGTATCGGCCCGGGTGTTCGGGAAGTAGCGGCCTAGGAACGCCCGATGCGCGCGATGTGGGCCTCGCCCGAGGCCACGGCCGAAAGGCCGCCCCCATCCGCGCGCACGAGCAGGCGGCCCTGCGCGTCGATGCCCTCGACCGCCCCTCGGGCGATCGGGCCGCCTGCACGGTTCACCACCTCGACCTGCGCGCCGATCAAAGACAGGCAGGCGCGGTACTCGTCTGCGAACGGCTCGAACCCGCAGGCGCACCACTGCAGGTAGCGCGGCTCGAGCTCTTCGAGCACGGCCCGCGCGAACCGCTCGATCGCGTATCTGTCGAACGTGCCCGCCTCAACCGACGCGTCCGACAGATACGCCGGCACGTATTTCCCGCCCACGTCCAGATCGCCCTCGGGCACCGCCACGTTCGCGCCGACCCCGATGCAAAGAGCGCCCTTGCGGTACTCAGACGAGACGCCGGCCAGCTTGCCCGCTGCGCACACGATATCGTTCGGCCATTTCACCTGGGATTCAACCGTCGGGAAAACCTTGCGCGCCGCCGAGCGCACGGAAAGCGCGACCACCAGGCCCACCGTGGCGACCCGATCGGCCGGCACGGAAGGGCGCAGCAGAAACGACAGGTACATGCCGCCGTACGGACTGGCCCAAACGCGTCCCTGCCGCCCGTAGCCGGCGCTCTGGGAGAAAGCCAGCACGGCATGCCCTTCGGGCGCGCCTTCGTCTATCGCCCGCTTCACCAAGTCGTTGGTGGACGTCACCGAATCCCGTACCGTCAGGCGAAACAGCCCCATGATGCAGCCCCGACCCCTCTGCCTCAGCCGATGCGAACCGCCGCGCCGTACTTCACGTCGGCGTCGGAAAGCGTCGAGCCGTCGGCGAACGCGAAGTTCGGACGGATCTCGGACAGGGGCCTCACCACGAAATCGCGCTCGAGGGCGCGCGGATGGGGCAGCGTCAGCTCCTCGGTGTCGGCCACGTACATCTGGTAGTCGACGATATCCAGGTCGCAGGTGCGCGGGCCGTTGGGTATCTCGCGCACGCGGCCCAGGCTGTTCTCGATCGCATGCAGATAGCCCAGAAGCTCTTTCGGAGCGATCCCCGTGCGCACGAGCGCGACGGCGTTCACGAACGGATCCTGATCCTCGTAGTAGGCCGGCTCGCTCTCGTAGAAGCTCGAGATGTCGACGATATCGGTGTCGGGCAGCGTGCACAGCGCTCCGATAGCCATGTTCAGCTGGGCGATCTTGGCTTCCCGCTCTTCCCCGGGCTGGGCGACCAGGGCCACGTTGCAGCCCAACGCGATAACCGCGAGCGGGCGCAGGTCCCTCAGCGCGGATGCGGTGGCCTCGACGTTGTGCGTGCGCACGATCGTGGCTCCCAGCTCGCAGCCGAGAAGCGCCTCGGCAGCCGAGGCGACGTCGCGATCTTTCGGATCGTCGATGCCGTAGGCAAACCCGACGTAGCGCTTGCGCGACGCGGCGGTCATAACCGGATACCCCAGCCGCACCAGCTCTTGGAGGTTGCGCATAAGCTCGAGGCTCTGCTGGGGCGTCTTTCCGAAACCGGGACCGGGATCCAGGCAGATGCGCTCGCGCGCGATGCCGGAAGCCTCCAGCTCGCCTGCGCGACGGGCCAGGTAGTCGCGCACCTCGGCGACCACATCGACGTAAGACGTATCGTTTTGCATGGTCGAAGGCTCGCCCTTCATGTGCATGACCACCAGCCCCGCATCGCAGGCTGCGGCCGCATCCACCATGGCAGGATCGCGGAAACCCGACACGTCGTTGATGATCGCCGCGCCGGCCGCCACGCAGGCGCGGGCCACTTCGGCATGGCGCGTATCGATGCTCACGCACACGCCGCGCCGGGAAAGCTCGGCCACGACGCCCACCGTGCGGCGAAGCTCCTCTTCGATGGGAACCTCGGCCGCGCCGGGACGGGTGGACTCCCCGCCCACGTCGATGATGTGGGCACCCTGTTCGACCAGCTTCAGAGCGTGGTCGATCGCGTCGTCCGGACGGTTGTGCTGCCCTCCATCGGAAAACGAATCGGGCGTAACGTTGAGGATGCCCATGATAATGGGCATCCTCTCATCGAATTCATAGGTTGAACAGCGCCACATGCGACGATCTCCTTCGAGACGATCCGTTAGTCCTGCCGCTTGTCCCCAGCTGCGTCGCGAGGCGCGCCGGCAGAGCCGTCCGCACTCGTTTCACCGGATCGGGCGTCCGAGGCATCGGGGGCGGAAGCTTCGGTTCGCGCGACGGGGGACTCCATCCCGGGGATCGCCGGCTCGCCCGCATGAGCCGCAGGGGCGGCGGTATCGAAGCCCTCCATTCCGGGAACGCCCGCCATGCGCTCGCGTTCGGCGCGGGCCTTCGCCTCCTCTTCGTCGCGCTTGCGGGCCTCGGCCTCTTCCCGCTCGCGCTGGGCGAGCAGCTCGGGCTCGCGCGCCACGTACTCGTCCCACTTGTCCTCCAGCAGGGCCTGGCACGCCTCGCCCTCCACCGTCTCGCGCTCGAGCAAGACGTTCGCCATATTATGCATCTGGTCCTTGCGCGCCGAGAGGATCTCGTAGGCCCGATCGTGCGCCTCTTTCAGGATGCGCGCGACCTCCGCGTCGATGGCGCGGGCCGTCTCGTCCGAGTAATCCTGCGTGTTGCCGTAATCGCGGCCCAGGAACACCTCGTGGTTGGGCTGGCCGAACACCTGGTGTCCCAGCACGGGCGACATGCCGTACTGGGTGACCATCGCGCGGGCCATCTTCGTAGCGCGCTCGAGGTCGTTGCTGGCCCCGGTGGTGAAGTCGTCGCGGAAGATCTCCTCGGCCACGCGGCCGCCCATGAACACCGCCAGCTCGTCTTTCATCTCGCCCACCGTCGAGAGCACCTTGTCCTCTTCGGGGATGGACAGGGTGTATCCCAGCGCTCGTCCGCGCGAGATGATCGAGATCTTGTGCACCGGGTCGGCGTGGTCGAGCGTGAACCCGACAAGCGCGTGACCGCTCTCGTGGTAGGCGATGGTCTTCTTGGTTTCGGCGTTCATCACGCGGCCCTTGCGCTCGGGACCGGCGATGATGCGCTCCATCGCATCGCTCACCTCGGTTTGGGTGATGACCTTCTTCCCGCGGCGCGCCGTGAGAAGGGCGCTTTCGTTCATGAGGTTCATGAGGTCGGCGCCGGTGAAGCCCGGGGTGATGCCCGCCACGGCCTTCAGGTCGACGTCGCTGCCCAGCGGCTTGCCCTGGGCATGGACCTTCAGGATCTTCTCGCGGCCGCGCACGTCGGGTGCATCCACCACGATCTGGCGGTCGAAGCGGCCCGGGCGCAGCAGCGCCGGATCGAGGACGTCGGAGCGGTTGGTGGCGGCGATAAGGACCACCGAGTCGTTCTTCTCGAAGCCGTCCATCTCGACCAGCAGCTGGTTGAGCGTCTGCTCGCGCTCGTCGTGCCCGCCGCCCAGACCGGTACCGCGCTGGCGGCCCACCGCATCGATCTCGTCGATGAAGATGATCGAGGGCGAGGCCTCTTTGGCCTGCTGGAACAGGTCGCGCACGCGGCTTGCGCCCACGCCGACGAACATCTCGACGAAGTCCGAGCCCGAAATGCTGAAGAACGGGACGCCGGCCTCGCCGGCCACGGCGCGCGCCAGAAGCGTCTTGCCGGTGCCCGGAGGGCCCACCAGAAGGCAGCCGCGCGGGATCTTGGCTCCCAGCTGGCGGTACTTTTCGGGGTTCGCCAGGAAGTCCTTGACCTCCTGCATCTCCTCGACCGCCTCGTCCACGCCGGCGACGTCGGAGAACTTCACGTCGGGGCGCTCCTCCATCGTCTTTTTCGCCTTAGCGCGCCCGAACCCCATCTGGGAGTTCTGGGCCTTCATCATCTGGGTGAGGAACAGCCACAGAAGCGCTCCCATGATGAGGATCGGCAGAAGCGTGGTGAGGATGTCGGCGAACGGTGAGGGCAGTTTGATCTGGTAGGTGGTGTTGGGGTGCTTCGTCACCAGGTTGATGAGCGAGTCCTGACCGACGTAGGTGGAGGTGTACTTGCGCTCGGTGCCCAGCTGCTTGCTCTCGATGGCCTCGGTGGCGATGCCCTGAAGGCTGACCCCCGCCGGTGCCTCGGCGTTCGCAAGCGCGCCCAGGGCCGCAAACGACTTGTTGAAGGCGCCGGCCGCTGTCGAGCCCGCCGTGACGGCCGGATAGTAGGTTCCGCTCACCGTGTGGGAGCCGGCGTCGTAGGTGACCGAGACCACGCGATCCTGCTCGACCGCCTGGACGAACTCGGACGTGATGAGGCTGTCGGTGGGCTTCCCGTCGGAGCCCGTCATGGCGAAGAACTGCCGTCCGGCCAAAAACGCCACGAACGCGAACAGGACGACGCTGATGATGGCGGTGCGCAGATTCGCACCCTCGATCGGGGGTTTTTTCTTGCTGTTGTTTGACATGGCGCCTTACCTTCCGCAGACAAGATGCGTCTGCCCTGTTGCCTAGAATATCGAAACGCCCGCCTGTGGCATCAGGCGGGCTTCACCGTTACTGGTAGATCTCGGGTTTGAGGACGCCGATATAAGGCAGGTTCCTGTACTTCTCGGCGTAGTCCAAACCGTAGCCCACGATGAACCGGTCGGGGCACTCGAAGCCCACATGCTTGCAGTCGATCTTGGCCTGGGCCTTCGTGTTCTTCCGAAGAAGCGTGGCCACCTCGATCGACAAAGGTTCGCGCGAGGCGAGGTTCTTCAGGAGGTACGTGAGCGTGAGGCCGGAATCGAGGATGTCCTCGGCAACGATGACGTGCTTGCCGCTGATCTCGGACGATAGGTCCTTCAGAATGCGCACGACACCCGAGCTCTTGGTTCCGGAGCCGTATGACGAGATGGCCATGTAGTCCATTTCGACCGGCAGCTTGATTTCGCGCGCCAGATCGGCCATGAAGATGGCCGCACCGCGCAGGACCGAGATCAGAACGATCTCCTCGCCGCGCGCGGCCCTCTCGGCGTACTCTTCGGTGAGAGCCGCCCCGATCTCGGCAACGCGCTGCTTGATCTCGTCTTCGGTATACAGAATCTCTTCGACGTCTTGATCCACGCTCGACATCCTTCTCGGAAAAACGAAGAGCCGCCCAACATCGCTGATGAGCAGGCATCTAAGCTGTTCAGTATCGTCGGTATTCTACCATTGGGCTCATCAGGGCACCTTACGATACGGCTACGGCGCACCAGAAGGTACGATATTTACATGCGCCTCATGCGCGCAATGTCGGGAAACTCGTCCAAGACGCGCTCGATGGGAAAGCCCACCACCGTGCTGCGGTACCCCTCGATGCCCTCGACCAGCGCCGCCCCCCGCCCCTGGATGGCGTAGGCGCCCGCCTTGTCGAACGACTCTCCCTGGGCGAGGTAGTCCTCGATGTCTCGTTCGGCCAGCTCTTTGAACCGGACGTGCGTGGTGTCGGAGAACGTGCGGTATCCCAGCGACACGTCTTCTGCGTTGGGCGCGTGGATCATCCACACCGAAACCGCCGTATGCACCTGATGCGTGCGTCCCGACAGGCGCCGCAGCATGCGCTTCGCATCTTCGGCGTCTTTCGGCTTGCCAAAGATCTCGCCCCGGCAATCGACCACCGTATCGGCGCCTATGACGATGAGCGATCCCACGTAATCGACCCCCAGGACCTCCTGCACGGCAGCGCCCGCCTTGCGCTGGGCGAGCTTCTTGGCCGCCTCCACGGGCTGCGCCAGATCGTCGGGCTCCAGCGATTCGTCCACGTCGCTGGCGCAAACGGTGAAAGGAATGCCGGCCTGCTCCAAAATGTCGCGGCGGCGCGGAGAGGCGCTTGCCAAAACGATCTCGAAATCGATGACCTCCCCGACCACGGCGGCCTCGGCGCCGAGCGCCCCGCAACCGCGCTGCTCGGACGCGACACCCCCGTTGGCCTCGGCGGGCCGATCGGCTTTCTGTCCCATACGCTTTCCCATTCTCCTTCCGAGGCTCGACGTCGCTCCGATCGTCAGCTCTTCTTGTTGCGACGCGTGCGAAACGCCGCCATCGGCTCGACCCGCACGCCCCGCTTGTTGGCGCTCACCGCCAGATTTCCCTGGATGTTCGAAACATACCCGCTGTTCATCCGCCCGTCCGCATAGCCGGCAAGCACGGATTCGACCGACGCGGCCTCGACGCGGGCCCCTTCGGGCAGCATCAGACCCAGCGCGCGAACCGCAACGCGGCGGCCGAGCGCAGGATGGGCCTTTCCCATCTCGGGCGACAGGACGAAGCCCGCACCGAAATCCGGCCCGTTGGCCTCGTCGACCGCGATCCACGAAACCACATTGTCGAACAGGCGGTCCACCTGGCCGTTCAGGTAGTCGTCCTCGTCCGCGATGAGGTTCATCGTGCGCACGAGCGTTTGAGCGAGCTGGGGATTTCGCTCTTTTGCCCGCGAAACGACCTCGTGGCGCACGTAGGCCCGGAACCGATCGGTGTGTGCGTTGGTCGCATCCTCGCGCCACAGCGCACCCTCTTCGTCGCGCACGACCCGCTCTCCCGCCGAAGCGAGAAAGCGCACGTAGGCGCGCAGGTCGTCGCGACCCACGTCGAGGCAGGGTCTCGCGATGCGCCCGTTCAGGTACCTCATCGAACGAAAGCCCCCCGGCCCCGTGCCCACGATGGAGCGCATGTAGAACGTCTCGACGCGGTCGTCGGCGGTATGGGCCGTGAAGATGCGGCCCTGCGCAAGCGGACGGGCTTCGTGCATGCACAGGCTCTTGAGCGCCTCGCTGGCGGCGGCATAGCGCTCGCGGCGGGCGACCGCCTCGAGGTTGCCCCCTTCCTCCCTGGTCAGAGCGCCCACATCGATCTCACAGTTGAACAGAGGGATGCTCAGCAGCTCGGAGAGCCGGGCGACGAACACGGCGTCCCCATCGGAATCGACACCGCGCAGCCTGTGGTTCACATGCAGCATGGCAAGCGGTCCCAGCCTTTCCCGGCGATGCAGGTCGGCTGCAAGATAGGCCAGAGCCGTCGAGTCGGACCCGCCCGACACCATCAGCAAAACCGGCGCATCGGGCTGCGCAAGCCCATGCGCGTCGATGCACGCGGCCACTCGATCGGGCATCGCCTTCGCGTCGACCGTCACGGCTGCCTGCTCTTGGCCGTGAACCCCGCGCAATCGAGCCTGAACACGCTCACGGGGCGGGCCATCTGCTCGGTGAAGGAGAAATCGCGCCCGGTTTGCGTCTTCATCAGGCACTTGAGCCCGGCGATCTTGTCTGCGGGGTCCTCGAGGACCGACAGGCGCCCGAAGCCGATGATCGAGGAGTAATGCGCGCTGTACCTGCACGGATTGTCCCCGCCCGACAACGACGCTACCTCGCAGTCTATCTCGAACCCGACGTTGGGGTTGCGCCGCGCCAGATCGACCTTGCGCCCTTCGAGGGCCCCGTGCGTGAACAGGACGAGACGGCCCTCGCTGAGGTCGTAGCCGTAGTTCATCGGGACGATGTAGGGAAAGTCGCCGTCGTTGAACGCGATGCGAACCACACCCCCCTTGTCGAGGATCTCGCGGATGCGGTCCTCTCCGACCACTTCCCTGTCGCCTCTTCGCATGTCGAACCTCCCGCCAACGAAACCTGCACCTGGAATCTTAACCCGCGCGCCGGAGCTTCGGTGGGGAAAACAGAGTATCCGACGATTCAGCCGCCCCGGAAACCCCGCGCGACCGCCCCTTTTTCAGGGGCCCTCACGCAAAAACCCCCTGCGACCTTATGATCGCAGGGGGTTCGGTCAACCGGACTTTACGTGCGGTTACTTGCCGAAGCGCGTCCTGTACACAGAGAACGCCAGCCCCATGGCAGAAAGGGCGAGTAGCCCGGCAAACGCGAAAGCGCCGGCAGAGTCGCCCGTGCGGGGAGCGATGGTCGCAGGCTTCTCAGCGCTGGCGGACACCTTCCCAGGCTTGGGCTTGTCTTCCGAAGTCACCACGGGCGTCTCGGGATCCGGGGTGATCTCCCGGTACACGTAGGTGATCTCCTTGGTCTTGCCGCCCTCTACCTCGCCGGTAGTGGGCTCGGAGTCCTTGAACACCTCTTTGAACTCGTAGGTCTTCCCGTTAGACGTCGTGATCCTATTGGGCTTGTTGTCACTGTCGGTGTCATAAGGGTCGCCGGGCTTGCCGTTTTCCACATCGGGAACCGGATCCTTGATGACGTTGCCGTTCTCGTCGATGTAGTTGACGTTCACGTTGCCGGCCAATTCGTACACGTAGGTGACCTCAAGCACGGTATCCTGCTTGATCTGGCCGTTTTCCTCGGGAGTCGTCTCGACGTCGCGCTTGTCGCTATCGGTGGGCTTGGATGCCGGCCTCAGGTTCGTCTTGTCGATCTGCTTGTAGTAGTAGACCTTGCCGTCGGACGTGACGATCTTGTTTTCCCTGGCCTTTTCCGTGCTGTACTGGGCACCGGAGTTGCCGTAATCGACAATGGTGACGCTGTCTTTGATCACGTTGCCCTTGGTGTCGACGTAGAAGACCTTCACTCCGCCCTTGCCGGCGTAGTAATAGGAAACGTTCTGAACGTTCAGGGAGTTGGAATTGACCATTCCCTGCTCCATGCCGCCGATGGAGACGGAAGGCTTATCCGTAACAGTGCCATCGAGATCGATGAATTTGCCCTCGTCGTTCACCAAATGGTACTGACCGAACCTGAAAAGCGCGTTGGGATGGGTCGTGAACGCACCCAGCTTCACCGTGAAGGTGTCGGTTACGTCCGTGTTGACGTCCAAGCCAGCGGCTTTCACCGGCTGCCACTTTTTGGTCGTTTTGTGCGACCAAGAATCCGAGCCCGTGAAGGCGTTCTTCTCCGAGTTGTACTCGTTAGGAGCAGTCACTTCGGAGACGAAGGTCACAAGGTAGGGAGCGTCGGGCCTGTTGATCCTCGCGTACTTCTCCTCGCCCGTCAGAGAATCGTCCTTGAGAAGGCTCATGACCAGCGGGATCTGAAGCTCGTCTGCCGTGGGCGTATCGGCCCTGTTGTAATTCTGCTTGAAGTTCGGATGATCGGGATTGACTGCGTAGAGTATGAACCTGATCGATCCGTCGTTGTCCACGACCACCTTCGCAGCGCCCACCCTGTAGTCTGCACGGTAGGTGATGAACGTCGATCCGACGGCGTAGCTCGAACCGAGCGTGCCCTCAGTGGGCTGGGGTGACTCGATAAGCTCGTAGCGCTGGAACTCCGCTGCGTCGGCAATCGTGTACAGGTCGCCGGAGATCTGGCCGGTCTGGGTGTAAGAAGCCAGCAGATCGCCCGTCTTCTTCTCCCTGTATTCGGTCGTCTGCTTCGGGCTCAGGATGGGAACGATGCCCGAGAAGTCGTTGACTTCCTCGCTCTGCTTCTTCGGCTCGACGGAGGAATACACGACCGTGCTCTTGGTGCTACCACCCACGCCGGACGTGATCTTCATATCGCGGTAAGGAGCCTGCTCTCCGTTTGCACCCGTGAACACAGTCTCTTTGTAGTTGATGGTGAACTTGAAGGCCGAACCCTGTGCTTTGTTCTTTATCGCGTCGAACTGCACCGTCTGCCCGGCGGGGATCACCTTCTCTTCGATGACCTTGTTGCCGTCGGCCTTGTCGACCAGCTGGACGTGCAGGGACTTGTCCGCCCCGGTCCTATCGATGGCGGCGGTGATGTACCAGTCGGTGCCGAACCTCTTGTTGAACGACCCCGATGCACCGTCAGAGGGAAGGGTCGCATCCTCGGACTGCGACAGGTGGTAGATCAAAAACGTCTCGAGGTTCGCTCCTTGATTGAACTGGAAGCCCGCCGGAGCGACCGGCTTCGCAGGGGTAACCGTAGCGGCAGCGGCGGCCGCATCCTTGTTCAGAACCGTCTCTTTCTCGTCCCAGGTTCCGTTGTTGGGCACGTTTTCAGCGTGAGCTGCGACCGGCCCGAAAGCCAGCGAGAAGCCCAGAAGAGCGCCGAACACGCCCGCCGAGCACCTCCGCCCAAATCTTCGAACCGCGGGTTCGGGCACTGCATTCCCTTTTCTCATTCCTTTTTCTCTCCTTCTCGTGCTCCATCTTCGCTTCACTGGAAAAGTCACAGCCGAAACCGACGGAGGGCCTATAAACCCAGAAATACTTATACAGCATCTTTCTCCATCAAATGAGGTAAGCTATGAAAATTTTCTCGTTATTAACTTGAATTCTCAGCGATTGCGGGGAAAGCGGAGCAACCCGGATACGGAGGGCCGATCCCCCTCCGTATCCGCAAGGCGTCCGCCAGGCCGGAGCGGTTCTGGCATGTTGCCGATCATACGTGCAACTTGCATCCGCCCCTGGGCAACTTGGCCGCACGAAATCCCTCATCCCCTTGCGAAACCGTAAGATGGTCCCACCGAAAGGAGTTGGGATGAGAATAACAATCGACGAGCAGCCTTCCGCCCAGGACATCGAGATCACCATCCTGTGCGCCAGGACCGATCAGGAAGTGCTGGATATCGTGGCGCGGCTCCGCATGCACGACCGCAAGATCACCGGGTATGCGAATGGACAGACCCTCGTTGTGAGCGTAGAGGACGTCTTGTACATCGAATCGATCGACGGGCGGACCTTCTTCTACACGAACGACGCCGTGCTCGAAACGCGGCTGAAGCTCTACGAGATGGAGGAAAGGCTCTCCGACTGCGACTTCCTACGCATATCGAAGAACTGCATCGTGAATTTCCGCAGGATAGGCGCCCTTTCTCCCGACCTGAACGGAAGGATGCTGGCCACGTTGGAAAACGGCGAGCGGATCGTCATCTCCCGCCAATACGCACCGCAGGTCAAACGCAAGATCGGAATACGATAGAAAACAAGGAAAGGAATCGTCATGACCTCTAGGAACGCCATAGACACCGAGTACCGGACCGCAGGGGAAAACGTCCGATCGTTCGCGATATCCCTTTGCGTGGGGTTCACCGTCATCATGCTGGTTTCCATGGTGATGGGCTCCATCTTCGCCAGCGAGGAAGCGAAACAGGGCATCAACCTGTGCTGGTCGATCTTCGGCGTGTGCGTCGCGGCGGCCGCTTTGCAGCTCGTCTTCTTCACCTCGACGATCATCCGCCGCATGCCAAACGCACTGCGCTCGGCGCTGTTCGGCCTGTGCCTGTATGCGGTTTTGGCGGTAACGGCGACCGCCATGGGTTGGTTCCCCTCGCACAACCCGATGGCCTGGGTGTCGTTCACCATAACCTACCTGCTGATCTTCGCCGTGCTCTCCGTGGTTTTCAGCCTCTCGCACAAACGCCAGCAGCGCGAGCTGGACGAAAAGCTGGCCGAGTACCGCAGGAAGGACGCCTAGCGAGGTGGTCGTCGCCTCCGCGCAACCGCGCCTGAAAAGCAGGCAGGGGACCGCAATGCGGCCCCCTGCTTCGCGTTGGCGCCCTGTCGCAGCGAGCGAATCGCTAGGGACGAAGCGCCGAACCCGTTAGCGGCGCTTTGCGCGCCTCGCGCACACCAGGGCGGTGACCATGCTGATCAGGAAGACCGTACCCGCTGCCGCTCCGAAGGCAAACGAGTCGCCCGTCGCCGGAATGGCGGGGGACTTCGGGGCGACGACCCGCCAGCCATCCCGATCGACCGACGCATTCGCCTTGCCGCTGGTCAGGCCTTCAGGGTCGCCCGGGCCGACCGGTTTCACGGGATCGACGGGGTCGACCGGGTCCACCGGCTTGACGGGATCGACGGGGTCCACAGGGTCAACGGGATCCACGGGGTCAACCGGATCCACCGGGTCGGCGGGATCGACGGGGTCAACCGGATCCACCGGGTCGGCGGCCTTCTTCAGTTTGTTGGCGACGGTCAACCCATCGCCCATGTTCCCGCCATAGGCGACCTCGAACTTCTTGCCGGCCACCTCGACAACCCCGTCGGACTCGCCCGTTTCCCTCACGGTGTACACGATATCCGTCCCGTCGGCGGTCTTGACGTCAAGGTCGTCGAACGAAGCCTTCCACGATCCGCCAGCGCCCAGGCTCTTCTTCGAACCCGTCGCCTCCCCGTTTTTGAGCAGCTCGACCTCGATCGACTCGACGGGAGCCGCGATAGGCGCACCGTCCTCGCCCATCCACACCTTCTCGACGGAGACGCTCTTCCTCGCGGGAAGCTTCTCGTCCTCCATCAGCAGGGTGTACAGCAAGCCGTCCTGCTTGTAGTTCGTCCCAATCAGGTTCTGGTACTTGCCGTTGTTGCAGGAGAACATGTTCAGCTTGAAGTCGGCGGGCGCGGTTTCGGGCGATTCGGCATACGCGATCAGCGCATCGAAGGCGGCGCGCACCTTCTTTCCCTCTTCTTCTCGGATCCCCTGGAAACCGTGCTCGATCGTATTCGCGTCGATGCTGTCGGTGTAGTAATAGATCGCAAGCTGGGTTGCCGTCTTGAACTCGGTCGGGGTCAGGCCCGACCCCAGCCCGTTCGCATCGTTCGGGAACCCGGCGTAGATGACCTTCTGGATCTTCTGATAGAACAAGGCGGGGTCGCTCACCCTGGGATGCTGGGTGTGGTCGATCAGCTTGCCGGGTTTTACGATCCTCGTGTACTTCACATCGCCGTCGAACGGATCGTAGTCGATCTGGGCCCCCTTGTCGTAGCTCTCGGGAGGCTCGTGCAGATCGATGTTGAAGCAGTACAGCACCTCTCCCATACCGCCGTTGTCCCTGAGGTAGTAATGCTTCCCGTAGGGGGTCGTTCCCCAGGAGAACGAGTCGTCGTCCCTGTCCGCGAAAGCCTCGTAATTATTGGACGCGATCTCTTCGGCATCCTGGGACTCGACGAAGACGCCCTGCGATTTCACATACAGCTTTCCGGCCTCGACCTTGAACACGATATCGCTTGCCTTCGCGTATCCCTGCGGCGCCTCGGTTTCGGAAAGCGTATAGATGCCGTCGGAAAGCTCCAGGTCGATGCCGACATCGCCGGCGGTCTTTCGCTCCAAGAGCTTCTCGCCGGAGGTGCCCTCTCCCCGGTACACCGTCAACGTCGCATCGGGCAGAAGGGTTTCGGTCCCCTTCTCCACCTTCTTCACCAGCACCTTGGTGGGACCGATCGGAGAGGCGTTTGCCACAAGCGGGCCGCTCGCGCCCTCTGCGAAAGCATTGGGAACCTGCCCCGCCATACACAGGAACACGACCGCGGCCAGCACAGCGAACACGGCCGATCTTCTCAGAGCCCTCATCTTCTCCCCCGCTTCCAACACAGATATTCGCCTTCTCTTATCCCGTTCAAACCGTTCCCTCTTTTTGAGCCAACCGCTTACGTTGGATACCCTCATCAACGATAAGCCACTTGGTCGACCATACTCTAAATAACAACGACCAATCAAGTATATGTTCGATATTTGAGCTGTTCGGCTGGCAGAACACGCTGGAAGGCAGGAAGTCTGCCCCAGATCCGATTCGATCCGTTGCGCAACCGTACCTGAAAAGCAGGCAGGGGACCGCAATGCGATCCCCTGCTTCGCGTTGGTGTTCTGTCCTAGCGAGCGCTACCGCTTCACCACGGTCACATGCACCGTATCGCCTTCCCCTTTACCCAGTTGGGTCCGTATCGATTTCAGCATGCCGATGATGTAGCAGACGTTTCCCGCCTCGTCTTTCACCCCCATGTTCACCACGCTGCCGTCGTAGGGAATCCCGTCGAACGTCGCGTGGACCTTCTGCCTCCCCGCCCCGAACGCCTCTCGGACGTTCCAGGGAAAGACCACGTAGGCCCCACCGCGCTCCTTCATCTCGTGGATCACCGCATCGAACTCGAACAGCTGGTCCATCTTCATCCTCTCTACCGACGTCTGCGCCGGCTCGGATCCGCAATCAGCCTGCAGATCGGCGGAGTCGAGCGTCACAAGACGCTCCCTTCATCGATGCTCCCGAGCAACTCTGTGGCATTTTCGCCGTATCGTCAAGCCCCGTTGACCGAGGCGGCAACGACACCCATTCGCCTCCCGGTTTTCAGTGAGCAGCGCGGCGTCATCCGTTGTCGGGTTCCGACCGACCGTACATCAACCGGAATAAACAAAGCCATTACTATACATAGTTGCATATCTTTTATTCCGTTTTGTGCTAAGGTGGCTACAGGATAGGAGGCGCGCAGATGGATTACATGACCGTCACCCAAGCAGCCGAGAAATGGGGGTTGTCGACCCGTCGAGTGCGCCTGCTCTGCGCCAACGGCGACATCGAGGGTGTGGTGCGCTCAGGTAAGAAATACCTGATCCCCGTCACTGCCACACGTCCGATCGACCGAAGGAGGCTCCCAAGACAAGCTGGCGATCCCGCCTTCGCCCCATTGTTCCGATCGATTGACGAGAAGAAGCTGCGCTTGGATGCCATGCGGCCACTCACCGATGGCGAAGTGACCCGGTTACGCGAACGGTTTTTGGTGGATTTCACCTACAACTCCAACGCGATCGAGGGAAACACCCTCACTCTGAAAGAAACCGCTTTGGTTCTCGAGGGTATGACGATCGATCGGAAGCCTCTCAAAGATCACCTCGAGGTCGTGGGGCATAAAGATGCCTTCTGCTATGTCGAGGAACTTGCCGAAGCGCGTGCGAGGCTGGGCGAGCGCGAGATCAAAGACATCCACTCCCTCGTGCTTATGCACCGTCCGCAAGACAAGGGTGCCTATCGCAGGATCCCCGTGCGAATCGCGGGCGCGTTTGCCGAACCGACCCGCCCGCACGAGATCGAAGGGGAGATGAAAGCCCTCCTACGCAGAAACAAAGAACGCGAAAAGAGGCTTCATCCGATCGAGCGAATCGCCCTGTTTCACCTCGATTTCGAGGGCATCCATCCCTTCATCGACGGCAACGGCCGCACCGGACGGCTGCTGCTGAACCTCGAGCTGATTCAAAGCGGATACCCCGCCATCGATGTGAAGTTCGAGGATCGCAGGCGCTACTATGGCGCATTCGACTCTTATTATCGCGATGGAAAAGCGGGTGCCATGATCGAGCTGGTGGCTGGGTATGTTGACGACAGGCTCGAGCAGTACCTCGACATCCTTGCTCCGTAAGACCCGGAACCGCCGAAGCGCAAATCCTCTGCGCTTGAACAGGAGAAAACGTTAAGGTCTTTCGGGACGAGCTTTTCCGGTTTCCCGGGTCAAGAGGCACACCGTCTCTATATGGTCGGTATGGGGGAACATATCGACCCCCTGCACCTTCTCCACCCGATAGCCCTTCGCCGCCAAATAGCGCAGGTCGCGCATCTGCGTAACGGGGTTGCACGAGATGTACACCACGCGTCGAGGGGCTAGAACCGCCAGCGCGTCGAGGAACTCTTCGGTCGATCCCGCACGCGGCGGATCCATGAACACCACGTCGGTCGAGCGGCCCTCTGCCGCCAGGCCGCGCATGAACGAACTCGCGTCGGCTGCATGAAACGTCGCGTTCTCGATCCCGTTGTGCCGTGCGTTCTCCCGCGCATCGCGGATGGACGATTCGACCGTGTCCACCCCCACCACGCTGCTTGCGCCGCGCGACGCCGCCACGAGCCCGATGGTTCCCGTGCCGCAGTACGCGTCGATCACCGATTGGGTTCCGTCCAGTTGCGCGAACCCGATCGCGCTTAGGTACAGGGCCTCGGTTTGAACCGAATTCACCTGGTAGAAGGATTGGCTGGAAATGCGGAACGACAACCCGCACAGCGTATCGAGTATGAACCCGGGCCCGTACAGGCGCTGCTCCTTCCCGCCAAGCACCACGTTCGTCTTCCTCAGGTTCACGTTCTGCACCACGGTCGTGACGAAAGGGCACATGCGCGCGAGCTCTCGGCAAAACGACCGAGAGGCGGGGAACTCCTCGCTGTTCGTAACAAGCGTGACCAGCATCTCGCCGCTTTCATGCCCCACGCGCACTACAACGTGGCGCATGAACCCCGTTCCGGCGTCTTCATCGTAAGGTTCGATCCCGTAGCGCATCATGAGGGTCTTCACCGATCGGACGACCTTCTGGGCCCGCTCGTTTTCGACCAGGCAATGCCGGGTGTCCACAATGCGATGGGTGCCGGCCGCGTACATGCCCGTGAGGATCTCGCGCGAGGGCCCCTTCCTTCGGGCGGCGCCTTTCCCGAAGCCGCGGCCGTCTTTGGCGAAGCCGCCTTTGCGGGCTGCACTACCCTGGCGACGACCTGCGGCAAACGGCGACATCACCTTGTTGCGGTAGCGGTACGGCTCGTCCATGCCCTGAAACGGCAGCGCCTCCGCACCGTCAAGCAGCCCCGCCTCGCGAAGCAGCGCGACAAGCCGATCCTGCTTCCGGGCCACCTGCCGCTCGTACGGCTCGTTCACATGTTGGCAGGCGCCGCATTCCCTCGCATGGGGGCATCGCGGAAACCCACCCGTTTCCCTCTCGGAAGCCGTCTGCGCCATCGCACAACCCTCTCGTTTTACAACCCGGTTTATCGTCATATTCTACGTTTCCCCACCCGTTTTGCCCGAATGGGGAAAACAAAGGGATAATAAAGCCAACCAACACGAGGAGGAACCATGAACTTCATTGTACGCTGGCTCGTCACTTCGGTCGCCTGTGCGGCCGCCCTTTGGCTCGTCCCCGGCATCGGCTTTGGGACCGACAGCTCGACGCTTATGTCGACTCTTGCGTTCGGCCTGATCATGGCATTGATCAACGCGAGCATCAAACCCCTGGCCCAGACTCTCGGGCTGCCCTTCACCGTTGTCACGCTGGGAATCGGCTACCTCATCATCAACACGCTTATGGTGTACCTGGCCGCAGGGCTTTCCGGATTCCTGTTCGGAGTCGATATCCGAATCGACAGCTTCCTTTCCGCCTTCTTCGCAAGCATCGTCATCAGCATCGTTTCGTCCATCATCAACGGGATCACCGGAGCCGACGCCTAGGCGCGATCCTCCGGCGTCTGGCTGCTGCGCGCATCCCCAGCGGATGCGCGCTTTTTTGTCCCTCGGCAACGCAATTCGGACTGCTTCGATAAAAGTTTGCCGATCGTGGCTAACACCGCGTCAAACCATGATTTAATGCATATCAGTTAGTTTTCCGATAGGAAACGGAGAAAGGGGCGTTATGGAGTACTTGAGCGGCGATTTCTACACTTTGCAGCTGGGAATCGGAGCGGTTATCGCAGTCATCCTGGGAGTTGTCTGCATGACCATCGGAAAGAAGAAGGGCCGCTCGGCGGTGGGCTGCTTCTTCCTGGGATTCTTCTTGGGCTTGATCGGCCTTATCATCACGCTGGTGCTTAAACCCAAGGCGAATTAGGAAGCTCGATCCGCACCGGGCAAGACCGAAACAGGGGCGCCCTGCTTGCATGGAACTGCGAGCAGGGCGCCCCTCTATATTCCGAAGCCGTCCGAACGCGCGCCTCACACGCCCGGCGGCCTCGACCAAACGCGCTAGTTTGCGGACAGCGGAGCCGCTTCGGTATAGGTGCGCGACATCGCCTCTCGATCGAGCGAGAACAGAGAGCCCTGGTCGCTTCCGTAAAGCTTCATATCGGCCACCATGTCGCGGGCGTTGGCCTCTTCCTCGCCCTGCTCCTCGACGAACCACTTCAGGAAATTGACGGTGCGGTAATCGTTGACTTCGACCGCAGCTGCATAAATCTCGTTGATCGACGCCGTGATGTATTCCTCGTGCTCGAGCGCGGCCTCGAGGGGCTCGAGGTTGTTGGAAAACGTCATGTCCGGCTCGGCGATGGCGGCCAGCTTG
Source organism: Berryella intestinalis (assembly GCF_000814825.1). Classification (NCBI taxonomy): domain Bacteria; kingdom Bacillati; phylum Actinomycetota; class Coriobacteriia; order Eggerthellales; family Eggerthellaceae; genus Berryella; species Berryella intestinalis. The sequence goes on from NZ_CP009302.1 coordinate 1,519,774, forward strand.
ACCTTCTCGTCGTTTTCCAGCAAGTAATTGCGGAAGATCAGCGCGTGGTCGCGCTCTTCTTTGGTTTGGATCATGTACCAGTTGGCGTAGCCCTTCAGACCCACCTCTTCGTAGTAGTTCGCAAACGACATGTACAGATATGCCGAGTACAGCTCCTTGTTGATCTGGTCGTTAAGCAGCTGAGCGACTTTTGCGTCCATGCTTTTCCTCCTCGATTTCCAGGGGCCCTTCGCCCCGCCTTCCTCGCTACATTATCAACCATTCTAACGAGAGAAAGAGCGCCGTCGACCGAACACCCTCGATGAAACCCAACCGTGCTTTTGGCTACCTGAGGCTAACTCTGAGCTTGCGCACCCCCGCGCCATCGGACATGGAGAACACATTACATTCTCGCGACCGAGCGCACCGCCGCCTCCTATCGGGGTAGTGTGCAAACTGACGCTTTCCATCGCCCGAGCGAACGAGGGGCCCATGCTTCAGATCACCAACATCAGCAAGTCCTACACCACCGGCAGCTTCACCCAAAAGGCCCTCGACGACGTATCGATATCGTTTCGCGACAACGAGTTCGTCGCCATCCTGGGCCCGTCCGGATCGGGCAAGACCACGCTGCTGAACATCCTGGGAGGCCTTGACGCTTACGATTCGGGCGACCTGATCATCGAGGGCATCTCGACCAAGGAGTACAAGGATCGCGATTGGGACGCGTACCGAAACAACCGCATCGGGTTCGTGTTCCAGGCGTACAACCTCATTCCCCACCAAACCGTGCTGGCCAACGTCGAGCTGGCGCTCACCCTGTCGGGCGTGTCGAAGGCCGAACGCAGGAAGCGCGCCGTCGAAGCGCTCGAGCGCGTGGGGCTGAAAGACCACGTGAACAAGAAACCCAGCCAGCTTTCGGGCGGGCAGATGCAGCGCGTCGCCATCGCGCGCGCCCTCATCAACGACCCCGAGATCCTGCTCGCCGACGAGCCGACCGGGGCCCTCGACTCGAAAACCAGCGTGCAGATCATGGACCTTCTCACCGAGATCGCCCGCGACCGCCTGGTGGTCATGGTCACGCACAATCCCGAACTGGCCGAACAATACGCTACGCGCATCGTCAACCTCGCCGACGGAACGATTCGCAGCGACAGCATGCCCTATCGTCCCACCGAAAGCGAAATCGCGGCCGCCCACGGCAAGAAGGCCGTCAAGACCTCGATGTCTTTCCTCACCGCTCTGTCTCTTTCGTTCAACAACCTCATGACCAAAAAAGGGCGCACCATCATGACCGCGTTCGCCGGATCCATCGGGATCATCGGCATCGCGGCCATCCTCTCTTTGGCAAACGGCGTGAACGACTACATCGCCGACGTCGAAGAGCAGACCCTGTCCGAATACCCGCTGACGATCGCCAAAACCGGCATGGACCTCAGCGCGATGCTGGGAGCAGGCAGCGGATCCGACGACGAAAGCTCTTCCTCCCCTGTTTCTCTGACGGGAAGCGGCGCCTCCGCATCCGATGCGAAAGCGGGATCCACCGACGAGAACGCAAGCCCGTCCGATGGCGGGGACGTGAAAGAGCTCGGGGCCCTCAACCGCATGTTCTCGAGCGTGAACACCAACGACCTCGCCTCTTTGAAGACGTTTCTTGACGGAAACGGCGGCAACGTCAACGAATACGTGAACCTCATCGAATACGACTACGGGATCAAGCCCCTCGTGTTCAGCGGCAACACCGAATCGGGCGCCCGTCAGGTCAACCCGGACGTCACCATGACGAAGCTTGCGGGCTACGACCCCTCGTCGCCCGGCGCATCGATGGGAGGCCTCCTTTCCAGCAGCATGACCTCGTACGATGCGTTCGCCCAGCTTCCCAGCAACCCCGATCTGTACGAGAAGAACTACAACGTGCTGGCAGGACGCTGGCCCTCTTCCTATAACGAGCTGGTTTTGGTGGTCAACAGCAACGAGCAGGTCAGCGACCTTTTGCTGTACAGCATGGGACTGAAGGACCCGGAAAAGCTCGACGAGATGGCCGAGGCGTTCGGCAGAGGCGAAAACGTCGACACCGACCAGGCATCCGGCGGATTCTCGTTCGAAGAGCTGATGTCGCCCACGTTCAAGGCGGTCGATCGCACGAAGCTGTACGAGCGAAACGACGACTACGGCACGTGGGTCGACAAGTCAGACGATGCCGACTACATGAAATCGCTCGTGGAAAGCTCCGATGATCTGCGCATCGTCGGGGTCGTCCAGGCAGATCCCGATGCCAACGGGACCGCGCTGCCCCCCAGCAGGCTGTACTACACGCCCGCGCTGCGCGACCGCCTCATCGACCAGGCCTCCCAGTCCGGCATCGTCAAACAGCAGCTGGAAGAGCCCGACACCAACGTGTTCACCGGAAGGGACTTCGACGACGAAGCCGCCGACAGCAAGGGCGACTTCGACATGTCGTCGCTGTTCACCATCGATCAGCAGGCCCTTTCCCAGGCGTTCAGCTTCAACCCCTCAGCGCTGAGCAACCTGTCGTTTGACAACGCGGCGCTCTCCGGGTTCGACATGACGTCTATGCCCTCGTCCGATCTTTCCCTCGACCTGTCGAGCATCGACTGGTCGGGAATGAACCTCTCGAGCGTCGACCTATCCAACGTCGATTTGTCCAGCGTCGACCTGAGCGACCTTGCATCGAGCTTCCCCCAGCTGGGAGAGGCGCTCTCGCAGCTCGATTACGCGTCCATCCTCAAGGCGGCGAACGGCGCTTTGGGAACCAGCGCATCCAACGACATCGCCCAAACCGCCTCGCGCATCATACAGGGCTTCCCCGTATACCTCTCCGCGCACCCGTCCGCGACCATCGGCGACTACCTGGCCGAACCTTCCGTCCAAACCCAGATCAACCAGGTTGTTTCCACCGTCGCGAACAACGAGGCCGTTCAGAAGGCGGTGTCGGACGAAGTGCAGCGCCAGCTGAGCGCGAAGCTGTCCGCACAGGACATCGATGCCGTGAGCAAGGCCGTCCAGCAGCGCATCGCAAAGGCCATTTCGTCCCAGATCGGAGCTCAACTGGCCGGATCGATGTCTCAGTCGCTTTCTGCCGGGCTGCAGAAATCCCTCCAGGGATACATCTCCCAGATGATGACCGCGCTCTCTTCGCAGATCTCGTCTGCGGTCGGAAGCTACATGGGGCAGCTCAGCTCGTCGCTGTCCAGCGCAATGAACGTCAGCCCCGAAGCGTTTGCCAAGGCTTTCCAGTTCAACATGGATCAAGACGAACTCACCCGGCTTCTGACCTCGATGATGACGACGAAAAAAGCCAGCTACGAGGACAACCTGAAGACGCTGGGATACGCCGACTACGCCAAACCCGAGCAGATCAGCCTGTATCCCAAAGACTTCAACAGCAAGGAGAAAGTGGTCGGCATCCTCGATACCTACAACGCCGATGCGAAGGCCGCCGGAGACGATGACCGCGTCGTCACCTACACCGACCTTGTCGGGGCCCTGATGAGTTCGGTCACGACCATCATCGACATGATCAGCTACGTGCTGATAGCGTTCGTGTCCATCTCGCTGGTGGTGTCGTCCATCATGATCGGCGTCATCACGTACATCTCGGTGCTCGAGCGACGCAAGGAGATCGGCATCCTGCGCTCCATCGGCGCGAGCAAGCGCAACGTGAGCGATATCTTCAATGCCGAAACGGTCATCGAGGGCCTGATCGCGGGCATCATGGGAGTCGGCGTCACCGCCCTTGCCTGCATTCCGGTGAACGCCGTCGTGAACTCGCTGTTCAACGTTGCCCAGGTGGCGATCCTCCCCTGGCAGGCCGCCGTGGTGCTGGTGGCCATCAGCGTGCTGCTCACGTTCATCGCCGGCCTCATACCCGCATCGCGAGCATCGAAGGCCGACCCCGTGGAAGCGCTGCGCAGCGAGTAGGCCCCCTAAGCGCCGTAACTTTCCTTCAGCGCCCTCCATGCCTTCATGGAGTTCCTGATGGAGGTCTCGGACACGCAGTAGCTCACGCGCACCCATCCGCTGCACCCGAAACTATCGGACGCCACCAAAAGGAGGTCGTGCTCCTTGGCGCGGTCGCTGAACGCCTGGGCGTCTTCTTCAAGGGCCTTCACCCACAGGTAGAACGCGCCGTCGGGGGAAACGTAGCGGTATCCCAGCTCGTCAAGGCCGGCGGTCAGCAGGTCGCGGTTGCTGCGGTACGCCTCCACGTTCGCAGGCAGATCGACGCACGTCTCGATGACCTTCTGGAACATCACCGGGGCGCACACGTAGCCCAGCGACCGATGGGCGCCCGCAACGGCGTCTGCCACATCATCGGCGCGCTCCATGCGGCTGGAGGTGAACACGTAGCCGATGCGCTCGCCGGGAAGCGAGAGGCTCTTCGCCCAGGAGTAGCACACGATGGTGTCGCGGTAGAAATTCGCCGTGAACGGGACGGGGTCGCCGTAGCACAGCTCGCGATACGGCTCGTCGCTGAGGAGGTAGATAGGGTGGCCGTACTCGCGCTCGCGGGATTCCAGCAAATCGGATAGGCGCTCGATGCAGTCCTGCGTGTACACCGTCCCCACCGGATTGTTCGGCGAGTTGACGATGACCAGCGCCGTGTTGGGGTTCACGGCTTGCGCCAGCGCCTCGATGTCAAGCTGGAAATCGTCGGCGCGCGTGGGCACCTCGACGCAGATGCAGCCCGCCGTCTCTATGAGCATGCGGTATTCGGGGAAATACGGCGCGTTGACGATCACTTCCTCGCCGGGGCGCGCTACGGCGCAGATGACGCTTTTCACCCCCGCCATAGCGCCCGTGGTCATGTAGATGTGACGGGGATCGGCCTCGATGCCGAAACGCTCGCGCAGGTTCCGCGCCACGGCAGCGCGCGTGGCGGGCAGTCCCGATGCGGGAGAATAGCCGTGCAGGGCCGCCGGATCCTGCTCGATCAGCTCGCGCATGCGCTCGCGGATCGCTTCGGGCGCGGGAATGCTGGGGTTTCCGATGCTGAAGTCGAACACGTTCTCCTCGCCAACCACCTTCTTTCGCTCGAAACCGTAGTTGAAAAGCTGACGGATGGGTGACGGCGCACGGCCAAGATCGAGCATCGTCTGGTTGATCATGGAACGCTCCTTCATCTCGCGAAAAAGCCCGCTGACGACGCGCGGCTCGGCCGGGGTCGTCAGCGGGCGCAGCAGTCTGGCAGATGTTGTGCCTACAGCTTAAATCAGCCTACAGCTTCACGCTGTCGTGATGCTCGGGTTTAACAACCAAGACGTCACATTTAATGTTGCGGATGAGATAGGTGGACACGCTGCCCACGAACGCGTACTTCAGGTTCGATAGGCCGCGGGCGCCGCAGATCACCAGATCGGGCTCGAAGGGTTCGATGAGGCTCTCTGCGAGCGTATCGGTGATGCGGCCGGCATGCACCTTCAAATCGACCGACACGATATTGGGGTCTTCTTTGGCTTCTGCGAGGATGGCGGCAAGATCGTGCTCCAGGTTCTTCTTGCCGTCTTCGCACAGCGCCGCGAAATCGATCCCGTTCGCTTCGTAGGGAACCGAGTCGATGACATGTCCGAACAGCAATTCCGCCCCGCTGTTGTGCGCAACCTGGACCGCACGGCGCGCAACAGCTTCCTGGGTCGACCCTCCGTCCAATGCTGCGAAGATTCGAGCGTACTGAGCCATTTTTCCTCCTCAGTCGGATGTAACAGACTAGGTCGGAAGCGCGTTGCCGCTTGCGATCTGACCCAATTGTAACGCAACCTGCAATCAATGGGTTCTCACGAAAGGATTAATGGAGATGCAGGGCGCCTTTCTTCTTTCCCCGTTTTAGAGCTAGAAGTCGGTCTTGTTACTCAAAGAATCAGTTCTGATGGTCGCAAACCATCGGGCCAGATAAGTAGCAGAAAACAATAGCTACAATCTAATAAACCGTTTAGAGACTTTGAAGGAAGGAAGCTTATGGCATTTGTAGAAAACCTTGGAATTGAATTCACAGTCGACAGAAAGGATCGCGTTGAAGGGGTTATGCCCATAAACCCCGATGTCTACCAACCGCATGGTTACCTTCACGGGGGCGCGACCATCGCGTTTCTCGAATCGCTAGCAAGTCGCGGGTCTGAAAACAACACGGATTTCGCGAATGAACTCCCCTTTGGAATCGATGTCCATATCCGCCACAAGAAGAGCGGTAAAGACGGTCTGCTGCACGGAGTAGCAACCCTCGACAGGCAAGAAGGGATCAAGCAGTTCTGGAAGTGCACGGCATACGACGATCTCGGAGACGTGATCTCAGAAGGAGAGATCATGGTGAAAATCGTTCCTCTCTCACGCCTCGCCGAAAAGGCCCGGGAAAGAGAGGCCGCGCGTAACGCCTAAGGGTCAATTCGGTTTTCCCGAAAGCGCATCAACTTCTAACGATGCCCAAGAAATCAGCTAGCAACAAAAAACGGGGCCCGCTTTTGAAGCGGGCCCCGTTCTCATGCGCTGATCCTTATTCGGTCCAGCGATCCACAATGCTCTTCTGCTTACCGAAGCAATACAGGCCGATCAGGAGAACCACAACCAACATCGAAATGCCCGCGATGAATACACCCGTAAAGCCAAATACCGACTGCTGAATACCCGCCCAAATCAAAGCAGCGAAGGAAGCAACGAGGTTGAAGACCGAACTGATGCGAGAATAGATCAGAGAGTACTCCCTCGTCCCAAAGATTTGACGAACCATTATGGGGACAAGGGTTACAGCGGTCGCATACATAAAACCGAACACGAATGCGCCAGAATACAGCAGATACTCGGAAGCAAATCCAAACCAGCAGAGCAGAATTCCGACGACGCCACAGGTAAACGCAAACAGCAGTGTGCCGCGAGCATTCTTATCGGCAAGTCCACCGAGAGTAACCTTAGCAATGGCTTGACCAACCATCATGACGGTGGCCATCACACCGCCAACCACAACCACATCAAACGGCGCATCGGTAAGCGACCGAGCATACGAGGGGAACTGCATCGCAATAAGAATAGCGATGTTAATCAAGCCAGCAAACAGACATATTGCATAAAAGACTGGGGACTTCATCGCATCTTTGACGCTCAGTCCACGAGGTTTCGCCGAAGCTCCTCCCGAATTCGAGCTAGCACCATAGGGAAGCAGACCAACATCCTGGGGCCGGGTACGCACGGCAAGCAAGGTAAAGGGAAGCGACGTAGCCAATGCGATAAACGCCCAAATGCGATAGATATCGTGGAAGTCCATACCGCTCGAAACAAGGGCCGTAAACACCGCATTCCAAACGGCTCCACCGACGCCAGTCATGCACATGCAAATACCGATGAAGAAACCACCACGCTCTACAAACCAGTTGTTGATCAGCGTGGGAACAGCAAGCCAGAGAAGAACAACCTCGCCAACACCAAGCAGAATGCCCGCGGCGTAAAACCACTCGATAGTCGGAGCAAGACTCATCAAGAAAAATGCCCCTCCGACCAAACATGCGCACACGCTAAGAAGGATACGAGCATCGACGGTTTGAAGAAGCTTGCCGGCGAAAGGCGAAGCAACGGTCATCGCAAGGTACATGATTGTTACATAAAGCGCGAACGCCGTCTTCTCAATGCCCAGCGACCCAGCAACAACCGGCTGGAAGGAACCCCATGTAGAGAAGCAGAGCGCCGAACAGCCAAAAGTAATCATAACGCCCGTGACGACAATGAGCATATGGCGGATGCTCATCCTCTCCTTTGCACCTGTTGCTCCCAAAAGAACCTCCTTAACCCAGGTTTGCAGGACTTTTCCCCTTTTCCCACAAACTCTTACATTGGGCTGATTATCTAATGGATCGTCGTGCAAATTACACGGGCAATACTATGTTAATGACCTTTTTTACTACACATATATTTATTTTTGGGGTGTTAAGAATAATTCGCCTCTCCTGGTTTTTATAATAAATCGGAGAGGCGAATTACAAATATACTCAGATATAATTTTTTGTTGGCTAGTCTATATAGGTCTTACTCTGAAGCGCTTGCGAGGTACTTCTCGATGATAAGGGGAGCGGCAATGCGAACCATAATCTGATCCGTTCCCTCTGCAATCTGGTTCCCTCTGCAGTCTCGCCAAATCCGAGAGACCCGAGCCATCTCGGTATAGCCCATTCCGCCAAGGATCTGCATGGCATCACTCGCCACCTCTGTTGCTGCCCTGGGAATAAACCTCTTAGCCAAGGCAACGCGAAGCCGACGATCGGATTCGTTGTTATCGATTGCTGCCGCAGCTCGATAGAGCAAAGACTTCATTGATTCAACTTTGATCTCCATATCGGTAAGCATTTGACCGATTTGCTGGAAATCCCCTACTTTCCTACCGAAACGCTCTCTTTGTGACGCTCGGACGGCATCCTCCATGGCCGCGCGGGCAAGTCCAACGCATGTAGAGCAAATCAACAGACGGCCGCTCTCAAGAAGACGGAAAAGGGTCTGGAACTTCGACCTGTCAACATCGAGCCTCCATGCGGGATCAAGCTCAACATTCGTGAACTTCATAGAGGCCAGAGGGATCATCGCCTGGCCTACCTTCTCAATGGGGTAAGCCCGCATCCCAGAGAGATTGCTGGGGATGAGCCATAACGTCAGATGAGGATATCTGCTCGGAGTCTTATTGTCTTTGTCAATCGCTGCCACCAGGACCGACGAAGCATACTCGCCATTGAAAACGTAAGATTTGTCCCCGTTTAGAACGATTTTCCCGTCAACGGTTTCCACGGATGTCTCCATAGCCATGGTATCCGATCCGGAATCCATATCTGAAATGGCCGTAGCAAACATTACCCGTGCCGTTCTCTGATACTCGTCGAGATGCTTTTCGAATAGCTCTCCCGTTGAAAAGTCCTCCAAAAGCTGAAGATTGAAAAGCTCGTGCTGGAACGGCAGTGTAGTTCCAGCACGATACGACAGCTCATCTAATATGATGCAACGTGATGTAAGGTCAAAAAACTTAAAATAATTCTGCGTCCGCAAATTTCGAGACCTGAAAAGAACCTCTACAAAGTCCCGTACAACTTCGTCGGGCAACCCCTGCCCGAGGCACCACTGCTTAACATTCTCTGGGGAAAAATGGCGCTCTGCCATTTGAGAAAAGACGTCCCTCAGCTGTCGCTGATCATCGCTCAACCTATAATCCATCTTCGCCTCCACAAACCGTTTCATTGCTATTTAATCGTACTCACGAAACGTTCAGCCCATTTTAGAGTTTCCGTCCACCTTGAATCAGGGGAATCGCATCTCAGTTGAATTGACGATAGCCCGAACATAGTTCAGCACCGCTCGCTTTATCTACACCCAAAACCTCCCAACTGTGTATGATACAAACACCATTTAGATTTATATGTCCCAAAAAATACCTAGAAGTAGGATTGTTTATCTCTATATATCATTCTATCTATTTTTATTGATATACGTTTTCTTAAATTTGACCATAGATTGGATAAGACCCTGATGTGATTATTTACTTAGTTTAGAGAACCAACCGATAACAATGGAGACAAGAGAGGAATAGCTATGCTAACTACCGAAGCGCTTAACGGCTACGGACCTCTGAATGGGGTAAAAGTCGTTGAACTCTGCGAATGGGTTGCGGCGCCCGCTGCGGTGAGGATTCTGTCCGAAATGGGTGCTCAAATCATGAAGGTTGAGCCCATCTGGGGGGATGCTCAACGTACGCAGGGACCCGGTTTTGGATGCGAGCAGACTGAGGTAGAGGATCCGACCATCGACCTCAACAACACTAACAAAAACTGGATATCCCTCAACCTTAAGGACCCCGAGGCTCTCGAGGTTATGCACAAGCTCCTCGCGGAAGCGGATGTGTTCATCAATAACTGGCGCGATAAGGCTCTGGTGAAAATGGGGCTTGACTACGCCTCCTTAAAGGAAAAGTACCCGCGATTGATCTGGGCTCAGATGCGCGGATACGGAGAGTATGGACCCGAAAAGGATACTCCCGGCTTTGATGCGGTGTGCTGGGCCGCCCGAGGCGGCGTTGCCAACGTCTTCCGCGAGGATGGGCAATCCCCCGCCATTCCTCCCCAGGCTTTTGGTGACTACAACGCCGCCTCGATCATGGCTGGCGGCATTACCGCCGCTCTGTTCAATCGCACTCGAACCAACAAGGGAGACAAGGTCGTCTGCAACCTCTATGGCGCGGCGATCTGGGGTGGCAACATCGGCGTCATGGCCACTCAGTTTGGCGCTCCGTACCCCAAATCGAGGACTCGCGTTCCAAACCCCTTCAACAACACCTATCGGACGAAAGACGAAAAGTGGATGCTCATTTGCATGCCGCAGTACGATAAGTACTACAACATGATGATGGAGATAACTGGCCTCAACGAGCACATTGACCAGCCCGACACCTGCAATCTCCCCGCACTTAAAGCATCCGGGAAACAGCCGGAGGTCATTGGATGGCTCAGTGACGCTTTCGTCACCAAAACCTTCGAAGAGTGGGACGAGATCCTTCGCGAACACGAAGTTCCTCATCAGAAGTGCTTCCGGTATACCGACATCATCAAAGACGAGGAAGCGTACGATAACGATTCTCTCCGTTGGGTCGAGTACGATGCCTTCGGAAAGAAAGCGCTTCCCATGTCCCCCCTCCGCTTTGACAGCGCAGGCGATCCGCCGATCGTTTTGTCTAAGCCCGTCGGGTACCATACTGCCGAGATCATGTCCGGACTCGGATACACCGACGAACAGATCAAGACCATGGATGAATCGGGGGCTGTCAAGGTTTGGCACGGAGAAGAGTGCCCAGACGTGATCTTCAGGTCGAAGCGACAGGAAGCTGGAGAGGCTCCTTGCAACTGGTAAGTTGTAATCAGATTCACGCAGCGATGCATAAGAAGCGCCTCGGAATACCGAGGCGCTTCTTTGATGCGAGCAATGTCCCTAATGCAAACTTTAATGCAGAAGCCATCCACCCTCGACATAAATAGTTTGACCTGTAAGGTAAGAGGCATCGTCGCTTGCAAGGAAGAGCACGGTATTGGCCACCTCTTCCTTTCTGCCACGACGCCCCAAAGGAACGGTGGCGTTGTATGCTTCTTCAGCGCCGGCCTTTTTGTAAAAGGATTCGTTAAGGGCTGTGGGGATACTCCCAGGGCCTACAGCGTTAACTCGAATACCATACTTGCCAACTTCAAGCGCAAAAGTCTCCGTAGCTGACTTAACCCCGGCCTTTGCAATGTTGTAAACAGCACACCCAGGTCGACTCCGTGCAGCATTAATGGAAGAAATATTGACGATCGCTCCCGGCGTACCCGCTTCTATGTGGTAACGACAAAACCACTGCGAGGCAAAGAAAACTGATTTTAGATCGGTATCGAGAACCTTATCCCATTGCCGCTCGTCAACCGAAAGAACGTCTCCCCGATCCCATATCCCGGCATTATTCACCAAGATATCGAAACCACAAAAACGATCAACGACCTCCTGAAACAGCCGGTATACTTGTTCGGGTTTAGACACGTCGGCTACACCCGAGAAAATACGCTCGGAATCGGCGCCTATCGGATTTCTCTCCAAGCGCTTTAAACCCTCTTCGGAGCGGCTGTTGGTAACGACGGTTCCTCCGCACTCGTAAAACCTCTGTGCAATGCTTTTCCCTATGCCCTGATCGGATCCGGTTACCACTATCACTTTGCCAGTAAAGTCGTATGAATTCATAAATCCTCCTTTCACTTTGAGAATTTTGAAGGCGTGAGACCCGGCCTCTCGGCAATCACACGCACGATGATGAGCCAATGAAGAATCGAAAGCAGAAAGACAAGGCCGGTGAAGGGATCAACGAGCTGCACGTTAAACCATAAGTAAACGTTCCACGCAAAAGACAAAGCGACCTGAATCAACATACAGCGCCGCACAGCAAGCAGCGAATCGTTATCGTAAAGCCAGTTGAAGCCTCTATGGCTTATAAACACGCTAGTCAGCCCGAGCACGAATACAACCAAAGCCTCGCATCGCATAAGCAAGGCGAGGTTCAACCCCTTATACGCGGCCCCTCCATGCATGCTGAAATCGCGCGTATCGTAATCCTGTCCTTGAAATAACGCTAATACCACCAACACAACGGCAACCACTACGAATATGTAACCGATTATCAGAATGATATCGAGAAGACGATGCTCAGCGGTTCTCATGGGAGTCATGGGATAGCCGTCATCACCTATCCTCAAGCCATCATCACCGTAAAGAACTTCGCCTTCCGCCGGGATAACGAGATCATCTTTTTTCGGGTTCCTTTTACTCATACGACCGATCTCCCATTAGGGCCCCATTTCAGCCACATAATCCGGGGTTCATCAGATTCACAGCACGCCAGCATTGATCTCTTCAAGAGTCTTGCCGTGCGTTTCGTAACCAAAAATAGCCGTGATAACGACAGCTGCAACAGCAATGCCAGCCGAAACGAGATACACACCCGTTACGTTACCTTGCGCAATAAAGAATGCGATCCAGTAGGGGCTGATAACACCGGCGATACGACCAATGGCGTTGCAAAAACCAGTTCCTCGGGTGCGACACTGAGTCGGAAAAGGCTCAGGAAGGTACACAGCTGAAGCAGCCACCGACCAGCAATAAGTGCACATGCAGAGTAAAAATCCGACCACCATTATCAAAACCGTCTGGTCAGCGGGGATCTGAGACCAGATCAAACCAGCAAAGCCAACGATAGTAAGCGTCACGCAAATGAACGGTTTGCGTTTAAATTTCTCCACGATCAAGCTCATCAAAAAGACTCCGCATGGGATTCCGCATTGCATAACAGCAGTCATGGCAACTGAATAGGTAACATCGAAACCACGCGACACAAAAATAGTAGGGGTCCAGGTGACCACGGTATAAACGCAGACGTTCATTGCAAACATAAGTGCAACACCCGTTAGCGTACGACCAAGCATTTTCTTCGAAAACAAGAACCTCCATCCAAGCTGCTTAACCTCATGCTTAGAAGCAGCCTGTTCGATAATCTCGTCAGCAACGGGATGAATTTGCACGCCCTTAGCAATAAGCCTTTGTTCGTATCTATCAAGCAAAGCCCCAGCTTCATCAAATCGCTGTTTAGAGGCGAGCCAACGAGGGGACTCGTCAAGATACCTGACGCACAGAATCAAAGCGATAAGGGCAAGAATACCTGCAAAAATAAAAACAGCCCTCCAACCCACAATGGGAAGCAGAACCATACTAATGAAAGCAGCCACAGGGGTACCGCTATTTGCAAGTAAGCCAACGTAAGCCTGCCATTTTCCGCGTACCTTCGGCGGAGTGAATTCACTGAGCGCAGAATAGGCTGCGGGGTAAGCCCCGCCCAGACCGAGGCCCATAACGAAACGACAAACGATGAGAAAACACATATCGGGCGCAAATGCGCCAACAAAGCACCCTCCGCAAAACAGGGCTGTTAGGAATAAAATCGATTTACGGCGACCTAACGCATCTGCAATTGTTCCGGCAAGCAAGCTCCCGAAAAAGTACCCTGCCATAGTAGTAGATACAAACAGTGCATTTAAGCCCGAATCCGACCAACCGCTTGCAAGCAGCTGAGCGATAACAGGACCACCAATGTTCATATCGATTGAATCACAGAATACGACGCCGCCCAAAAGGAACAACATCTTTTTCTGCATATCGCTAATAGGCAAGCGATCGAGACGAGCGGCAATACCATGGTATGAGCATTGCAAGCCGGAAGAACAGGCCTGATCCACCCCATCGATTCGAGCATTGATTTGACTATCGGCCGACATATCTTCACCCTTCCCTTCCAACAAATGGAACCTTCCCAAAGCGGCGGCCAGGAAATGGAAAACGAACGTCGCGTGATACTGCAGGAGGTCGAGAGCACAAGCTCACGACCTCCTTTGAAAAACACGCCGGCGGATAAAGTTTTTGCAATCCGTCCAGTTGCTTACATGTTGCGGAAAGAATACTTCTCCGGATTAGCCTTCACGTCTTCCCGATTCTTGGGGTTCATTTTCAGAGTTCCCATAATTCCATCGTTGGTGTTGGACGCGAGAACCTGGTTACGATTCTCCATTCGGATAACGTTCTCAAAGCTGGTTCCATCAAGGGATGCCTGCAGGCATTCCTTGGTCAGCCTCAATCCGAATGGAGCGGTAGCTGCGCAAATTTCCTCGGCAAGGGCAATTGCGGTATCGAGGCAATCCTCATCCGGAACAAGCCTATTTGCAAACCCCCAGTCAAACAATTCTTTCGCATCATGGCGAGCGGGGTTCATCAAGATCTCGGCAGCACGGGCATATCCGACAATCTTGGGGAGGAAAAACGCGCCGCCCATATCGGTTCCGGTGTAACCAATAGACAGGTAGCCGGCATTCATCTTGAACGACTCACCCAGAACGCGCATATCGCAAGCGCAGGAAATAGAGAGGCCGCCACCGACAGCGTAACCCTTAAGCGCGCCGATGATCGGCTGCTCACAGCGACGCATGTTTACGATCTGATCCGAGCACATACGTTGCATAACGTAAAAGTCACGCTGGATGCGACCCATGTCCTCAGGAGGATCAAGCGCGAGATCATTCAGATTAAAGCCCGCACAGAACGACTTGCCCTCTCCCGTAAGAACGATAACCCGACACTCATGATCCATACGGACCTTGATCAAAAAGTCGTTAAACTCAGCCATCTGATGGTACGACATAGCGTTCAGGTTTCCCGCGTCGTTGAACTTGCAGACGTATACCGGTCCACGCTTCTCGATGATCAGCTTCTCGTAATCGTACTCGAACACGGGAAGATGATAGCTCTCCTGATAAACGCTCATCCCTACTCCTTCTCACTCGCTCAGATATAAAACCACTGACTTCATTCTAGATTGCCATTTTTTACTTAACGATGGACAAGATAGAAATATTGATGGCTTATATTGACTTCTTTTTATTTTTTTTAACAACTAAAATTAGTATACCGATTAATTTACGGTCATTAATTAATTATTGGCCATAAAAATACATCGCTTGAAATTAAGGATTAGAAACATTGGAAGGGTGTAAGGGGGATATATGAGCAAGCTCTCAAAAGAGGAGTTCAAGGAGTATCTTCGCTCCATACGCGAAGTGACCGAAGGACCGTTTGAGGAACTCCAAAAACAGGTCGAGGTAACTAATAAGTTCCCTGAAGAGTTCTTTGATCTTGCGCGCGAACACAATCTTTATAGATATGCCCTACCCGAAGAATTCGGTGGATGGGGCTTCACGGAAAAAGAAATCCTCCAGGTTCAAGAAGAGTTCTCCCGCGGACCAGGCGGAATGCGCATGCATCTTCACTATGCAGCCGATCTGAATTGGCGAATCCTAAACGACTATGGTTGCGAAGAGCTGCGCCAGGAATACATGCCTAAGTTTTGCGACAAAAGCGTCTTCACCAACTTCGCGCTCACCGAAAAAACCGGTGGTACGGGCGCCGATCTCCACTCTACTGCAATAAAAAACTCCGAGGGCAACTACGTGCTCAATGGCGAGAAATGGCTTATCTCTCACACCGACTGCTCTCAGTTCTCGTACGTTATTGCGGTGACCGATCCGAGTAAAAAGGGTGACGAAAGGTTGTCCGCATTCTTCGTCCCTATGGATAAGCCCGGATTCGAGCTCATTCCCATGCCGCACATGATGGGATGCCGGGGCGCTGGACATGCCGGCCTGCGGTTCACCAATGTGATCTTGGAGCCAAAATACCTGCTCGGAGAAGAAGGGCAGGGAATGGAGATTGCTATGCACTCCTTAGCTATTTCGCGAGTTCACATCGCGGACTCTAATCTTGGTATGGCCCAAAAAATGCTCGAGATGTCTATACAGCGAGCACACGACCGGGTCACCTTCGGAAAGCCCATCGCCGAACGCCAAGCCATAAAAATGAAAATCGCAAACATGGCCACTGTGATCCACGCGCTACGGACCATGTGCATAGATTTTGCCGACGACTATGATCGGGACCCGCATGGACCTTGCATCAATGAAAAGGCAGCGATGTGCAAACTTTTCTCCATTGATGCCGTAAGAACAGTGTCAGACGAAATGCTAGAAATATTCGGTGGCGATGGTTACTTCGAGGATTCTCCGTATGGACCGACCGAACGCCTGTACCGAGACTGTCGCGCCCTATGGCTCGAAGAGGGCGCCCCTTCTGTTCAGCGCATCACCATTACGCGCGATGCTTACAAGAATGGCGGGAGGCTGCTTTACCAGGACTGGATTGCTGGAGGAGATCTCTCCTGAGGAAAAGCCTACCCACCTTCCAGAACTTTGTGGCATCAGGGGGCTCATAAGGGGACGATTTCGCATTAATAACCGTTAACCAAAACGGGAAATAAAGGTACTCTTACCGCAATCGAAAAGGAAGGTCTCAAGCTCGGAATTGCTGCAACTGGGGATAGCGCTCGAGCTGGAAGACGTTCGAAAAGAAAAAGTACAGAATCGGGAAGCCGCTCTTTTCCGGGAGAAAGACCCGCTTCCCGATCAAACCCACCGTACAACGACATACCTCAACAGAAGCTTAGTCTGCGGATTACTTTGGAAAAGGGGACAATCGTGATCACCGACCTACGCATTCTGGATGAACTCAAGAAGAAGTACTACGACGCTGGATTCTGGTCTCACGATACGATCGAATCGGTCTGGACCAAACAAGTAGATCGATATTCGGACAAACCCTACGTAAAAGACAACTACATCTCGCACTCCTACGCCGAAGTGGACGAGATGGCTGGAAAGCTTGCAGCATGGTTGACTGAAGTTGGGGTCCGTAACGGCGATGTTGTGACCTTCCAAATGCCTACGTGGGCTGAGTTTTGCGTGGTTTACGTTGCAGCGCTCAAAGTCGGTGCGGTCATGCATCCGCTTCCCAAAAACTTTAACGACGAAGACCTTGTTCGTGCCATGAATCTAGTGGAATCGGTTGCTTTTATTTGCCCGACCTTCGAACACAAAACCGATTATGAAAACCAGGCCCTTTTGATAAAGGACCGCATTCCTTCACTACGAGCTATCGCCGTAATCGACAAGCTGCAGCCCGCAAAAAGCTCTCTCCCCACGCTTTCATCGATCGTCGGTAAATATGATCCTATCAAACCAGGTAAGAGCGGGGCTCTATCCGATGATGTAGCCTGCATTCTCTCAACTTCCGGAACAACGGGAATACCGAAAGCCGTCCTGCTTACGCATAACAACATCCTCTTCTCTGAGCGCTCCATGGTAAATGGATTCCACTTAACTGAAAACGATATTGCGTACATGGCCTCGCCACTAAATCACGCCACGGGTTTTTTCCACGGGCTTATAGCTCCTATGATTTCAGGGGGAACGTGCGTTCTAGACGAGCGATTCGTGGCCGACAAGGCAATCGATCGGATAAACTCCGAGAAATGCACGTGGTCAATGGCTGCAACTCCCTTCATATACGACCTGCTTACATGCATGTCAAAAACGGATAAACGAGCCGAAACCCTCAAGCTGTTTATGTGCGGGGGTGCCCCGCTCCCATCAACCTTGGTGCAATGCGCATATCATTACGGAATAACTTTATGCGAGATCTATGGTTCGACAGAAAGCTGCCCCCATGCTTTCGTCCCGCCTGAAAAGTGCCTTGATTGGAGCGGCGCGTGGTCGGGAATCCCCTTTGATGGAATCGAAGTAAAAGTCGCCAACAACGATGTCGAGGTTCCAAACGGAGAACAGGGAGAAGAACTATCGAGAGGGCCCCATTTGTTCGTTGGTTACTACAACAACGAAGGAGCCAATCAGCGAGCCCTAACCCCGGATGGGTGGTTCCGAAGCGGAGACCTTTGCTATCAAGACGATAAGGGTCGTATTCGTATCAATGGACGGAAAAAAGAGATCATTATCCGTGGCGGCGAAAATATCAGCGCCAACGAAATTGACGCTGCTCTAGTAGGTTGTCCGGGCATAACAGATCATGCAACTATCGGAATGCCCGACGACAGGCTTGGAGAGAGAATCTGCACATTCGTTGTCTGCTCAGAAGAATCCCCCGCAGTCCTCCCCTCTGTAAAAAGCCTAACAGAATACCTTGAGAGCAAGCACATTCAGAAAAGGCTGTGGCCAGAACGGGTAGAGGTCATCGGCTCCATCCCCAGAACTTCAACTGGAAAAACAAAGAGACATCTTCTCGCCGACGAGATCAAACGCCGCATGAAGATAGAGCAGGAAAGCGCTAAGTAAGTCACCAAGATGAGTCAGCAAAGCATCGCCCGAAGCTATACGACCCAGAAACCGCGCATAGCCGAGGGCGATCTTTCGTTCTTTCTGGATACCGATACAGATCGGGTGCTAATAGACCTGGGAAAAGCTACGATTTCAAACGCAGGCTGCTCCACCTGCGATGATCAAGTGTTCGAGCCTCCCTATCTCGTTTCCTCCGATAAGCAGCTAGAGGAAACTCCTTCGATTGAAGCGCTTCAATTTCTCGATCCACAGGAAGCAAAGATCGAGCTCGATTTTTCTATATCGGGAGGGTTTGACAACAACGCTATCACCGTTTCTTGGGCGCCCATTGAGCAAAAGAACCCCACGTGGGTTGCGCTAAGAACTTTCTCCGGATTCCAGATCAAGTATGTTAAATCGAAAGAAACGAAGGCTCTGACCTTTGCCTTGGCCGGAGAAGACGCTTACTGTTATTGTGGAGAGAATCCATGTCGTGAGTGTATTTTCAAGTGCAAATACGGTTTCGTTCTATACGCTTTGTTCGAAGAAGCTGGCTTAGTCAGATTACCCGTATCGCGCGTTCGATCACGATAGCATTTACGGGAGAAGAACTTTGCCTAGAATATATCGCCCAGTCATCGACGTTGACTGCCCTATAAAACCAGACGAGCACATAGCGGGCCTTGAAAGTATACCTGAACTGTTCGAAGGAACAGGTGATCTGCAAAGACGCTGTGATCATATAAAAAAGGAAATCGTATCGGCATCCAGTCCTTGTGGAACGTACAAGTTTTTCAATCCCGCACCGTGCACCCTTCCCCCCGACTATACCGAACCTGCAATAAAGCTAGTGGGAACGATGTCGGTGCTTCATGGCGAAGCGGTATACAACAAACTTCGCAAGGCAACCCACTGTGTGCTGATGGGAGCCTGTCTTGGACCTAGCTTCGATGAGGACGATTTAAAGAAAAAACTGGTGCACGACGAAATCGACGCTGCCATTTTCTCAAAAACGATCGAAGCCTTGGTTGCACACACAGCAAACGTTGTGAACGCTGAAATCGTGAAAAGTGCTCTCGAAGAGGGTTGTTACACCGATGACTACCTCGGATATTCTGAATCAAATGGTTTCCCACTTGAGTCTGTCTCTGACATCCTTTTCTACATGAAAGGCGAGGAGAGATTAGGCATGCATGTTACCGAAGAAGGGAAGCTTGGCTTATCTTGCCCCGGAACCATTGGAATCGTCGCGGTATTCGATCCCGACAAGGGTCCTAAGCGCTCCTGCGGCCTGTGCAAATTCAGGGACTTCTGTAGCATCCGCTCAATTGGAATGACGTGCCATGGAAAAACCGGAGCCTTTAAGAGAGAAGATACTTAACCTGTTTTTCAACGCTCCGCTTGGCAAATAGACGCAGGCGCTCATCTGGCAGATCGGAATACACCTTCTGCACGATAGCATCAGAATCGACAAGCCCATCCCTTTCGAGCAAAACCTTGATTTTGGTGAGCCTATCCTTCCTATGCTGTCTGTACTCCCGAATCCGAATAGACGCTCTTTCAGAATTCATTAGATCAAGATGACCCGGCAAAACCACCTTCACAAAGCCCTTTTCTAGCATCGCCTCGATTCGATCGAGGGTATCGAGGTAATCTGCAATGGAGCTATCTTCAGATCCCACAAAGCTCCATCCCTCCGAAAAAAGAACGTCTCCTGTGAAAAGAGCGCGCAACCCCGTAAGGTAATACCCCACCGAATCACTCGAATGCCCTGGGAGGGGGATAATCCTAATGAAGCCCTTCCCCAAGAAAGAATCGAGAGTTGCTTGGCTAAGCGTTCCGTTTCTCAATCCAAGGCAGGGAATATGCCAGACCTTGGAAAGGCGATTGCTTCCTCCAGCATGATCTCGGTGATCGTGAGTCAGAAGAATCACAGACGGATCAATTCGCTGATCAGCACACAATTGCTCTATGGCGCTCTGATGTCTCTGCTTGGAAACCGCCGGATCTATAATGCAGCACGAGTAGGTCGATCGATTGAAAACCACCCAGGTGTTCGTACCCGAAAACGACATAGCCGACGAATTGTCCGCTCTGACCAAGTACACACCCGGCAGCACCTCAAGAGGCTTTTCCGCCGCGACCGACAACCTAAACCTCCCCTTCGAGAACATAACCACCATCTTCGATGCGCACCGGACAAAGCATGGTGGTCCGCACTGATTTTCTACCCCTCATGAACGAATCCAGTCCATCGGCCGCCTTCATTGTTTTGAGGTTATAGACCGTAGGAGGCATCACTACAAGTTTTGAACCCTCCCAGCACTCCAAAACCCACTCTGGATCCAGCCATTCAGCCGAAACGGATTCCGAGCTAACCTTTTGAGCAGACTGACCTTCCGGCAATCGAGCTGAAAAGAAAAACGTGTCGTATCTTTTAGACGAAAACTCGGGAGTAGTCCAATGAGCCTGTGCTTTCAACAAGTCCGTACGAATCGTCAACCTGTGCTTTCTTAAAAAGCTGCTGAATGAAATCTCGTGAGATTCGACCTTCCCGCGATCAGCAATCCAACCTTGGTTTTCGGAGCACAACTCCCCTTTTCTTTCCGCAAGAAGAACACCCGTCTCTTCAAACAACTCGCGAATAGCCGCATAAACGACTTTCCCAGCCCGATGCGAATCAATGCCGAACAGCTTCCCCCATTCATCAGGAGAGGTGCCAGACCAGGAAACCCTGTGAATATCGTCACGATCGTCCACACTGCCTCCCGGAAAGACCATGGCGTCAGGAACGAAAGCCATGGTTTTGCACCGTCGCAACATAAAGGTCTCGATTTGGTTTCCGCCTTCTCTCCCCCGCACCAGCATCACCGTAGAGGCCGGCTTCGGTTTTACGGGTACACCACCATGTGTTTGAAACGCCTCTATCAGTTTTACTTGAGATTCACTGGCGTTAACCAGAACCTTTGAACCTGGTTCGATTGGAATATCTTTGATCATAGCTTTCACCTACAAAAAGAGGGACGAACCAAAGCTCGTCCCTCCATGGTTAAAAACCTCTCTTGATTAAATGGTCCACAGGAAATCGGGATCCGCAGCCGCCTTCTCGTAGTCCTTGAGGATGCCGCGACCTGCGATGTGAACCATAATCTCCACAGTGCCTCCACCGATCTGGAAACCACGGCAGTCGAGCATCAGACGGGAAACGCGGGTCTGGTCGGTATAGCCGAGACCGCCCATCAGTTGAAGCGCACGAGAGCAAACGTCGGTCAATGCAGGAGCTCCATAACGCTTCAGCAATGCAGCGTCGTTGTTGACCCAAATGCCGTTATCGAGCTTCCAGCAAGTCCGATAAAGGAAGTTTCGGGTGTTCGAAAGAGCGATCTGCATCTCGCAGATATGTTCCTGGACCAGCTGGAAGGATTTAATGCCCTTGCCAAACTGCAGACGCTCGGAAGTCCAAGCGCACGCATCGTCCATCGCAGCTTGAGCTTCACCCAAAAGCTCAGCCAAAAGAACGCAGCGCTCCCACTCGAAGTTCTTCATCAACTGCAGGAAGCCCTTGCCGGGAATACCGAGAGTCTGGTCCTCATCGATGACCACATCATCAAAGTGAACCATGGCAAAGGGCATGATCTGCATGCCGATCTTGTTCAAAGGCTCGATGGTCACGCCCTTGGCGTCAGCAGGAACAAGGTACATGGACATATTCTTGTTCTCGCGGGAAGGATCCTCGTCCTTGCACACAACGATAAAGCCGTCGGAATGCTCGCCCTGAGTAACCCAGGTCTTGGTGCCGTTAATGTGCACCTTGCCGTCGCCAGACTTGGTAGCGAGGCACGTCATGCCCTGGTTGTCAGATCCGGCGCCAGGCTCGGAAATCGCAAGGCAGTACGGAGGATAACCATTCTCCTTGTAGTAGTCCATTGCGTACTTGATCTGCTCGGGCGACCCGAACTCAACAACATCGAACATGATGAGCAGGTTCGGAGCCATCGGGATATTGCCGCCAGCGTGATTGAGCTCTTCGATAATCATCGCCATGGTGACATGGTCGACGGGAGTTCCACCGTACTCTTCCGGCAGACCGTACATGCCCCATCCGCTATCAACCCACGCTTTTGCAACCTTGGGGTCAATACCGCGATTCTTATAGCCCGCAGCGATAACTTCCTCGGTCAAGTTCTCTTTTGCCCACTCGCGGATACCACGCTTGATGCGCAGCTGCTCTTCTGTGTAGCCGAAATCCATTTCCTTATCCTCCTTCTAATAACCCTTATATATTCCTTGCACTATGTGCTAGAAACCTTTTTGATCTCCCGAAAGATCTCTCCCGAACTAGACAGCCATCGCCGCAACGAAGCCACCCTCGACAGCCTCGAGCGTTCGGAACACTTTCCCATCGGGGGTAGTGGCGTCTCCCAAAAGCTTTGCCTGCGGAAAATCGGCCTTGATCGAATCGAACAAATCGGTGTTAGCCTGCACTCCCAAACTCAGCAGAACCGTATCCACTTCAAGATTCTCAGTCTCACCCGTTTCAACATTTCGAATCGTCGCAACGCCCTTCTTGCTCACTTCGACAAGCTCGGTAAGAGGAAGCAGCCGCACGCCCTCTTTCTTCAGCTTTGCGATCTCCGGGTTTTTATCGATAATCCCGATCCCGTTACCCAACTTCTTTGCGGTATCGATGACGGTAATCTCTCGATTAGAATTCATAGCTCCCGCGGTCTCAAGTCCGGCAAATCCGCCTCCGACAACCAAGAGGCGCTTTCCAACAACAGCCGTGGGTCCGGAGGCCATGTTCAGACCCATGCGCATGAACCCAACCGTGCCCCCCTGTGCCTTGATAGCACTTACAGCGGCACGCCACAAAAGTCCCTTACCCTCGGGAACCTTTCCGGACACCATGTCCTTGATGTCCTGCGAAGAAACGACGTACTTCGAATCCCTGCCCGGGAAATCAAAGTCAATAACCCCGCCGCCAGGAGCAACGAAAACCTCGTCCGGATTCAACGACTTAATCAGATCAGCGGTTGCCTCGGTCTTGAGCATGAACGTAACGTTGTCGAAGCGTTTCATCTCGTTCTGCCAATACGAAACGTAGTTCTCAATTTTTTCATTCAGAACCTGCGCCATATTCAGCAAGCCGCCAATACGATCGCTGTGATCGATCACCGTAACTTTATGGCCGCGAATGGCCGCGACGCGCACTGCCTCAAGACCAGCAGGGCCCGCTCCAACGATAACGATATGCTTCTTTTCTTCCGCGGGCTTATCCTCGGGAAGGCCCAAATCGGAATGCATAACGTTCGCATTTACAGAGCATTGGCACGGTTTTCCAATGAAAATATTATCCAGGCAACGACTGCAAACGATGCACGATCTCACCAGCTCAGGATGGCCATCGGCAACCTTGTTCGGAATATCGGGGTCTGCGATAAAGGACCGCCCCATACCGACGAGGTCTCCGTACCCCTCAGAAATCACCTTTTCGCACATTTCCAGACCCGTGATTCGAGTTCCAGGGAAAACGGGGAGACTTGTGACGGTTTTTACTTGTTTTGCCAGGTCGATGAACTCACCTTCAGGAACCAAAGCATTTGCGACGGGGCGAGGTGCCTCATGGAAGCCAGCCTGAACCGACCAAGCGTCGACCCCATGCTCTTCCACTATGGGAATGATCTTCAGTGTGTCCTCAATGCGATTACCACCAGGCATCAAGTCGTCAGCAGATATTCGGACAATGATGGGCATATCCGCACCGCACGTACTGTGAATCTCGTCAACAATATCCGTAAGAAGCTTCGCGCGGCCCCGCTCGTCCCCACCATATTCATCGGTACGATGATTGGAGTACTTCGAAAGGAACCTCATCACCATATATCCGATTCCAGCATGAATCTCAATGATGTCTACGCCGGCCTTTTTGCAACGGAGCGCCGCTTGCCCGTACTGCTTCACAATCATGCGAATCTGTTCCACAGTCAGTTCAAACTCAGGCATGCCGACAAAGGGGCCGCTCATCACGTCGGCCGAGGGGGCATAGGAATGCATCTCGTCTTCACCGCTAGCCCTCCATTCATAGCAAAGCTGCAACTGAGCGGCAACTTTCGCACCGTACTGGTGGCAGGAGTCAGCTATGCGCTTATACCCCGGGATAAACTCGTCGTCCCAAGCTCCACAAGCGCCAGTAGTCGTATGGTATTTCGGGGTTGTATTAAAACAATCGCTCACATAGCAGGAGCCGATTTCGATCAAGCCAAGGCCGCCCTTAGCGCGCTGCTCATAGAAGTCTACGAGATCATCGCCGACGTGATAATTATCGACTTTCTCGATCGTCATAGGGAGCATGACGAATCGGTTTTTCAGCTCAACCTTACCGATAGAAATCGGATCAAGGAGATTACTGTATCTACTCACTTCTACCTCTTTCCCCCATTCATACCCACATTTTTTATTTTGTCCGTAATTCAATTGCACCTCATTTAAGGGTTCAGCATCTTTTAACCTGAAATAAACGGTCTGCAACTGAATCGATGGATATATTGTATGTAGTGTTGAAAGGGGAATCGAGGGACAAAAAATTATTTTTAGGTACTTTTATTCCCTACTTGCTTTCCTATAAATATATTATTCATTTATTTTTCCAGCTATTTTTCTCTTTTATTACCTATTTATTTATTTTTGACCTATACTTTTCTCACACTTTTCTTGATTTGATAGATGAAACAGAACAAAAAGAGAAAGTTGTCCATCATGACTGCAATGAATACCATGCTCTTGATTGTTGACGCATTCGTCGAACTATGCGATGAGATGCCTCTTCAAAAGGTATCCATTTCTGATATTGTCCATAAAACCGGGAAAAACAGAAAAACGTTCTACTATCACTTTGTAGACAAGAACTATCTGATAGCTTGGATCTTCAGATACGACCTCGGTCAAGCTTTAAAGCGACGTTTTCCTGAAGAGATCCTCATGTATGAGACGGATAATGGCGAACCTATCTCCCAGTTCCCATATTACATAAGAAAGAAATCGGGAATACGATCCTTAAATCATTCCGAGTTCTACAGCGTATTTGCCTCGGTGTTCGAATCCCGCCGACGCTTTTATGCGCAAGCTCTCGATGATAACGGACCGGATTCCCTGAGGAGTTACCTGTTCAATCTGTACCTCCCCGCAATCAAGAGCGACATTGAATTCATTCTTTCGGGCAGATACCTACCGCAAAGCAATATAACGTTCCTTGCTGAACTGTACACGGGAGCGTTTCTCTACTACTTCATCCGTAAGTGCGATCAACCTGCGATTAAGCACCTTATTGCAGATGCGGGACCTTTCGCAAACATAATCCACAGCTCCCTTGAGACTTCAATTAACGAGGCTCAGCTCAATCGAAACCCTTAAAGATGGACGCCAAAAAGCTAGAGCAACTTAAACGGATGCTCTAGCAGGAAACGGAAGCGGGTGCGAACATGCCCCGCTCAGCGACCATGCCGAACGAAAAAACGATCCTGCCTGGCAAAGCCGTTCGACCTTGCCAGGCAGGACGCTTCAAACCACACGTGAGACGCTGCAAAGAACTATCGGCAGCCGTGACGATGTCCGTGGTGCTTGTGGGCACGGCGTCCCTTCCCCTTACCGCTCACACCGGCCTCTTTCAGCGAGACGATAAGCTTCTCGGTAAGCGCGTCGAGCTGCGCGCGCTCCTCGGCGGACAGCGCAGACAGGATCTCCTCAGCGGCCCGCTCATTCGCCTCGAGACGCTTCTCGGCCACCTCGCGCCCTTCGTCTGTAAGTCGCACGGCATAGGTGCGTTCGCCGTCCGCGTCCTCGATGGTGGCGAACCCGTTGCGCACGGCCTTCTTCACCACATCTTTCAGCTGACCGCGGTTCAGATCGAGCTTGTCCACCAGCTCCCGCTGAGTAGCCTGGCCATCGGCCTCCAACAGAAACCGCATCAGGGCACCGACGCCCCGCTGATAGCTGCGCGGTCCGTTCTCGTGAAAAGCGAGCCGGGTAAGCTTGCTTGCCTTTTTCAACTGCCTGAGAGTCTGCACTGCCTCGGTCATAGGGAAGCCTCCTTCGAGCGTCAACCTTCGGATTTCTTTCACTATACGACCGAACGCACCTTCGCTTTAGTTAATCATGAAATATTCAAAGATCGATAAACTACCTGATTATTCTGTTGAAAATATTATTCACTATCTTACAACTGAATAATACACGGAAAAGATGGCCGCCAGCCATGAAACGCACGGGGGCACCCCGCCGGAGCGCCGTGGGCAGCCAGGCGCCTTACGCCGAGAACAGCAGCACCGCGCCGATCAGCGCCAGAACCACGTACGCGATTCTCAGGAAGCGGTCTTTGCTGATGCGCTTGCCCACCCAACCAATTCCCCAGAACCGTCGCAAGAGCCGCAAGGGGGATGCACGCCAAAACCACGTTCACCACCGCAGGCGTGAACGAACCCCCCTGAAACGCAATCCCTGCATACAGGAAGTTCAGCACGGTCCACACCATCGACAACGTCGCGCGAAACCGATGCTTGTCCTGGATCTTCTGCACCGCATAGATCACCAGCAGGGCCCCGCCCGAAATGAACATCCCCTGAATGAGACCGGCCGCGGCCAAAACCATCCACTGGGCCCAAGTCGGAAGGAACCTCTGGCGCCGCGACACCAGGTTGTACACGCCAACGCCCATGATGATGAGGCCGTACACGCGCAGCAGGACGCCGAGCGATGCGATGCTGTCGATCCATATACCCACCAGCATGAACGGGAGCATCACGCCGATGATGCGACCCAGCTCGCGCCAGTCTATGGACTTGAAGTTCAGCAGGGAGAGCAGTCCGCAGGCCATAACGCCCATGGCGTTCAGGACGGCGATGGACTCGGCCATGCCCAGCGTATGGACCCCCACCGGCATTGCGAACATATTGCCCGCGAACCCGGTGATACCCTGGATCGTGTACGCCACGAAGAACGCTATGCAGAATACCGCCTCGCCCATCCTCGCTATCGTTTTCCTCTCTTCGGCAATATTTTGAGAACGGAAACACTGTTTCGTCCCCTTCACCAGTAGAATTATAAGCTGACGCAAAACAGCCCGACGGAACGGCCGGGCGTATTCTGATTTTCGAAACAAAGGCAGGACATGGCCTCATTCTCGATCTCGATCGCGGGCGACTCGGCTATCAACCTCGAGTTCGCGCGCACCATCTCGCCGGAAACCAGCCGCCTGGTGCGCGCCGCCGCGCAGACGCTTTCCGAGGACCGCATACTCGGCGTCACCGAGCTGGTACCCACCTTCTGCTCCCTCATGGTGTGCTACGACCCGGGCCTCATCGGCTACGACGACCTGTGCGCCCGCGTCACCGGAAAGCTGCGCACCATCACCGGGTCGGCCGACAGCCTCCACCGCATCGTGACCATCCCCGTATGTTACGGGGGCGAATACGGCCCCGACCTGCAAACGGTGGCCGACCATGCGGGACTGTCCCCCCGCGAGGTGATCGAGCTGCACAGCGGGCGCGACTACCTCATCGACATGCTGGGATTCCTCCCCGGCTTCGCCTACCTGGGAGGGCTCGACGAGCGCCTCCACACGCCGCGCCTCGCCTCCCCCCGAACCGTCATCCCCGCAGGATCGGTGGGCATCGGGGGCGCACAGACCGGCATCTACCCGCTGGCCTCGCCCGGAGGCTGGCAGCTCATCGGGCGCACGCCCGTGCTGCCCTACGACCCCGCCCGCGCACAGCCCATCCTGTACGCCGCCGGAGACTACATACGCTTCTCGCCGATCTCCGAAAAGCGCTACCAGGCAATACAGGCGCAGGTAGACAACGGAACGTACCATTACGAGATCACGATGGAGGAAAACTGATGGGCATGACCGCCAACAAGCCCGGCGTATGCACCACCATCCAGGATCTCGGGCGCACCGGGTTTCTGGGAAGCGGGTTCTCGCCCTCGGGGTGCATGGACAAGCGCGCGGCCATCATTGCGAACCTGCTGGTAGACAACGATCCGAACGCCCCGGTTCTTGAGTTCTGCCTCGCCGGGCCCACGCTTCGGTTCACCACGGCCACGTTCATCGCCGTGACCGGCGGGGATTTCCGCCCCACCCTGGACGGCGTGCCCCTGCCCGCCTATACGGCCCTCCCCGTCAAACGCGGGTCGGTCCTTTCGTTCAGCGCGCCGCGAGCCGGCGTGTACGGCTACCTCGCCCTCGCGGGAGGGGGCCCGAAGATCGAGCGCGTCATGGGTTCGGCGTCCACGAACCTGAAATGCGGCATCGGCGGATGGAAGGGCCGCGCCCTCACCACGGGAGACTACCTGTCGTTCGAGACGCGCTCGACCGAGTTCATCCCCAACCTGGCCTCCCATACGCTGGAAGGCGAGGCTTCCTACTACGAGTTCGACAGCGAAGAGGTAAGGCTGCGCGTCGTTGCCGGCCCCCAACAGGACATGTTCACCCAGGCGGGCATCGAGGCCTTCTACGGCAGCCCGTACCAGGTGTCCACCCAGTGCGACCGGATGGGCTTTCGGTTAGACGGGCCCGTCGTCGAAACCGTCAGCGGATCCGACATCGTTTCGGACGGCATCGCCCTGGGAGCCGTCCAGGTTCCCAACCACGGCCGTCCCATCATCATGCTCGCCGATCGGCAAACTACGGGAGGTTATGCGAAAATAGGGACGATCGCCAGCGTCGACATTCCCAAACTGGTGCAAAGCCCGCCAGGGCGCACCGTCCGCTTCGACCCTGTCAGCGTGCAGGAGGCCCAAGAGCTTTACCGCAGAGAAACACTGCATTTCAAAGCTCTTGCTAAAATGGTCAGAAGACCCAGTTACGGAGGGATCTCCCCGCGCAAGACCGCGCGGAGGCTCACCCCCATCCTCGAAGCGCAGGCGCTGGCCTCGGGCGGTCAGGCGCTTTGGATCGAAACCGAAGAAACCGCCCATCACCGCGAGAAGCGCCAGTCGTAAAGGAGCGTCATGGAAACCAAGAACATCAAGGATCTCCTGGAGATCATGGATCAGGCCAACCTCAGCGCGGTGCGCTACGACGACGGCACCATAAAGATCGAGCTGGAGCGCGCGACCCCGTCCATCGCCAGCGCCATGGCCCTTCCGCTGATGGCCGACCGCGTGAAGGAACTCATCGCCAGCCACGACGACTCGCACGTCACCACCGGCGCCGCCTGCGCGCCCGTAGCCAGCAGCGAAGACTCCAGCGCGTTGGTGCGCAGCCCCATGGTGGGCACGTTCTACACCGGCCCCTCCCCCGACGAAGAGCCCTTCGTGAAGGTTGGTCAGGAGGTGCTTACCGGCCAGACCCTCGCCATCGTCGAGGCCATGAAGATGATGAACGAGATCACGGCGCCCGCACCGGGCATCGTCACCGAGATCTTGGCCGGAAACGGAACGCAGGTCGAGTACGACCAGCCCCTGTTCCGCATCGTCACCGAAGCATCGGCGTAGGGACCCGCCATGCTCAGCAAGGTCCTTATCGCCAACCGCGGGGAAATCGCCGTCCGCATCATCCGCGCCTGCCGCGCGATGGGCATCAAGACGGTCGCGGTGTACTCGACCGCCGACCGCCAGGCGCTGCACGTGTACCTGGCCGACGAGTCGGTGTGCATCGGCCCGGCCCCGGCTCGCGACTCCTACCTGAACACCACCGCCATCATCACCGCCGCCCTCGGGTGCGGCGCCGACGCCATCCACCCCGGTTACGGCTTTTTGTCCGAGAACGCCACGTTCGCGAAGATGTGCACCGACAACGGCATCATCTTCGTCGGACCGCGCGCGTCGGTGATCGACCGCATGGGCAACAAAAGCCAGGCCCGCCGCACCATGATGGACGCCGGCGTGCCCGTCGTGCCCGGCTGCCGCGAATCGTTCCACGACGCAGAGCGCGCCAAGGCGGCCGCTGCCGACGTGGGATGGCCCATCATGATCAAGGCCTCGTCGGGAGGCGGCGGCAAGGGCATGCGCATCTCCGAGAGTTCCGAGGACTTCATCGAGCAGTTCAACATCGCGCAGCGCGAGAGCATCAACGCGTTCGGCGACAACACCATGTACCTCGAGCGGGCCGTTATCGATCCGCGCCACGTGGAGGTCCAGGTGATCGCCGACAACCACGGCCATATCGTCGCTATGGGAGAGCGCGACTGCTCGGTGCAGCGCAACCATCAGAAGATGATCGAGGAGTCGCCCTCCCCCTTCCTCGACGGGGAAACCCGGCAACGCATGATGGAAGACGCCGTGAAGGCCGCGCGGGCCGTCGGCTACACGTCTGCGGGCACCATCGAGTTCCTCATGGACAAGGACCGCAACTACTACTTCATGGAGATGAACACGCGCGTCCAGGTGGAGCACTCGGTCACCGAGTTCGTCACCCACCGCGACATCGTGCGCGAGATGCTGTGCATCGCGGCCGGCGAAGAGCTTTCGTTCACGCAGGACGACATCCGACTGGACGGGCACGGCATCGAATGCCGCATCAACGCCGAGATCCCCGAAAAGGGGTTCCTCCCCAGCCCGGGCGTGATCTCGCAGATGCACCTTCCCGGGGGCAACGGCGTGCGCGTCGACACCGCCGCCTACGACGGGTTCGAGATCTCGCCCTACTACGATTCCATGATCGCTAAGATCATCGTCCGAGGGCGCACCCGCACCGAGGCTATCGCCAAGATGCGCACGGCGCTTGAGGAGATGGTGGTAGTGGGCGTTTCCACCAACCTCGACTTCCAGTACTCCATCATGGAGAACGAGACGTTCAAGGCCGGGCTCGCCGACACCAGCTTCATCGAGAAGTTCCTGCGCGGCGAGGTGTAGCGGGCTGTCGCGTTCGATCGGGAACCGCTCCGCACGGGCTAAACCGCGCCCGATAGAGACGAAAGGAAGGCTGCGATGCTCGCTCGTCCCGAAAACGTTTCCCCCGAAACCTGGGAGAAGGCCCTGGGCGCTTCCCCCGTCGAACTGCGCCGCTTGATCCGCACCGGGGCGTACACGGCTCCCACCAGCGGGCTGTGCCCCGGATACGCCCAGGCGAACCTGATCGTCCTACCGAAAGAGCAGGCATACGACTTCCTGCTGTTCGCCCAGAGAAACCCCAAGCCCTGCCCGCTTCTGGAGGTGACCGAGACGGGCGCGCGCCAGACCTCCATCTGCGCGACCGACTGCGACATCGCCACCGACTTCCCCCGCTACCGCATCTACCGCTACGGGGAGCTGGTCGACGAGACGACGGATGTTTCCGAGCTGTGGAGGGACGACTTCGTCTCCTTCGTCATCGGATGCTCGTTCTCGTTCGAGTCCGAGCTGGTCGAAGCCGGTATCGAGATGAGGCACAACACCATGGGCAGAAACGTCTCGATGTACCTCACCAACGTCGCCTGCCGGCCCGCTGGATCGATGTCGGGAAACATGGTGATGTCCATGCGCCCCATCCCCTACGACCAGGTTGTTCGGGCGACGCAGATATCGGGGGCCATACCGCAGGTGCACGGGGCGCCCCTGCATATCGGCGACCCCTCGGCCATCGGGATCGACGACGTGTCCAAGCCCGACTTCGGCGATCCGGTCGATATCCGCGAAGGAGAGGTTCCCGTGTTCTGGGCCTGCGGCGTCACCCCGCAATCGGTTGTGATGAACTCCAAGCCGCCGCTCGCCATCACGCACGCCCCCGGCTGCATGCTGGTCACCGACACCAAAAACATCGACCTGAAGGGATAGTCGGCTTGCGGCAAGATCCGTCCGCCGTCCGACCTGGAAAGATAGGAAACGATATGCGCGCCATCGACCTCAACTGCGATTTGGGAGAAAGCTTCGGCCGATACACCATGGGGCTCGATGACCAGGTGATCCCCCTGGTCTCAAGCGTGAACGTCGCGTGCGGGATGCATGCGGGCGACCCGATGGTCATGCGCAGGACCGTGCGCATGGCAACGCAGGCGGGCGTGGCGATCGGGGCGCATCCGGGCTATCCCGACCTGCAGGGATTCGGT
This sequence comes from Berryella intestinalis, assembly GCF_000814825.1. NCBI lineage: Bacteria > Bacillati > Actinomycetota > Coriobacteriia > Eggerthellales > Eggerthellaceae > Berryella > Berryella intestinalis. The sequence continues at coordinate 1,552,028 of NZ_CP009302.1, forward strand.
CGACGCGATATGAACCTCTCGCCCGACGAGGCCTACTCGTTCGTCCTGTATCAGATCGGGGCGCTTGCAGGGTTCTGCGCGGCCGAAGGGGCGCGGCTCCATCACGTGAAGCCCCATGGGCAGCTGTACAACCGAGCCGCGGCCGATCGGGCGCTGGCCGACGCGATCGCCGCAGCCGTGCGCGACTTCGACCCGCAGCTCGTGCTGGTGGGGCTTGCGGGCGGACAGCTCGTCGAAGCCGGGGAATCGCTTGGGCTGAGATGCGCAAGCGAGTTCTTCGCCGACCGCAACTACACCGACGAGGGCGTGCTCGCACCGCGCTCGATGCCCAACGCCACGCTCACCGACGAAGCATTCGCGGTGAAACGCGCCGTGCGCGCCGTGCGCGAGGGCACCATCGAGAGCATCACCGGGAAGACCATTCGGGTTTCGGCCGACACCATCTGCACGCACGGCGACAACGTCCGCGCCCTCGAATTCGTACGCGAGCTGCGCTGTGCGCTTGAAGAGGCGAACGTGGAGATCAAACCGGTCTAGGGCGCGCCCGACGGCGCCAAAAAACGAGAGGTTTGCATCGGCGTGCATGGAAAACGCCCCTTTTGCCAAGAATCGGCATGTTTGCATTGGAATGCGCGACTCCTTGGAGTAGCGAGACCTTCTTTTGCTGGGGTTTTACGGCGGCTTTGACCAAAAATCAACGCCTTTGGCCCTCGAAAAGCCCTATAGCGAATACAAACCTGCTGTTTTTTGGCAAAAGACGCTCCGTTCGGCACACGCCGATGCAAACCTCCCGTTTTTTGGCAGGACACCCCCGAAAGAAAGAAACGCCGCTGAAAGACACCTCTGAGCCGCCGAAAAGAGGGAAACACCGCCGAAAGACACCTCCGAGCCGCCGAAAAGAGGGAAACACCGCCGAAAGAAACCTCCATAAGAGATGCCTCCACAGCGGCTTGCCGCACCTCGAAACGAAAAAGCGCCCCTGCCGGCAGGGGCGCTTTCAGCCATCGCTCGGGGCGCTTTACGCACCCAGGAGCTTCTGGACAGAGGTGATGAACGAGGACATGTTGCGGTACGCGATGAAGATGGTGACCAGGATGATCACCACGCCCGCGATGTTGGCGAACAGGTGGTTCTTGAACTTCTCGAGATCGGCGCCGTTCGCGCAGAACATCACGAAGAAAGCCATGATGGGAAGCAGGATGGCGTTCGCCGCCTGGGCGGTGAGGATGAGCTGCGTGGGGCTCTTCCCGAACGCGACGGCCATGAAGCAGCCGGCCAGCAAAACGATCAGCCAGATCGCCTTGAACCGGATGTCCTTGAGGCCCTTGCCCCAACCCAAAACGCCGTTCACCGCATACGCCGCCGACAGAGATGCCGTGATCACGCTGGAGAAACCGGCAGCCAGCAGGCCGAGCCCGATCATGTAAGTGGCCCAGCTGCCCAGCAGCGGCTGGAGCGCGATGGCCATGTCCTTGCCGTTGGCAACCGTAACGCCCGTGCCGTGGATGTTCGCGGCGGCGCAGATGAGGATGGCCATCGAGATGACGCCGCCGAGGCCGATGGAAAGCGCCGCATCGAAGCGGGCATCGGCGACCTGGTCGGGATCCTTGAAGCGCTCTGCCGCACCGGAAGCGTGCAGGAACAGGTTGTACGGAACCACCGTCGTGCCGATCAGGCCGGCTGCAACCAGGATCGGGGACACCCCGCCGGTCTGCTCGGCGCTGGGCAGCGTCGGGACGAACAGGCCCGAGACGACCGCTCCCCAATCAACCGGAGAGGCGAACGCCGTGACGAGGAACACCACGCCCATGAACACCACGATAGCCGTGAGGATCTTCTCGACCAGCTTGTACGAACCGATCCACAGGCAGGCGAAACCCGCGATTCCGATGACCACGACGATGGGCAGCATCTGGATTCCGGGAGCGAACGCCTGGATGCCCAGGATACCGCCGGTGACGTTGCCCGTTTCGTAGGCGATGTTGCCCACGAAGATCGCAACGATGACGATGGCGATGGCCGCCCATTTCAGCGCGGGGTTGCCGATGCGGTCGCGGATGTTTTCACCCAGACCCTTCCCCGTGATGATACCGATACGAGCCGCCATCTCCTGAAACAGGATGGTGGCCACGGTTGCGAACAGAAGCGCCCACAGCATGGTGTAACCGTAGCTCGCACCCGACACGGTGCACGTGGTGACCGTGCCCGGCCCGATGAAGCCTGCTGCGACCAGCGCGCCCGGGCCGATGTTTTTGAACTTCTCGGCGAGAGTGCTCTTAGCCATTCGCGATCCTTTCTCGATCATAAGGAGGGATGCCCCGCCCCTTTCCGGCGCCCTTGGGGTGATACAAGGGCCTATCACGTAACATTTCCCACTTTACCAGGGAAGTTAACCAATAAATGCGCCGAGGGCACATTTAACCCCGACGAAACCGCAAGCGGCTCGGCCGATACGGGGCCCTCGAAGCGAGGCGAAGCGGGCGGCGAGGAGCGTCGGAACAGCGGCCCGGAAACCGGGGCTCGACGCGACCCTCGGGCCGGGCTTTCCGCCCGATCCCGCCTTTTTTTCTTCGCCTATCGCTGTTCTGCCTGCCGACGGACGGCCGACTTCAGCCTGCGCGGCCTCTTCTTCGCCGAACCCGCGTCGTTTCCGGCAAGGCGAGCCTCGAAGATCCCCACCAGCTTGGCAAGCGGCAGCGTGAACACCAGGTAGAAGCATGCGGCAACGATGTAGGGCGTGATGGAGCCGGTGGAGGCGACGATGGTCTTGGCGTACATGACCACCTCCATGACCCCCACGGCCGCCAGCAGCGACGTGTCTTTGTAAAGCAGGATGAATTCGCTGGTCATCGTGGGAAGAACGCGCTGAACCGTCTGGGGGATGATGACGAACAGCATGGTCTGCGCACCGCTCATGCCCAGCGAGCGCGAGGCCTCGAACTGGCCTTTGTTGATGGACTGGATGCCGGCGCGGAAGATCTCGCACAGGTAGGCGCCCGAGTTCATGCCCAGCACCAACACTCCCAGCGGAAACGACGGGATCTCGACGCCGGCCAGAGGCAAACCGAAAAACGCGATGTAGATCTGCAGGAACACGGGGGTGCCGCGCACCACGTTCACATACGTGGCCGCGATTGCGCGCAGGACCCGGAAGCGCGACATGCGCATGAAGGACAGAGCCAGGCCGACGGGGATGGCCAAGGGGAAGGCGACGGCCACGATGCCCACCGCCAGGAAAAACCCGTTCATCACGACGGGGAAGCTGGTGACCAGCAAAGGCGGGTTGAAGAACAGCTTCAGGAACTTGTTGGAGTTCCAGGCCTTCACCCAATCCTGCCCTTCGAGATAGCGGGCGAACTGGTCGGCGGGAGACACCGAGGTCACCTTGATGGTGGGCAGATCGGCAAGCTCCTGCTTGGAGCCGTCCGCAAACGATGCGGCGCCTTTGATCGCCATATCGCCGCCCGAGGTGGGGAATTCCACACCGTAAAGCTCGACGCGGTAGTAGGCGCCCGCCTCGACCTGCCCATCGATGGCCACGGTGACGGTCTGGCCCTCGGACGAGAACCGGGCGTCGACCTTCGTGCGGGTCATGCGGTCCTCGCCTGTGAGCAGCGTGAGCTTGGCATTGTCCAGCGAGAAGCGGGTTCCCTCGGGCAGCGTGAACGACAGGCTGCTCACCGACTCGTCGGGCGCGGCCTGGCCTTCCCACGAGATGCGCGTCTCGGTGCCGCCCAGCACGTCCGATCCGCTGTTGCCGTTCGGGCGGGCGGTCATATCCGACGTCGTCAGAGCGTATGCCGCAACGGGAGACGAGAAAACCGCCAGAGCCAAAGACAGAGCGACGGCGCAGACGGCCAGCAGCCTTGCGCCGGTTTTAACTGATTGCGCATTGTTCATCGGTCGATCACTACCCCATTAATGCTAAGCGTTTCGCCCACGATGCGCGGCGAGTCTCAAACAACAAGAACCCCCCGTTCCCTTTCGAGAAACGAACGGGGGGTTCCATTATACCGACTTCTCGGTCGTTTCCCTGCTACATGTACTGCTTCAGCAGGTTGTCGATGGTGCCGTCTGCGGCAAGTTCCTTCAGGGCCTTGTTGATGTCTTCCGTAAGGGCCTTGTTGTCCTGGGAGACCGCGATGGCGTACTCTTCGCCGGTGGCGATGCTCTTCACCACCTTGGCGTCGGAATACGCGTCGGCGAGCATCTTGTTCACCACCGCGTAGTTGGTGCACACGGCGTTGACCTGGCCCGCCTGCATGGCGGCGAAGCAGTCGTTGGAATTGCCGTAAGCCACCACGCGCGCATCGGGATAGTGCTCCTGGACGTAGGTCTCGCCCGTAGTGCCGCTTTGGACCGCGATGCTCACACCGGCGGAGTTGAGGTCGGCGTCGACCGTTTCCTTCGTCACCGCGCTGGAATTCATGACCGCGATGGACAGGTCGTCGGTGTAGTAGGAGTTCGTGAAGTCAACCTGCTTGGCGCGCTCGGGGTCGACCGTGAAGCCCGAAATGCCGATATCGGCCTGGGTGCCGCTCGAAATAGCGGGGAGGATGGCGTCGAACTGAAGGGAGACGAACTTGGGCTCGAGGCCGAGCTTCTTGGCAACCGCCTTGCCCACCTCGATATCGAGGCCCACGTACTCGCCGTTTTCCATGTTCTCGAACGGGGGGAAGTCGGGCGACGTGGCGATGGTGAGGGTACCCGCGCTCTGAAGCTTGTAGGCCGACCCGGAATCGGACTTCGAGTCGCTCGACCCCGACGAAGCGGAGCCCGACGAGCCCGAGCAGCCCGCAAGCGCGAGGGCGGCGGCAAGGCACCCGATCGCCAGCACCGCGCCGATCTTCTTCATTTTCATGTGCTTCTCCCTTCATGCATACTTAAAACACGCGCCCGCACGGCGCGCCTCTTTGTCGAGTGCTCACCAACATACCCTATCGCACCATGATATTCAGGCGAGATATTGAAGATTTAACACAGTCGGCTGTTTTATTCGGCATCGAGGGCCTGGGCGAGGATCCGCATTCGTGATTCAACATTCCGTATAATTCTGCTGCAATCACGTAATTCGTCGTATGAGTCGATGCCTGCGACCTCGCTTACCGCCTTGTATTTCAGCTCGTGCTCCAAACTGGCCCAGAAGTCCATCGCGATGGTCCGTATCTGAACCTCGACGGGAATCATGTCGGTTCTGTCAACAAAGTGAACAGGTATTTTGACGATCATATGCAAGCTGCGATACCCGTTGGGCTTGGGGTTCGCCACGTAGTCCTTGATGTTCACCACTTCGAGGTCGTCGTGGCGTTTCAGCATTTCGCATAATTCGTAGACATCATGAATGTACGAGCAGATCACCCGAACGCCGGCTATATCCATAACGTAGCGCTCGGCGTTGGCGACCGTCTGGGGCTTGCCGTAGCGGGCCAGCTTCTCGTAAACGCCCCGCGGGTCCTTGACGCGCGATTCGACGTGGTGGATGGGGTTGCGGTGCCGCCGGACGCTGAGGTCCCGATCGATGATCTCGAAGCGCACCTCCATCTCGCGCATGGCCGCATGGTAGCGGGCCAGCATGGGAAGCACGTCGGCGAAGAACCGGCGGGCGTTCTCGGATGTTTCCACCATCAGGTCTTCCTCTCCCGGCTTCACCAGCGAGCGATGCGGGTCGATCCGCTCGATCCGTTCGGTCAGCGAGCTACTCTGATCCATGTTCGGCGCCCTCCCTGTCCTTCGCCGCCTGCCACAACCCTTCGAGCGCATCGGCGGTCAGCCGGTCGATCTGCGTGCGGGAAGCCCGGGCCTCCCCCTCCATCGACTCCCAGCGGGAGCGGAACTTCGCACAGGTGCGCCGCAGCGCCGATTCGGAATCGATGCCCATATGCCGCGCCACGTTCACCAGCGCGAACAGGAGGTCGCCGAACTCCAGCTCGGCAGCTTCCACCAAAGGATCGGTCGCATCGGCGCCGCGCAGCATGCGCCCGTCTTCCGACTTGGGCGCCGCCGCGTAGGCTTCGCGCAGCTCGGCTTCCTCTTCGCGCACCTTGGCCCACACCCCGTCAAGCGCATCCCACTCGAAGCCGGCAGCCGCCGCCTTACGCGAGATCTTCTGGGCTTGGAGAAGCGCGGGAAACGAGCGCGGAACGTCGTCGAGCAGGCTGGGAATGCGGCCCGATTCGGATGCACGGCGCGCCGCCTCTTCCTTTTCCGCCAGCTTGACCTGCTCCCACAGGCGGGCGACCTCGTTCGCGTCCCCGCCGGCGGCATCCGAGAACACATGGGGATGGCGCCGCACCATCTTCTCATCGACGGTCGCGCACACGTCGTCTATGGTGAACTCGCCCGCCTCGGCTGCGATCTGGCTTTGCAGAACCACCTGGAGCAATACATCGCCGAGCTCCTCTTCGACGCGCCGGGTGTCCCGCGCCTCGATCGCGTCGGCCGCCTCGTAGGCTTCCTCCACCAGGTACTCGGTCAGCGATTCGTGGGTCTGCGCCCGATTCCAGGGACAGCCCCCTTCGGGTGCGCGCAGGGCGGCAACCGTTTCGACGAAATCATAGAACGCGCCGGAGCCCGCAGCGCGTTCCCCGTCGCACAGCGACCCTTCGGGGTCGTTCTCATTCATAGCCATGCATGAGCTCCTGAACTCACGACTGCACTGCATCGAGTATAGCGCCGCTCCGGGCGTTCGGTTGAAAATCGCACAGGGTATACTTGATCCCGAACCCTTCGAAAGGACCCCGCCGTGCCGCTCGTTTCCATCGACCGCCTCTCCGACCCGCGCCTCGATCCCTTCGCCCGTCTCACCGACGTTGCGCTGCGCAGCCGGATCGAACCGGAGAAGGGGGTCTTCATAGCCGAGACCGTCGAGGTCATCGGCCGCGCCCTCGACGCAGGCTGCATTCCGCTGTCCCTGCTGACGGCCCCCGAGTACCTCGGCCAGCTCGAAACGGTCATCGGCCGCATCGAACGCGAGCATCCCGACGTGCCCGTGTTCGCGGCCCCGCGCAGCGAGCTGCGGCAGCTCACCGGGTTCGAGCTCACGCGCGGCGCCCTGTGCGCCTTTCGCCGACCCGCGCTCGCATCGGTGGAAAAGACGCTGGAAAACGCACGGGTCGTGGCCGTCTTGGAGGATATCCGGAACCACACCAACGTCGGCGCCATATTCCGCTCGGCGGCCGCCATCGGGGCCGATGCCGTGCTGGTGTCCCCCGCCTGCTACGATCCGCTGTACCGCCGCGCCGTGCGCGTGTCGATGGGCGCGGTGTTCCAAGTGCCGTGGACCCGCATGGAAGGCGACCCGCGCACCTGGTTCGCCGACGGTTCCCGTACGCTGCGGGAACTGGGGTTCACCATCGCCGCCATGGCGCTTGAGGACGATTCGATCCCCCTCGACGATCCGCGCGTCCGCGCACAGGACAAGATAGCCCTGGTGTTCGGAACGGAAGGGTACGGGCTGTCGCGCACCACGCTCGAACACTGCGACATGACCGTGCGCATCCCCATGCGCCACGGAGTGGACTCGCTCAACGTGGCGGCGTCGAGCGCCGTTGCCTTCTGGGAGCTCGTGCGCGAAACCGCCTAGGAATCCCCTCCGTCCAAAACCGCGTACGCGGCGGACAGGGCGTACAGGCTCCCGAACACGCACATGACGCCCCCCTCGCCCGTCAGGCGGCGCGCTATGCCCAGCGCATGGGCCATATCGCCCGCAACGACCACCTCCAGCGGGACCGAGCGCCCCTCGGTCTGCGCCCGCACCGCTTCAGCCAGGTCGTCGGCCGCAAGCGCACGGGGGTTGTCGGGTGCGGTGCATACGAAGGCGCGCGCCAAGGGCGAAAGCGCGTCGATCATCGCGCGGTAGTCCTTGTCTGCCAGCACGCTCATGACGAACGTGAACGACTGGCCGGGAAACGCGTCTTTCAGCGAATCGGCCAGCGCGCAAGCGCCCTGCGGGTTGTGCCCCCCGTCGATGACGGTTGCGGGCCATGCCCCCCGCGCATCCCTCACCTCGAAGCGGCCCGGCCAAAACGCCGACGCGACGCCGCGTTCGACCGCGTCGTCGGAGATGTCCCATCCGCGCTTTCGCAGCTCTTCGACGGTTTCGAGGGCCACTGCGGCATTCGCCGGCTGGTAGCTTCCCAGCATGCGCGTCTCGAAGGGCCGCCCGCGATACGAAAACGCCCGGCGACCGCGCCCGACACCGCCGCCAACCTCCAGCTCGCCCAGGTCGGGCTCGACAACGGTACAACCGGCATCTGCGGCAACCCGTTCAATAACCGCGCGGGCAGACGGCTCCTGCGGGTACGACACCACGGCGGCACCCGCTTTGACGATGCCCGCCTTCTCGGCCGCTATCTGGGAAACCGTATCGCCCAGCAAACCGGTGTGATCCAGTCCGATGCGCGTGATCACGCACGCCTCGGGCGCATCGACGACGTTGGTCGAGTCCAGGCGCCCGCCCAGCCCGACCTCGAGCACGACCACGTCGCAGGCGCTCCGGGCGAAATGCACGAGCGCGACCGCGGTCATCAGCTCGAACTCGGTGGGATGCTCGCCGGTTTCCTCGAACTGGGCTTCGGCCGCATCGCGCACCTCAAGCGTCGCCTCGCCGAGATCCGAAAGGGAGATATCGAGGCCGTCCACGCGGATGCGCTCTTCGAACCGCAGGATGAAGGGGCTGGTGAACAGACCGGTCCGATACCCGGCGGCGCGGAGGATCGACTCGATGAACGCGCAGGTCGAACCTTTCCCGTTGGTGCCCGCCACATGGACGAACCTCAGCTCATCCTGGGGCCTCCCCAAGCGCTCCAACAGGTCGGTTATGCGCTCGAGCCCCAGGCGGGAGTGCTGCCAGCGCGGCTCGTTGATGTAGGCGATCGGGTCGAACGGGGTCATCGGGCGTCCACGGGCGCCGCGCCCTCTGCCGACGCGCTCGCACCGCCCGCGCGCAGAACCTCGCCAAGGCGCGCGAAATCCTCCTCGATCAGGGGGCGCTTGGTGCGATCGTAGATCGCCGCTGCGGGATGGAACATGGGAAACACCTTGAACCTGCCCGCCATGAACGTCTGCCCGTGCAGGCTGGTGATGCCGCGCTCGGTTTTCAGGATGAACTTGGTGGCGAAATTGCCCAGAGTCACGATCACCTCGGGGTCGATCAGGCGCGTCTGTTCGCGCAGGAACGGGGCGCAGGCGCAGATCTCGTCGGGGCGCGGGTCGCGGTTGTCGGGCGGGCGGCACTTCAGCACGTTGGCAATGAATATCTCCTCGCGCTTGAGCCCCGCAATCTCCAGGAACTCGGACAGGTTGCGCCCTGCGGCGCCCACGAACGGCTCGCCCTGCTTGTCCTCGTTCTTACCCGGGGCTTCACCGACCACCAAGACGCGCGCATGCGGGTCTCCGTTGCCGAACACGGTGTTGGTCCGCCCGTCGCACAGAGGGCAGCGGCGACAGGCCGCGACATCGGCCCTCACATCATCCAAAGTACGGGAATCCGCCATGAGCCCACTCCGTCCTAACCGAGGTAGTAACGCGGCATGCGATGGGAAAACCCGATCGCCACCTCGTACGATATCGTATTCAGCTTAGCAGCCATATCATCGATGGTGACCGCTTCGTCCCCCTGCTCCCCGACGATGACGACCTCGTCGCCCACCTGCGGGTCGATGCGCGTGCGCGTGGCGAACGAGCGCATGTCAGCCTCGAACATGCACTGGTCCATGCAGATGTTTCCCACCTGGCGGAAGCGCCTTCCCTTCAACAGGAAGTCGATCCTGCCCGAAAGCCCGCGCACCAGGCCGTCGGCGTATCCGATGGGCAGCGTGCAGATCTTCACGCTGCCGGGAGAGCGGTAGTTGAACCCGTAGCTCACGCCCTCGCTCATGGGGACCAGGCGCGCGTCGGTGATGCGCGCGTGCACGCTCATCACCGGTTTCAGCGCGACCCTCAGGCGCGTTTCGGGACACGGGTGGAACCCGTACATGCAGATCCCCCAGCGCACCATGTCGTAGTGGACGCCCGGATAGCGAACCGTGGCCGCCGAATTCGCCGCATGGACGATACCCGGATCGACCCCCATCTGGCGCAGGGCCGCGATCGATTCCTCGAACCGATGCGCCTGGACGTCGAACTCGAACGGCTCGGGGGCATCGGCGGTGGCGAAATGGGTGAACACGCCCGCAAGCTTCAGGGCCCGATGGAACCCGATCTGCATCATGAAGGGAACCACCTCGTCGTAGCGGACGCCGATGCGGTTCATCCCGCTGTTCACCGCCAGATGGAACGGGGCCTCCATGCCGTGCGCGTCGGCCATCTCGCCGTACTGGACGGCGAACTCGGACTCGTACACCGAGGGCATGATGTTGTAGGCCAAAAGCAAGGGGATAGCGCTTGCGGGCGGCTGCGACAGGATGAGGATCGGAGCGCCGATCTGCGCGCGGCGCAGCTCTATTCCCTCAGACACGGTCGCCACGCCCAGATGATCGGCCCCGGCGGAAAGCGCCGCTTCCGCAACCTTCACGGCGCCGTGCCCGTAGGCATCGGCCTTGACCACGGCCAGCAGGCGGGTCGAGCGGGGAATGAGCTTGCGCGCCTCGCGCACGTTGTGGCGCACAGCACTCAGATCGATATTCACCCACGACCAGCGGCGCAGCGACTCTTCTATCGCATCGGCCTGCTCGACGTCGAGCGTCAGGCGTCCGCGGGAAGGTTGCGCGAGGGCGCCCCCGTCGCCCTCGGAGGGTCGGGCTCCGTTTTCGGGGGACGGCGACGCGTCCGAAAACAGCGTCCCGCCGCTCTTCTTCCGGGGCATCCCCGTGAACCCGTTGGGCAGATCGGACGAATACATATCAGTGACCGCCTCCCGCCATCATGGACACGGCATGCGGAAGCGCCTTCACCACGCCGGCCCAGTTCTCGCGCGCCGCCTTTTCGCTGCCGGGAAGGTTCAGCACCAGCGTGCGGCCCCGCTGCATGCACAGGGCGCGGGAAAGCATCGCGAACGGCGTGATGGACAGGCTGTGGGCGCGCATGGCCTCGGCGATGCCGGGGACGTTGCGCTCGCAGACGTCCATGGTCGCCTCGGGCGTGACGTCGCGCGGGGACAATCCGCTGCCGCCGCAGGTGAGCACGACATCGGCCTTCAGCTCGTCGGCACCGCGCACGATGGCGGCCGAGATCAGGTCGCGTTCGTCTCTGACCACCACATGGTCGATGCACTCCCAACCCTGCTCGGCGATGAGCGCCTCGAGGGCCGCACCCGCCGTATCCTGCTTCATCCCGCGCGTGTCAGAGCAGGTGACGATGCAAAACGTCGGTTTTTCAACGGACATGGCGACGCTCCTTCCCTAAATGGCCACGTCTTCGCTCACGTCGAGCAGGACGCACTCGACCAGCGACCCCGCTTCGCGCGATTCCAGCCCCTCGGGCATGATGGCGAAGCAATTGCTGCGCTGGATGACGCCGAACAGCCCCGAGCTCTGGTTCTTCGCCGGGGCGACAACGTACGATCCGTCCTCCGCCTTGGTCAGCGTGGAGCGCAGGAAGATGCGGCGCGGGTCCTTCTTCTTGAAATCGCTTGCCAAACGGGCCCTCACGCGCGGGCGCTCGAAGTTCGAGAAACCCTGCATCTTCCTAAGAGCGGGCCTGATCAGCATTTCGAAACCCAGATAAGCAGCGGCCGGGTTCCCCGGAAGGCCGAACACCGGCGTGCCGTCCACCAGCCCGAACGCCTGGGCCTTTCCCGGGCGCATGTTCACGGTGGCCATCAGAAGCTCCCCTGCGCCCTGGATGGCGGGCTTGATGAAATCGAAATCGCCGTTCGACGCCCCGCCGCTGGTCACCACGAAATCGTATTCGGAGGCGCAGCGCTTGATCTGGGCTTGCAGGGCCTCGAGCGAGTCCTCGACGATGGGAAGCCGGACGGCGACGGCGCCCGCCGCAGAGGCGCAGGCCGCAAGCGCATGGGCGTTGGAGTTGCGGATCTTGCCGCGCGAGGGAACCTGATCGGCCTCGACCAGCTCTGACCCGATCGAGACGATGGCGACGCGGGGCCTGCGATGAACCGGCACCGACGTCACGCCGCAACCTGCCAGAAACCCCACGCCGGCGCTGCCGACGACCTCGCCGACGCGCACTACGACTTCGCCGGCCCTGGCCTCCTCGCCGGCCTCCCTCACATTGGACCGCACCTTGGCGGGAGCCGAGAACGACACGCGGCCACCCGGCTTCCCCTCTCCGCTCACTACGCCTACGACCTCGTATTTCACTACGCAATCGGCGTCCTCGGGAAGCGGGGCGCCCGTCATGATGCGCACGCACTGCCCTTCCCCGATCTCGCCCTCGAACACATCGCCCGCAGCGACCTCGGCGATGACGTCCAGCTCGACCGGAGACTCCCCGGACGCACGGGCGATCTGGTCGGCTCGCAACGCGAAGCCGTCCATGGCGCTGTGCGCGAACGGGGAGATGTCAATATCGCTGGCAAGGTTGGCGGCGGCGGGGCGGCCGACCGCATCGTGCAAGGGCACGGATTCGATCGGAAGCGGCCGCACTTTGGAAAGAACCAGCTGGCGGGCCTCTTCAAGTGAGATCATCTCGGGAATTGCCGTTTTTTCCACGGTTCATCGCCTTTCAAAGCAAGTAGGTGCAGATACCGCACGAACAGGTCATACGAAAAGCACCCTGCACGAACGCGCAGGGTGCGGAAAAGTCGCATCGGACACGTGCCGTCTGTTGAGAATATCACAACGGACCGACGCGCTGTCGAGCAGCTCGACTACTCGCACTCGATGTTGTAAAACGCCAGACGGCCTGCATATCGAGCTTGGGTGTCGAGCTCTTCTTCGATGCGGATGAGCTGGTTGTACTTCGCCACGCGGTCGCTTCGGCACGGGGCGCCCGTCTTGATCTGGCCGGTGTTGAGAGCCACGGACAGGTCGGCGATCGTGGTGTCTTCGGTCTCGCCGGAGCGATGGCTCATGACGCAGGCGTATCCGGCCTGCTTGGCCATCTGGATGGCGTCGAGGGTCTCGGTGAGGCTGCCGATCTGGTTCACCTTGATGAGGATCGCGTTCGCGCAGCCCAGCTCGATGCCCTTGGCAAGGCGCTCGGAGTTGGTGACGAACAGGTCGTCTCCCACCAGCTGGACCTTGCCGCCGATGCGGTCGGTGAGCTTCTTCCAGCCGTCCCAGTCCTCCTCGGCCATGCCGTCCTCGATGGACACGATGGGGTACTTCTCGACGAGCGCAGCCCAGTAGTCGACCATCTCGTCGCTGGTGAGCTCGCGGCCCTCGCCCGCCAGCACGTAGCGCTGCTTGTCGGCGTCGTAGAACTCGGTGGACGCGGGGTCCATCGCGAACAGGATATCGGAGCCGGGCTGGTAGCCGGCGGCTTCGCAGGCGCGCACGATGTACTGGAGCGGCTCTTCGTTGGTGGTGAAGTTCGGGGCGAAGCCGCCCTCGTCGCCAACGCCTCCGCCGAGGCCGGCATCGTGCAGGACCTTCTTCAGCGTGTGGTAGATCTCGGCGCACCAGCGCAGGCCCTCGGCGAACGTGGAGGCCCCCACGGGCATGATCATGAACTCCTGGAAGTCCACGTTGTTGTCGGCGTGCACGCCGCCGTTGAGGATGTTCATCATGGGCGTGGGCAGCTCGTAGGCGTTCACGCCGCCCACGTACTTGTACAGGGGCAGGGCGGACGACTCGGCCGCGGCGCGCGCGGTTGCGAGGGACACGCCCAAGATGGCGTTGGCTCCCAGACGGCCCTTGTTGTCGGTGCCGTCCAGTTCGAGGAGGGCTTCGTCGATGGCGCGCTGGTCGGTCGCCTCGAAGCCGATGAGCTCGCCTGCGATGTCGGTGTTCACGTTGTTCACTGCCGTGAGCACTCCCTTGCCCAGATAGCGGCCCTTGTCACCGTCGCGCAGCTCCACGGCCTCGAACGCGCCGGTGGAGGCCCCGGAGGGAACCATGGCGCGGCCGAACGAGCCGTCGTCGAGAGTGACCTCGACCTCGACGGTGGGGTTGCCGCGTGAATCGAGAACCTCGCGTCCGTACACATCGATAATGATGCTCATCTATGCCTCCTCGACATACTGCAGTATTGAACGACAGCTAGATGATAGCATCCGCACTGCAGATCCCGTCGAAGCCGCCCGCCCGGCGGTTGCGAAACCCGGACCCGCGTTCGAACACGGAAAACAGCAAAGCTTGCACAATAAGCTTTCGATAAATAATTTCAATCGCCTAAAATGTTGCCTTTATATAACTCTTTTAAATAAAGTGTCTTTAGTTATTAAATACAGCATCAAACCAGCTCGCCTCGCACCTTACCTCTATCTACAAAGACAAAATAATCATCATCGCAACCCATGACTACCCTTTTGTGGAAGGACTTGAGAAAAGAATCAGGGTATGCAGAGTGAACCTATGAAGAAAATGGTGAACATATCTTTCCTGATCATGTCCGTTTGCTTAGCGGAAAGCACGTTGGTCTTCTTCGGTATGCAAAACGGGTTATGCCCCTCCTTTGACGGACTGACCTTAAGCTCGCTGTTTCAAAGAGCGGCATTCGATCTTCTCGCTGGCCTTGTTGTTGCGATACCTGCTTTGCTTTTGATCCGCAGGAACCCTAAGCAAAGTTTCATGCTGAACGCGAACAGGGAACTCGTCGTTTCGATCGCTATCTACGGTCTGATCAGCCTTGTGTTAGCTGCGAAATTGGGCGCAGGCATCGCGCAGCTGTACAAACCTGTCTACCTGTTCTTTTTCGTTGCATTGCCGGAAGAGCTTTTATTCAGGGGTTTGCTGTTCCCAAGAATGAAAGCGGCCCTCGACGCTTCCCGTATGGAGTTTCCCGTTGCGATGGCCGGACTTCTTTCCGGAGCCATATGGGGCCTCTGTCACTCCGTTAGCAAAATCCTGATCGGAGCACCACCAATCATCGCAATCGCATCGTCGATCGCAGGATATGCCATTGCGGGATGCATCCTCTGTTTCCTCACGGAGAAGAGAGGGGACCTGAACCTGGCCGTAACTGCCCACGCCATCTTGGACTCCTTGTAAGACTCCCTTGTTCTGCCTGATGGCGTGCGTCCATCAAAAACTATCCCCTAAGAGAGTAGAACCCCACGACAGCCATCGCCACCAGGCCTAGGAAAAGCGCCGCCGCATCACAGGGGCGCGCCTTCAAGGCATTGAGCGACGTCCTTTCGCCCGCCGCCCCGTAAGCGCGCGCGTCCATCGCCCGAGCCAGGGAATCGGCATGGTCGAACAGCCCGACGAACACAGAGGAGAACACGCTTCCCCAACGTGCGAGAGTCGCCCTCAGACCCGTTGCGGCCTCGGCGCCGCGCGATGCATGGGCGCAGCGAACCCGAGATATCTCGGCGGCGATGGCGGGAATGAACGCCAGGGCCAGCGTCAGCGTCACAACGATATCGTCCACGGGGACCCTCGCGCTTCGCAAAGGGGCCATCATCTGCGCTATCGCACCCATGATCTGGCTCGACGCGGTGCTGAGCGCCACCACCATGCTGGCTTCGACCAGCACCAGCATGCGCAGGGCGACAACCGTCCCCGCTTCTGCCCCCGCCCCGTTCACAGCCGAGAACCACAGCGCGAAAGCTCCGAGGACGCCTACGGGGACAAGCGGCGCGACGAGCGCCTTCGGGGGAATGCGCGACGCAAGGGCGCAGCATGACACCGAAAGCGCGAGCACGCCCATCCCCGCGATCGTCCCGACGAGGAAAGCGCACACCGACAAAGCTGCGAGCAACGCGATCTTGACGCGCGGGTCGCAGCGATGAACGGGGGATTTCCCCGGATAGTATGTTTTGAACCGAAAGGGCATCGTCCCAGTATGACATACGGGCATGAAAAAACGGATCCGGCAAGCCGGATCCGTTCTCGCTTTCGCATGGGTGGAAACGACAGGCTACTCGGCCTTCGTCTCCTCGGCTTTGGCCTCTTCGGCCTTGGCCTCGACCGGAGCCTCGGTTGCAGCCTCGGCGGCTTCGGTCTCGACGACCTCGGCCTCGGCGGGCTTCTCCTCGGTCGCCTCGACCTTCTTGGGGGCAACCTTCTTCGGAGCGGCCTTGGCGGCCTTCTTCTTCACCGGCTCGGTGCACAGCTCCATGACCACCATGGGGGCGTTGTCGCCCTTGCGGTAGCCCAGCTTCATGATGCGGGTGTAGCCGCCGTTGCGGTCGGCGAACAGGCCCTGCTCGACCTTCTCGAAGATCTCGCGCACCAGTTCCTTGTCACCGCCGAGCTTGGCGATGGCGAGGCGGCGGGAATGAAGGTCGCCCTTCTTCGCCCAGGTGATGATGCGATCGACGTCGGGGCGGATCTCCTTGGCGCGCGACTCGATGGTCTTGATGCGGTCGTTGGCCAGAAGAGCGCTGACGAGGCTGCGCTTCATCGCACGCGTATGGCTCGTGTCGGTACCGAGCTTGCGGCCCTTGTAGTTGTGTCTCATGGTCTCGTATCTCCTATAGCTTCAAGTTCAAGCCCATGGAGATGAGCTTGTCCTTCACTTCCTCAATGGACTTGGCGCCGAAGTTCCTGATGTTCAGCAGGTCGTTCTCGGAGAACTCGACCAGCTGGCGCACGGAATGGATGCCGGCGCGCTTCAGGCAGTTGTAGGAGCGGACGGAAAGGTCCAGATCCTCGATCTGCTTGTCGAGCTCGACGTTGGTCTCCTGGCCCTCGGGGGTGAAGATCGAGGGGATCTCCATCTCCTCTTCCTCTTCGTCTCCGGAAAGGACCATGAAGGCGCCCATGTACTGGTTGATGATGTTCACCGCGCGCAGGACCGCCTCGACGGGGGTGGAAGATCCGTCGGTTTCGACCTCGAGGACCAGCTTGTCGTAGTCGGTGCGCTGGCCGACGCGGGTGTTGACCACGTTCATGGTGCAGCGGCGCACCGGCGAGAACAGCGAGTCGACATGGATGATGCCGATGGGGTCCTCGGTGCGCTTGTTGCGCTCGGCCGAAACGTAGCCGCGGCCCACGCCGATGCGGACGCTCATCTCGAGCTGGCCGCCATCGGCGACCGTCGCGATGACGTGCTCGGGGTTGATCAGCGTGAACTCGGTGGGAACTTCGAGGTCGGCTCCGGTCACGACGCAGGGGCCCTCGACGGACACATGGGCGATGGCCTGCTCGATGTCGGAGTTGAGAGCCTGGAAGACCAGGCCCTTCACGTTCAGAACGATATCGGTGATGTCTTCGATGACGCCTTCGGCGGTGGTGAACTCATGCTGCACGCCCTCGATCTGGATCGCCGTCGCACGCGCGCCGTCCAAAGACGAAAGCAGAACGCGACGCAGCGAGTTGCCCAGAGTGTTGCCGTAGCCGCGCTCGAGCGGCTCGACAATGAAACGAGCGAGGGTGTCGCTCACTTCTTCCGTTGTAACTGTAGGCCTCATGAACTCTGTCATGCTTGGTAAGCCTCCTTACTTTGGGCGTGATTACTTCGAGTAGAGTTCGACGATGAGCTGTTCGTTGATGTCCAGATCAATCTGATCACGCGTGGGAAGCGACGAAACGCTGCCCTGAAGCTTCTCGATATCGACCTCGAGCCATGCGGGAACGGCAACGCGCTCGTTGCTGACCAGGGCGCTCTTGATAACCAAAAGCTCCTTGGCCTTGGGAGCGACCGCGATCACGTCGCCGGGGCGGACGCGGTACGACGGGATGTCGACGCTGCGGCCGTTCACGGTGAAGTGAGCGTGGGTGACCGCCTGGCGGGCTTCCTTGCGAGTACGGGCGAAGCCGAGGCGGAACACCACGTTGTCGAGGCGGGACTCGAGGATGGTGAGGAGGTTCTCGCCGGTGACGCCCTCCATAGCCTTGGCGCGCTTGAAGTAGCTGCGGAACTGCTTCTCCAGAACGCCGTAGATGAACTTGGCCTTCTGCTTCTCGCGAAGCTGCTGGCCGTACTCGCTCTCCTTGCGGCGGCGCTTGGGCTCGCGCTTGGATTCTTTAGTGGTATAGCCGAGGACGGAGGGCTCGATGCCCAGCTGCCTGCAGCGCTTCAGAACCGGAGTCCTGTCAATTGCCATGATCTAAATCCTTTCAACTACACGCGACGACGCTTGCGCGGACGGCAACCGTTGTGCGGGATGGGCGTGCAATCCTGAATGCTGGAAACCTCGAGGCCAGCTGCCTGCAGGGAGCGGACGGCGGTTTCGCGGCCCGAACCGGGGCCCTTCACGAAAACGGCCACCTTATGCAGGCCGTGCTCCATAGCGGTCTTGGCGGCAGCCTCGGCAGCCATCTGAGCCGCGAACGGAGTGGACTTGCGGGAGCCCTTGAAGCCGACGGTGCCGGCGGACTGCCACGAGATCACGTTGCCCTGGGGATCGGTGATGCTCACGATCGTGTTGTTGAACGTGGACTTGATATGCGCAGCGCCAACGGCAATGTTCTTACGCTCGGAGCGCTTGATGTGCGCAGTTGCATTCTTCTTCTGAGCCATTTAGCTACCCCTACTTCTTCTTGCCGCCGATTTGCTTGCGAGGACCCTTGCGCGTACGAGCGTTCGTGTGGGTGCGCTGACCGCGAACGGGCAGGCCACGACGATGGCGCAGGCCTCGGTAGCAACCGATCTCCATGAGGCGCTTGATGTTCTGGGAAACCTCGCGATGCAGGTCGCCCTCGACCGTGAGGTTGCCCTGGATGTAGTCGCGGAGCTTGGACAGATCGTCTTCCGTCAGGTCATTGCAGCGGGTGTCGGGGTTGACACCGGTTTCCGCAAGAATCTTCTTGGAAGTCGTCAGACCGATGCCGTAGATGTAGGTCAGACCGATCTCGACGCGCTTTTCGCGCGGGAGGTCGACACCAACAAGACGAGCCATATGCTTATCTCCTCTTTCTAGCCTTGACGCTGTTTATGACGCGGGTTTTCGCAGATCACAAAGATCTTGCCGTGGCGACGCACGATTTTGCACTTATCGCACATCTTCTTGACCGAAGGGCGTACCTTCATGTTTTCTTCCTTTCGGCGTTCTACCAATTCGTCTATCTCAAACGGCCAGCCGCTGCCGTTGTTGTCTGCCCTGCTACCTGCTTGGAAAAGGCTCTCCGAGCCAAACGAGCGACAGCGCGCGGCCCGCGAGCGGGAAGCGCGATCGTCGCTTTGTCTGAAAAGTCGAAAACGCGACCGTTCAGAAAAAGCGGTCGCTACTTGAAGCGGTACGTGATGCGCCCTCGGTTGAGGTCGTACACGGAAAGCTCCACCGTCACCTTGTCCCCGGGAAGGATCTTGATGTAGTGCATGCGCATCTTTCCGGAGATATGGGCCAAGATGGTGTGGCCGTTCTCGAGTTCGACGCGAAACATTGCGTTGGGCAATGCTTCTTGCACGGTTCCTTCGAGCTCGATGACATCTTGTTTGGTCAAAAGTGCTCCTTTGCATAAGCAAATCGACAGTAAGCAGCAACTCTAGATGCTAGCAGATGTTCAGTCTGAAATGCTTGGGATTTTTTGAGCACAAAAAAATTCCGACCATCCCCCGCCCTTCTGGGCCGATGGCTCGTAATGCCTGCATGTCAGGCGCGCGACTCTCAAGATCGCGCAGTCCGCGCATCCTCGGAACCGAGGAGGGGACCGCCAGGTATTCTGCGTGTCCCGAAAGCCGGCGCTGGGCGCTGCGGTTTCGGCACGCGAGCCGCCTTGTCGGCTCGAAGTAGCGACGCGCCCGTAGACGCGAACCGCTGCATTGTAACCCGAATGCGGGTAGAAGGCAAGCAGCGCTGCGCGAACACGGGCGCCGAGCGCTCTGCGCCGCGAAACGAGCGCGATGCCGCAGCGCGCCGACCGGGAATCCCGACCGGCGCGCCGCAGCTGCAAAGAGCTCGGACGAACTATCCGAAGCGGTACTCGACGCCCATCGTGGGCTGCGGGTTCTCCCATTTGACGACGATCGTGTCCCCGCATGCGATACGGCAGGTCCCGCACTCCAGGCACCCGGCGTAATCGAACGACAGCGCCCCTCCCTCGTCTACACGGTACAGGGCCGCCGGGCACACGCGCACCAGCTTCATGAACTCGTCGATATCGGGGTCCTTCGCAAGCTCGATGTGGGCGTTCTCCTCATCGACCTCGTATTTGTCCAATGCGAGGAACTCGTCGACGTTGACGGTATGCATCTCGGCGTTGCTCATAGGGCCTTGCACGCTCCCCTCATCTCGAGAGCCAGCTTAATGAGCCCTCTCTTCTTCAACACGGGCATCATGCGCTTCATCAGCGGCGCCTGAGGGGCCCCGTTCACAACGAAAAGCTCGTTCATCAGCTCTTTCGCCAGAGACGGGTAATCCTTGAACAGGGAGTCCCACCCCTCCATGGTATGCGGCCAGCGCCGGAACGTCTTCAGATCCCCGATCACGAAGGACCCCTCCATGCGCGTGCGGTAGGATGCGAGGCCCTCCTTGCCGGTATCGCCCCGATCGATGGCCTCGATGACGGCCTCGGCGGCCATGCGCCCCGAAGCCACGGCGAAGTCCATCCCGCGCACCTGGTAACCCATGTTCATGCACAGGCCCGCCGTTTCACCGGCGATGACGCACCCGTCGAACACGTATTCGGGAACCATGTCGAACCCGCCTTCGGGAACCATGTGCCCGGAATGCTCGGCCAGCTTCGCGCCTCGGATGATGGGGGCGACCGCCGGGTGGCGCTTGAAGTCCTCGAGCATCCGGCAGATCGAATGGGGGTTCGACCCGCGGGCCGCCGTCTCGATGGTCGCCACGAGGCCCAGGCTGATCGACTCTTTGTTCGTGTAGAGGAACCCTCCGCCGACGTTGCCATGCGTGCAGTCTCCCACGAACAGCATGGCCGCGCCCTGCCCCTCCGGGCACAGGAAGCGATCCTCGATCTGCGAAGGGGCCAACTCGAACACCTGCTTGATCCCTACGGCCATCTGGCTGGGCTTCGGGCGCGGGTTACCCAGGCACTTCTCGGCGAGGAGGGGGTTGGCGCCCTCGGCGAGCACCACCGCCTGGGCCGTTATCTCGTCTTCGCCGGCACGGACTCCCACGACCTTCCCCGATCCGTCCTTGATGAGCTCTTCCACCGCGATGCCGCAGATGTACTCGGCACCCGCCTCCTCGGCCTTGGAGGCGAGCCACTGGTCGAACGGCGCGCGCAGGACCGAGTAGGAGTCCCGGCCTTCGGCCGCCAGCTCGTCGCTGGTGAAATCGATGGTCGTGGCCGCGCGGGCGTCCATCAGGACCATGCGCTCGTGGGTGATCCGGCGCTCGAGGGGCGCTTCCTCCTCGAAGTTCGGGAACACCTCCTTCAGGGCATGCGAGTAGATGCGGCCGCCCGTCATGTTCTTGGCGCCGGCGAAGTTACCCCGCTCGACCACCAGAACGCTCTTGCCCGCGCGGGCCAGCACGTATGCGGCCACGGCCCCGGCGCATCCGGAGCCGACGACTATCGCGTCGAAATCGGTATCGGACACCGTTTCCCCCTTACAGAGCGGCCGTCAGGGCCGGCAGAACCTCTTTGATGTCGCCCACCAGGCCGTAATCGCATTGCTTGAACACCGCGGCGTTCTTGTCCTTGTTGATCGCGAACACCGTGTTGGAGCGGTTGCATCCCACCATGTGCTGCATCTGCCCCGAGATACCGCAAGCGACGTAGACCTTCGGGGAGATCATGAGGCCGGACACGCCGATGTAGGTCTCGGTGGGAAGCCAGTCGACCCCTTCCGTCAACGGCCTGGAACAGCCCAGCCCCGCCCCCAGCTTCTCGCACAGCGCGCGGGCCAGATCGAGCTGGGACTCTTCGGTGAACCCGCGCCCGGCCGCAACGACCGCGTCGGCCTTGCCCAGATCGACGCCGCTTCGCTGAAGGGGCCTCGACGACACCAGCTTCAGAGGGTTGGCCGGGGCGACCCAGGCGACCTCTTCCTCGACGCCGGCGCCCGTTGCGTCCGAGCCGTCGAACACGCCCGCGGGCACCGTGTAAACGGCCACGTCGCCGGCGGGTTTCTGAACGCGCTCCGCGACGCCGCCGAAATACAGGCTCTTGGCGCCCTCATCGGAAAAGCCGGTCGCGTCGGTGACGACCGCCGTGCCGGCATGGGCGGCCAGGCGACCTGCGACCGCCTTCAGGCGGCGCGTAGGCTCGACCAGGACGACCCCCGGACGCTCTGATGCGAATACCGAGATCACGGTGTCGGCGGCGTCGTCTAGGACGAACCCCTCCGGAACCGAGACCTTCGCCACCTTGTCGGCGACGTTTCCGGGCGCATCGGAAAACGATACCAGGACGACCTCGTCGGCCATGAGGCGGGCGCCTGCGGAAAGCTCGCGTGCCGCTTCGGTTCCCTCGGTGATGACAAGTGCTTTCATTGGTGTACCAACCTTCCTTCCAACCGCGTTATCCGAAGCGGCTTTACAGAGATGCCTTGAGCGCTGCGACGAAGCGCTCGATCGCGCCGTCGTCCGATGCATCCAGAACCTCGAGCTTGCGCTCGGCGCCCTTGGGGGCCTTGCAGGAGGCGACCTCGACCGCGCGCGCGGCCGGCTCGCCGGCATCGACCGTGCTCATGGGCTTTTTCCCCGCCGCGAGGATGTCCTTCATGCCCGGGATGCGGGGCTCGGCCGCGTCGGGAAGCACGGACACGACTGCGGGAAGAGGGACCTCGATGGTTTCAACGGCCTGCTCGGTAACCCGTTCGACCACGAGAGACGATGCGCCGACCTCGGCTTTCGTCACCCCGTTCACAACGGGGAGGCCCAGCTTCGCCGCCAGCTGGATGTCCACTTGCTGGGCGTAGTTGTCGGCAGAGCCCCCGCCGCACACGACGAGGTCGAACGGCGCCGCATTCCCGACGAGCACGGCCAGCGCCTCGGCCGCGGCATGCGCGTCAAGATCCCCGTACCTGTCGTCGGCCGCCATAACCAGCTCGTCGATGCCCCGGGCGAGCACGTTCTTCTTCAGCTTGGGATCGTCGATCGAAGCCGGTCCGACCGACACGGCGGTCACCGATCCGGAGGTCTCCGCGGCGAGGCGGGCGGAAAACTCGAGGGCGTTCAGGTCGTAGGCGGACACGACCCCCTTCGCCTTGGAGTAGTCCAGCGAGCCGTCCTGGAGCACCTGGATGTCCTGATCGTCGGGAACCACCTTGAACGCAGCGACGATTTTCATCTCTCACCTTTCCTTTTCGCTCGGTTTGATCGAATGCGGGGCGAATACCGGGCCCGCGCACTCGAAGCGTGACCGAAGTGTGGGCCGAGGTGCGCCCGCTGTCATCGCAAGATCTCCGTGAAACCGGCGCTACCTAGAATCTGGCTATAGCCTGTTTTTAACTACCCTCGTGTGACCTGGAAATTAGCGCCCTGTTTGCGATGCGTGCCCGATAGGCGGCGACTAGCATGTCCCTGAAGCGCTCGATGCAGCGCGAGACAAACAGGCCCGCAACAACCAGGGAGGGACGATGACGAACTACCACGGAACCGAAACCGTCGTATCGGAACTGCGAGAGGACGGTCTGCTGACCATCAGGATCAACCGACCCGACGTGGCCAACGCGCTGAACG
Source organism: Berryella intestinalis (assembly GCF_000814825.1). Taxonomy (NCBI): domain Bacteria; kingdom Bacillati; phylum Actinomycetota; class Coriobacteriia; order Eggerthellales; family Eggerthellaceae; genus Berryella; species Berryella intestinalis. The sequence continues at coordinate 1,575,570 of NZ_CP009302.1, forward strand.
GCGCGACTTCCAAGGCCATGGAGAACATCATGAACAACGCCGAGACCGATCCGTCGGTTCGCGCCATCATCGTGACCGGGACCGGCAAGGTGTTCTGCGCCGGCGAGGACCTCTCCGAGCTGAGCGAGGGCGGGGAGTGCCAGACCGTGACCGAGCACGGCTTCGGAGGTCTGACGGCGCGCCTGTGCTCCAAACCGGTCATCGCCGCGTGCAACGGCTCGGCGGCAGGCGGCGGCATGGAGATAGCGCTGTCCTGCGACATGGTGGTCGCCGCCGAGAACGCGAAGTTCGGCTGCACCGAGGTCGGCCTGGGGATCATCGCCTCCACCGGCGGGATCGTGCGCCTGGCCCGCGACGTGAACCGCAAGGACTGCATGGAGCTTTTGCTGACCGGCAAGAAGATCAAGGCCCCCGAAGCGAAGGAGCTGGGGCTGATCAACTACGTCGTTCCCGCCGAGCAGGTGCTGGACAAGGCCATCGAGCTGGCCGAAGCGTGCCTGAAGAACGCTCCTTTGGCCCTGAAGTGGACGAAGTACATCGTGCACGCGGCGGATCAGATGTCGGAAGAAGACGCGATGCGCTATTCCGACGCCGCCTACCGCTTCCTGGAGAAGACCGCCGACGGCATCGAGGGGCCGGCTGCGTTCGTGGAGAAGCGCGAGCCGAAATGGCAGGGCCGTTAGGAAACCGGGTTTCCCGAACGCACGACGGGGGGAGGAAGGGCCGCGCGGCCCTTCCTCCCCCCGCTTTTTCCACCCCCGGCGCTTCGGCTAGGCACCCGGGCGAAGCGAGCTCGTCTCCGAAAGCGACCTGCCCTTGGTCTCGGGCGCGAAGGCCACCGACAGCACCAGGCCCGAAACCACCAAACCGGCCGCGACCAGCATCGTGGGCCCGATGCCGTAAGCCTGCATGAAAAGAGGCGTGCCGTACGTCGCCACGATGGTGCCGATGCGCGAAAACGCGATGGCCGTCCCCACCGCCGTCGCCCGCACCTCGGTCGGGAACAGCTCGTTGGGATACAGCCACTGCAAGATCCCCGGACCCCCGCTGAAAAACGCGTACAGACCGAAAGCGGCCACGATGACCCAGATCGGCGCGTCAGGAAACACCCCCAGCACCGTCAGCCCGACCGCCATCAGCGCAAGCGATCCGATGAGCAGGGGCCTACGGCCCATCGAATTCAGCCAAAACATCGCCGGAATCGATCCGACCAGGAAAAACAAGCTGACGGCGCTTTCGCCCAGGATGGCCTCGCGGCCCTGCCCCAGCCCGAAGGCCGCCATGATGTCGGGACCGAAGGTGTATATGGCGTACATGGGGACCACCTGGCACAGCGTAAGGATCCCCAGAAACACGATGCGCCCCAGGTAGCCCGGGGAAAACACCTTGCGCATATCCGTCTTCGCCCCCGTGGACTGCGCAGGGAGCGACACGCCTTCGCCGAACACGCTGCGCATCACCGCGGCGGCTTCGTCGGCGCGGCCCTTCTGCGCAAGCCACAGGGGAGACTCGGGGACGTCGTGGCGCCCGACGAGCAGCACGATGCAGGGAACGACCGCGCTTCCCAGCATCCACTGCCATCCGTGATCGACGTCGTGTAGGAAGTAGCCCACGAACGCCGCCGCCGTAGCCCCCAGGTACCAGGCCGCCGAAACCATGCCCATCGAGATGCTCCGATGCCGCTTCGGCGTGAACTCCGCGATCAGCGACGTGGCTATCGGGTAGTCGGCCCCCACGAACACGCCGATGAGGAACCGCGCGATCACCAGCTGAAGCGGCGTCGAGCAGAGCACGCTCAAAACCGAGAATAGCCCGATCGCCACGATATCGACGACGAACATCTTCTTGCGCCCGATGAGGTCGGTGAGGTAGCCCCCTGCGATGGTTCCCACGAAAATACCCAGCAGGACCGAGGCCCCGATGGCCGCGCTCCAGGTTCCCGTCAGGTCGAACTGCGGTGCGATCTGAGTGAGGGCCACCCCAATGAGGGAGAGCACGTACCCGTCGAGAAACGACCCTCCGCTGGAGAAAAACGTGATCTTGCGCAGAAACGGCGTCATAGCCGCATCGTCCATGCTTCTCTCTGACGGCATATCCACCTCCCGTTCGACAACGCCGACCGACTAATGCAAAAGCCTCTTCTCGATCTTCATTGAGCACGTGCGGGGGAAATCGGCGACGATCTGGACGAACGAGGGAACCTTGAAGGCCGCCATGCGCTCTGCGCAAAACGACACCACCTCGCCTTCCGTGAGGAAGCGCCCCGCAACCGGCTTCACGAACGCCTTGACCGCTTGGTCGCGAATGGGATCGGGCACTCCGATAACCGCGGCCTCGTCGATGTCGGGATGCTGCGCCAGCACGCGTTCGATCTCGCTTGCCGAGATGTTCTCTCCCGCGCGCTTGATCATGTTGGACTTGCGGTCCACGAAGAAGAACCAGCCCTCATCGTCCCGATATCCCTTGTCCCCGGTCCGCATCCATCCATCCGCGGTGAAGGCGCGGGCCGTCTGATCGGGGTCGTCGAAGTACCCCCTCATCACGGTGCGGCCCCGCACGCCCAGCACCTGGATCTCGCCCACCTCGTACGCGGCGGCCGGCCTTCCGTCATCGCGCACGATGCGCACTTCGTAACCCAGGCCGGGACGACCGACGCTGGGCCAGCGGTGCTGACCGGTGGGTGGGTCGGTAAGGACCCATCCCACCGATTCCGTCGATCCGTACGTGTTCGCAAGCGATACGCGATAGCGCTTCTCGAAGCGCTCCTTCTCGTCGTCCGACACCGCCAGGAAGTACAGCATCGTGCGCAGGCAGTGGTCGCGCTCGGCGGGATCGACGGGCTGCAGCAGCAGCGTGCGCAGCATCATGGCGACGCACTGGGTGACCGTAGCCCGATAGCCCCTGATCTGACTCCAGAACCTACGGGCGCTGTAGCGCTCGACCACGATCAGCGTGGCGCCCGCCGCAAGCACCGGGGTAAGCGCGGCCAGCTGGAAGTTGGAATGGCAGGCCGGCATGGTCGACAGGAGGCGGTCGTTTTCCCCTAAAGCCACCTCCCACGCCCCGTATACGCCGCTGAACAGCATGTTCGCATGGGTGAGCACAACCCCTTTCGGACAGGCCGTGGTTCCCGACGTGAACATGATCTCGGCCACGTCGTCGGAAGAAAGGGGCGAAACCTCGCCCAGCTCGGCGGGCTGGGCGGCGCGCGCGCAGTCGAAGTCGGAAAAACCATCCCCGACGTCACCGCAAGCGCCGTCACCCGGGAAGCTCTGGCCGCAAGCGGAGAGCGGACCGCTTTCGCAGGTTCGGACCCCTCCCTCGCACCCGTCGCCTCCCCGACGGGCGATGAGCACCCTTTCGGGAGCGATCGCCCGCCGGTCGCAAAGGTCGCGGTAGATCCCCGCGAAGGCCCCTTCGGCCACCGCAAAGGTCGCACCCGTGCGCTCGAGAGCGTAAGCCACCTCGTCGGCCAGGTACTGCTCGTTCATCGGGACCATGACGGCCCCTATCTTCGCCAAGCCGAACAGGCACATGATGAACTCGGGACAGGTGCGCATCTGCACGGCGACCCGCTCTTCGCGCTCGACGCCCAACGATAGGAAGAGGTTCGCCGTGCGGTCGATCTCCCGGTTGAAGGCGCGGTAGGTGTAGGTCCGCTCGCTTCCCCACCGGTCTTGGAAAACGAGGAACTCCCGATCGCCGCAGTCGCGCTCGAGCCTGTCCCACAGGCTTCTCAGCGTATCGTTTCCCACGATGTCGGCCACGACTCCCCTTCCTTTCGCACCCTGCCCCCAGCCGATAAGAACCGCCCGCGCGGCCCTATTCGCCGATCTTGACCACGCCGGCCTCGGCCAGCTCGTCGATGCGCTCGCGCGTGTAGCCCAGCTTCGTCATCACGTCGACGGTGTCTCCGCCCTGCGGGGGCATCGGGCGCCAGATGCGGCCGGGATTGTTCTTGAACTTCGGGAACACCCCCAGGCCATGGAAGGTGTCGCCGTCGGCCGTCTCCCAATCGACCCAGGTCCCGCGCAGCTTGAGGTGCTCTTCTTCCACGAGGTCTTCCATATCGTTGACCACCTGGGCCGCAATGCGGTGCTCGGCGAAGTCCCGCTCGATGTCGTACTTGGAGTTCTCCAGGCAAAACGCCTCGAACGCGCGCTGGATCTCGTCGGCATGCGGGTTGGACAGCCACAGGCCCGACGTGTCCTCGGGGATGGCCTCGGTGCCCCACAGGTGCCCCAGGCCGATGGTCTCGAGGAAGTACTTGTTCTGGTCGACGCCGTACAGGCACACGCCCAAAAAGCCGTCTTTGCACTTGAACTCGCCGATACCGCACAGGTTCTGGTTGCGCGCGCCGGGACGGGGCCACTTGATGCCCTCGTTCAGGTAATCGACCAGGTAGTACTGGCCGATGGCGAGCAGCGTCTCGTGCATGGCCAGGTCGATGGATTCGCCCTGGCCGCTCTTCTCGGCCTTGTACAGGGCGGACAGCGCCGACGAGGCGATCATGAGCGTGTTGAAGTAGTCGCCGGCGTACGGCCCGGGAAGCATCGGCTGCTCTTCGGTGCCGTTCTGCATGATGATGCCGGAATACGCCATGACCGTCAGATCGTAGGCGGCGCGCTTGACCATCTTCGGGTCGCCTTCCTGGCCGAAGCCGGAGACGTGCACGATGACCATCTTCGGGTTCAGCTCCCACAGGACCTCGTCAGTGATGCCCTTGCGGGCCCAGGTCCCGCCCTTCGAGGCCTCCATGAAGATGTCGGCGTCCCGAACCAGGTCGAAGAACACCTTCTTGCCCTCGTCGGAGAAGTAGTTCAGCGCGACCGAGCGCTGGTTGCGGCGCTCCGCCTGCTTGATGTAGGCGGTGTCGCGGATGGTGTCGCCCGCGCCCGTGTTCTCCAGCCAGATGACGTCGGCACCCCAATCGGCCAGCAGGTCGGCCGCCTTGGGGCAGGCCAGTTCGACGGCCGCGTACACCACCTTCACGCCGTCGAGCGGCCCGTAGGACGGTTTCTCGGTGGGAATCGCCATGGTTTCAGTCCTCCTGTTCGTCTGAGATGGGCGGATGCCCTCGCGCATCCGCTCGGAAGAAGCCGCGCGCCGGCCCCGAGGCGCCGTGCTCGGGGCCGGCCGGCGGCGGTTTTACTGGCGGTACTTGAGGGACGCGCCCTTGGACGTGGCGAGGATCATCATCTCGTCGGTGCCGCCCGAGACGCGATCGACGCGCAGGTCGCGCCAGATGCGGTTGATGCGGTGCTCACTTGCCACGGCGATGCCGGCCATGATCTGCATGGCGTCGTCGGTCACCTCGAACGCGGCGTTGGCGCAGTAGTACTTGCACATGGCCGCGGCGGCCGGGTCGAAGTCTCCCCCGTTGTTGTCGGCGTTCCACGCGGCTTCGTACAGCATGTTCTTCATGTTCGTCAGCTTGATGCACATCTCGGTGATCTTGAGCTGGTTCAGCTGGAACCTGCCGATGGGCTTGCCGAACGCCGTGCGCGTGTTGGAGTGCTTCATGGCGTCCTCGAAAGCGCAGATGGCGGTGCCGTAGTCGCACGCACCCACCAGCCAGCGCTCGAAGTTGAAGTCGGAGACGCCGCGCATGAAGCCGTTGCCCTCTTTCCCGAAGATGTCCTTCTCCTCGAGCTCGACGTCGTCTAGGTACACCTCGCAGCAGCTGTCCATGCGCAGCCCCAGCTTGGTGAGGGGGGACAGCCTCACCCCCGGCTTGGACATATCGACGAAGAACTCGGTGAACATCGAGGGATCGTCAGCGTTTTTCGCCATGATGACCAGGTACTTCACACCCGCCGACGAAGTGATGAAGGTCTTGGTGCCGCTCAAGTATATCTTGCCGTTCTCGCGCCGGTACGTGGTGGCGAGCGCTCCCACGTCGGAGCCCGCGCCCGGCTCGGTACAGGCCGAGTTCCAGATCTGCTCGCCCGAGCCCAGCGTCGACATCACGGCCTCGATCTGCTCCTCGCTGCCCTCGCGGATGATCGTCTCGAAGCCGGGAAGCTGGTACAGGACATAGGTGGGCGCGCCGTATCGGCCCAGCACCTCGTACACGGCCATCAGCGTCACGCACGGCTGTTCGAGCCCCAGACCGCCGTGGCTTTCGGGAAGCATGATCTGGTCGAATCCCAGATCGCACAGGCCCTTCACCCAGCGAAGCGGGTACTCGTGCTTCTCGTCGCACTCGTGGAAGTACGTTTCCCAGTTCTCGCTTTCCATATAGGTGCGGTAGCTCTCGACGATCAGCTCTTGCTCGTCGGTCAGTTTGAAATCCATAACCATCCTCCTTGCAGGCGCTCGCTTGGCGCAATCCCCGCGAAGCGAGCTCGGATACCTTTACAGCCCCAGATGCCGGCGGTAGAACGCGGCGCCGTTTCCCAGCGCCTCGTTCGCCGCGTCGAGCATCTTGGTGTAGTGCAGAAACGCGTGGATAACCCCTTCGAACACCTCGTAGCGGTGCGGGATGCCGTACTGGTCGCATATGGCGGCCAGCGTCGCGCTGTCGTCGCGCAGCGGGTCGAACTCGGCGGCCGCTATGTAGCAGGCCGGCATGTCGCGGGTCAGGTCGTTGAGGAACAGGTTCGCGTACGGGCTCTTCTGCAGATCGGACGGATCGTCTGCGTACATCTGCATGTAGAACCGCCAGTCCTCTTCGGTAAGCCCGTCCCACGGCCCGCCCAGAAGGCGCATCGACGACGAATCGGCCAGGCCGAACCAGCCGTAGTACAGAAGCAGGCACTTCACGAACTCGCTTGAGCCCAGCTCCTCGCGCAGGTACATCGTCGCGGCGAGGCTGAGGTGCGCGCCGCCGGAATCCCCCGCGAACGAAAGCGCGTCCCCGTCGATCCCGTGGGCGCCGCCCTGCTCGTGCAGGTACGACGCGACGGCCGCGGTCTCGCGCACCGCGCTGGGAAACTTCGACTCCGGGGAGAGCCGGTAGTCCACCGCGACCACCGCGACCCCGGTCTTCTGGGCGAGGATGCGGCAGATGCGGTCGTGCGTGTCGAGGTTGCCCAGCACGAACCCGCCTCCATGGACGTACACGATGGCCGGGCTTTCGGGCCGGCCCGCCGCCGAAGCGGCGGCACGGCCCTCGGTGGGATAGTAGAAGCGCACGGGGATCGGGCCGAAGGGCCCTTCCACGGTCCCGTCCGCCTTCAGGGCCATGCGCGGCCCTCCCTCGACCCAGTGCGCGCGCCCGGCGACGTAGTTCGCGCGCATGGCCTCGAAGCCGACGCTGGTGTCGTTCGCGTCGCCCGCCAGCTCGCTTTCCTTCGCAAGCACCGCCTTCATCTGCGGGCTTATGAGCGAGAGGACGTCGAGTTTGTTCATGGCGTCCCCTTAGGATGCGTCGGCGGCAGACGGCGCCTCGGCCGCGGGCTCCTCGCAGCGGCGCTTCTTCATCGTGCGGAGCATCATGGCCAAACAGACGCAGCCGATCGCGCCGAACATGATCTCGAAGCCGAAGATGCTCTGGAACGCCGCGGTGCCCTGGGCGTCGATCATGCTGCCGTACCACGTGTGGATGAACACGTCGGGCAGAAAGCCGATGACCGAGAGGATGCCGGTGGCGGTGCCGAAGATCGACATCGGGATCTTCACCTCGGACAGCGGGGACGATCCGATGGAGAACGCACCGTAGGTGGCGAACCCGAACACCACCACCAGAACCGTGGCGACCATGACGCCGGCAGGATCCTGCGGCAGAAGGAGGAACCCGCCCAGAATGGCGATGGACAACACGAGGCCTCCCAGAATGGCCTTCGAGGGGCTCTTGATGCGCGTGGCGATCCAGCCGACCACCGGGCCCGCGATAAGGCCGATGCCGTACGTGCGGATGAGGCCGGTCACGTTGACCAGGTTGCCGTCTGCGCTGAAGCACTGCGTGAGGTAGGGCGTGGTGTAGGTGGCTCCCTGGTAGACGGCGTACACGCAGAAGTAGGCGACGCAGGCCCACAGAACGCCCGGATGCTTGACCGCAGTCGCCGCCTCCTTGAGGCTGAACAGCTTGGCGTCCTTGTTGATCTCGCCTTTGAAGTCGGGGATCAGGAAGTACGAGGCGACGCCCAGAAGGGCGATCATGACGCCCAGGAACACGAGCATGGCCTGCACGCCCAGAGAGCCGGAGATGGCGGCCACGATGGCGACGTTGACCAGGCCGACGATCAGTCCGGTCACGCCGTAGATCGAATAGCTGATGCCGATCTTGGAGGCGTACTCGTTCTCCTCGCAGCACAGGCGGATCACCTTGAAGCGCGTTCCCCACCACACCAGGATGGACGTGATGCCCATCAGCACGAACAGCACGAGGCACACCTGGACGGACGGCAGCGTCGCGTACACGAACACCAGCACCGCCGTGGCGATGAATCCCACCCATGCCAGCGTGCGCATGCGGAACTTGTCGGCCACGATCCCGGAGGGCAGGTAGCATATCAGGGCGGCCAGACCGTACGCCGACACCATCAGGCCGAGGTCGGCGTTGGAGCAGCCGAGCGCCTGCATCAGGGGATCGTAGAACACGCTTTTCAGGTACATCGGCGCGTAGATGATGGACGACCCCATGGAAATGAGCACGACGAGCGCCCATTTGTGGAGCTTGGAGAGATCCTTGTACGTAACCTCTCCCTTGCTCTTGGCAAGCAGTGACATCTTCCTTCCTTTCTCCTTACGTTCGCCCAGCACCCTTACCGTCCGCCGCGCTTCGCGGCATGCGGCCCCAAGCCGGACTATGGGGCTGATTCTGCTCAGGGGAAGTTTGCTTGCCATCGCAAAATGGCCACTAATTACCCGAATACTCATTTTCTTGCGAGGACTTCATGATTCGTTGGTGATAAGTTTCGGGGCATAGTGACCAGGCAGCCGACATCGGCTTTCCTTCTAAATCCCAGCAGATCATCGCGATCGCTAGCCCCTGCAATCGAGACAGAGAAAAGAGGGTCGCCTTCATGACAGCGAGCAAAGAGGCATCGGGAGTGCTGAGAGAGGGAGCGAACGACATAGCCGACATGCTGGGGCACCGGCCCGCGTCGAAGTACGTGGGATTCGCGCTTCTGCTGGCGTGGCACTACTCGCTTTGGTTCGTCCCGCATATGTTCGCGGCCACCGAGCTGTTGGACCAGCGCGTGACCATCGCCTGGCTCGTGAACCTGGGCGCGACCGTCGTCTTCCTGCTTCTCATCGCGTTCTGCTTGGGACGCAAGCGCCACCTGTCCTCGTACCGGTGGCTCTACGCGGCCGCCCCCGGGCTCACCGCGGCGGGCACCCTGGCGCTGTGCCTGATACCCCAGGTGTTCGCCACTCCGGAAATCTCCTACGCGCTCTCGTTCTTCCTGGGCGCCTCCGAATCGGCCATGTGGATCCTTTGGGGCGAGCGCTACGCATGCGTCAAGGCCAGCTACTCGCTGCGCCACATCGGCACGACGTTCGGCCTGACCCTGTTCATCACCGTGGGCGTCGCGTGGATCCTGCCGACCTACGTCACGACCCTCTTCACGGCCGCCCTCCCCATCGTCTCCGGGATCGCGCTGGTCGCGGCGCGACGGGACGGGGCGCGGGCCTTCCCCGTCCTTCTGCCCCGCAGCGCCACCCAGGGCGGCATGAAGAACATGGTGGCCGTGAGCATCATCACGTTCCTCGCAAGCATAGCCTGCTACTTCCTCGTGGCCATCATCCCCTGGGAAGCGCTGCCGCCCAAAGACCACAGCTTCACGCTGGGGGTTCTGGGAGGGGCCGTCCTCATGCTGGGACTTGCCGGCATCAGCCTGGCCACGAAGGACAAGGCCAACATATTCAAGATGTACCCCTGGCTGATCGTGCTGATCATCACCGCATTCGGGCTGTTTTTAGCCGATCGGGAGACCTTCTTTCCCGCCTTCATACTGGCGACCGGCGTCTCGTCGCTGCTGGAGATACTGCTGATCATGTACTTCGGTATCCTGACGTCGAAGGGCTACGTGACCCCGGCGGTGGCGTTCGCCTTCTCGGGCGGCTTCGTGCGCGCGGGCATCGCCGCCGGCAACACCTGGGCGGTCGAATACGAGCGCGCGCCCTGGCTGGCCGAGGCCATCACGCCCGAAACCTGCCTTTTGCTCATCTGCGTCCTGGCCGTCTTGCTGATCCCCCTCGTGCGCCAGGAGTTCAACATGATCGCCCTCACGGCCGCGCCCCCTTCGCGCGCCGAGATCGACGAGATATGCGCCGAAGTGTCCGAGGAATTCGGGCTGTCATGCCGGGAAAGCGAGATCCTCGTGCTGATAGCGCGCGGGTACACCACCAACAACATGGCCGACAAGCTGGTCATCTCGCCCTACACCGTGAACACCCACATCCGCCACATCTACGAGAAGATGCAGATCCACAAGCGAAGCGAGCTTCTGAACTACCTCAACATGCAGCGCAACGACTTCTAGGGCGCACGGGCGCTGCGGGTGCCGACGCGCGGACGGCCCCTTGCGCTGCGGGCGGCGCACGCGCCGGCCGCAGCGGCCCGCGCGTCGGTTCGGGTTCCGACGGAAAGCCCGCAGAGGCGTTTTCTCGCGAAAAACGGCAACCCGAAACACAATCGACCGAAACAGAGCCTAGAATGCTGCTCAGCGCACCGCGCGGGCGAAAGCCGTCTGCGCGCCCCGTCGGGGCGAGGGCCGCGCAGACGTCGATAGGAGGCTCCATGACCCAGTCGAACACCCGGAAAGCCGTGATCATAGGCTGCGGCCTCGTAGGCGCGACATCGGCGTTCAGCCTGATGGAAAGCGGCCTGTTCTCGGAAATCGCGTTGGTCGACGTCAACCGGGAGCGCGCCGAGGGAGAAGCGCTCGACATCGGGCACGGCACCCCGTTCTACGGGCCGGTGGAGATCTACGCGGGCGGCTACGACGACCTTATCGACGCCGACATCGCCATCATCACGGCGGGAACCGCCCAAAAACCCGGGGAATCGCGCCTCGACCTGGTCCAGAGAAACGTCGCGATCCTGAAGTCGATCCTGGTGGAATTCTCGCGGCGCCCCTTCGACGGCATCCTCATCATGGTGTCGAACCCGGTCGACGTGCTCACCTACGTCGCCGCCAAGATCACCGGGCTTCCGCGCAGCCGCGTGATGGGCACCGGCACCATGCTCGACAGCGCGCGGTTCAAAAGCATCCTGGCCGCCCACCTGCACCTCGACGCGCGCAACGTGCACGCCCGCATCATCGGCGAGCACGGCGACAGCGAGTTTCCCGTCTGGAGCATGGCCAACGTCTCGGGCATCCCGCTTTCCGAATGCCTGAGAAACGCCGGCATCGACGAGGCCGAAAAGCTCATGGAGCGCGTCGAGCACGAGGTGCGCACCAGCGCCGGGCGGATCATCTCGAAGAAAGGCGCCACCTACTACGGCATAGCCGCCTCGGTGAAGCGCCTGTGCGAGGCCATCGTGCGCGACGAGAAGTCGGTCATGACCGTCTCGACCGTGCTGGAAGGCGAGTACGGCCTCAGCGACGTGGCCCTCAGCATCGTGAGCGTCATCGGCGCCGAGGGCATCGACTCCCACCTGCCCGCCCCCATATCGGAAGACGAGCACCGGCGCCTGCGCGAATCGGCCGACGCCCTGAAGGCCGTCATCGCCGAGCTCTCGCTGGACTAGGCGCGCCGGATCCCGAACGGAAAGGAGCCGCATGCGCGTTTCCGCGATCGAGAACTTCTCCCCCCGCTACGATGCCGACCGCCTGGTCGCCCTGGCGCTGTGCGCCGCCTCGGGAAGCGATGCGGACTGGGCGCGCGCCCTGCGCGCGTACGGCGCGCAGCAGGAACATCTCCCGCAGATCGTGGCCGATTCCGTCACCGAAACGTCTCCCACCTGCCGCATCGTCGCCAGCGGCTCCCACAAGGTGGCCATCGCGTCCCAACGCGAGGCGCCTGTGCAGTCCGTGTTCGTCCCGCAGGCCGCCCGCGAGCTGGAAGCCCGCCTCGGCGACGGCGAAACGCAGTGCCTCCATCTCGCCGACAATGGAGACTATCTGGGCTTCGTGGCGTTCTCCCGCGATGCGGCGGCCGAAGCGCGCGAAGGGGCGGCGCCTTTCGAGAGCATCCCCTGGGCGGCCGTGGCCGCATTCGCCTGCGCCTGCGCCGTCATCGCCTTCGCGGCGGCCTGGATCGCCCTTCGGTAGGCCGGCTCGGGAAACGCCGCCCATTCTCCATCGTTTGTTCGATTGACCGCGCCCGCGAACCGCGCGACAATTCCCTCCGTAATCGAACAAACGTTCTAAAAAGAAGGGGGCGCCATGGGGGGCCTTGGGCGCGTGCGCACGTATCTGTGCATCGATTTGAAAAGCTTCTACGCCAGCGTGGAATGCGTCGATCGCGGGCTGGACCCGCTGTCAACCGACCTGGTGGTGGCCGATCCCGACCGCGGGCGCTCGACCATCTGCCTCGCCATCACCCCTCGCATGAAAGAGCGCGGGGTGAAAAACCGATGCCGCCTGTTCGAGATACCCGACGGCATCGACTACCTCGTCGCGACCCCCCGCATGCGCCGGTACATGGAGGTCTCGTCCCTCATCTACCGCACTTACCTGCGCTACGTGTCCCCCAACGACCTGTATGCGTACTCCATAGACGAATGCTTCATCGACGCCACGCCCTACCTGGCCCTCTACCGCACCGACGCGCGGTCGTTCGCCCGCATGCTCATGGACGCCGTGCTCGCCGAAACGGGCGTCTACGCAACCGCGGGGATCGGCACGAACCTGTTTTTGGCCAAGGTGGCGCTGGACATCACGGCGAAGCGCGAAAAAGATCGCATCGGATACCTGGACGAACCGTCGTTCAAGGCATCCGTCTGGCGGCATCGCCCCCTCACCGACATATGGAACATCGGACCGGGGACGGCCGAGCGGCTGGCACGCCACGGGGTGGTCGACCTCGAAGGGGTGACCCGACTCGACCGATCGCTGCTCGAGCGGGAGTTCGGCGTCAACGCCCAGCTGCTCATCGACCACGCGCACGGACGGGAAGACTGCACCATCGACCAGATAAGGTCGTACCGCCCCCGTTCGACGTCGATCGCCAACGGGCAGGTCCTCATGCGGGAGTACAGCTTCGACGAGGCGCTCGTGGTGCTGAAGGAGATGGTGTACGAATCTGCCCTCGAGCTGGTGGAGCGCCGGATGGTGGCCGGACACGTGTCCCTCATGGTGGGATACACGGTGCCGGGGCGCGTCTACCGAACCCAGAGGCGCCGGTTCACCCCCGAAACCGCCGCATCGGCATCGAGGAAGCTCTCCCGCAAAACGTCCTCCCGACGCTACCTCGAGCAGCAAATCGTCGCCCTCTACGAGGAAAAGGTCAATCCCGCGCGCCCCGTAAAGCGGATGAGCATAGCGCTGGGGCGCCTCGAGGCGGAAAGCTGCGAGACGCTCGACCTGTTCACCGACGTAAGGGAGCTCGAGCGGGAGCGGGCGCTGTGCCGCACCTCCATAGAAGTGAGAAACCGCTACGGAAAGAACTCCCTCATCAGGGGAATCGATGCGCTGGAATGCGCAACCGCCCGACAGCGCAACGTCCAGATCGGAGGACACCGTGCATAGCGAAGCGAACAGGGCCCGACAATACCTGCCCTTCGCCGCCTTGAAGGGCCTCGGCAACCTGATGTCCCTCGCCGCCGTCGAGCGCCAGGAACGCTGCCAGCTCCTCGAAGAGGAGGAGGAATCCCTCAATCGGATCCTGGCGTCCCTCGAGCCGGGGGATCCGGTGAGCGTCGTCTACTACCGGAGGGACCATTACGAGCAGGCCGAGGGCAGCGTCGTGCGCATCGACGCGCGATCCCGGCGCATGGAGATCAACGGGGCGTCGTTCGACTTCCGCGACATCCGGTCGCTCAGCTCGGTCAACCACCCCGACGACGCCTGGTAGGAGGTCCCTACCTTCGATACGGCCCGCTCTCGATCAAGCGGCGGCACACATGCATCCATTGGGCCGTCGTGGATTGGGCGTACTCGCAGCCCACGCACGACCTCCCCGAAGCTACGCAGGGGTCCGCCGACAAAAACCCCTCCCCTCCGGGAAACGGGGGGACGTCCAGGTCGGACAGAACCCCGTCGCCCGCACGGCGCATGCACTCCTCCACCATCCAGGCGATCTGGCGCATGCCCAGCCCGGTGGGATGGGTGCCGTCGAGCGCTTCGTAGTCGTATCCCAGCGAAGAGGCCGCACAGAACGTGCAGCCGTGATCGCGGCACGCCGACTCGATGGCCGCGTTGTAGTCATCGAAGCGCGCGCCCCGGTACGCGCGGGGAAACGTCGGGGATCCGCACCCACTCACGCGCCCCGCCAGCAACGAGACGCACCATATTCGGGCCTCCGGGAAGTCGCGCCGAAGGTTCGACAGCATGCGCCCGTAAGCATCCCGAAAGCCGCAGACGGCGTTCTCGACGGCCGGAAACGACGCCGAGACGCCAGGAGAGGCGCCGTCCCCCTCGGCCGGCACGTCCTCGCAGGGCTCTTCCTGAACGCAGAAGGGTATCGCGTTTCCCCGGCCCGCCAGCTGGTTTGGAAACCCGCCCCAGCCGTAGTCGTTCGTCCCGAAAAACACCAGGATGTCGTCGGGAGCCGAGCCGTCGGACGAAGCCAGCGCAGAGGAGCGCTCGGGGCTTTCGCCCGCCGGGTAGCCCGGCCCCTCGACACACGATCCCGACCAGGCCGCGTTCGACGCGACAACGCCCCCGCACCGACGGACCACCTGCATCCACCAGGTGTCCTCGACGGCTTCAACACCCCAAACCCGACGGCGCTCGCCTTCGTAGAACACCGCGAAGCCCTCGCGCGTCGCACCTTCGAACGTGCTGATGGAATCGCCCAGAATGGAAAAAAGCCGCGTCACGGGAACCCCTCTCGAACCGTGTGCATGGATCTGATGCAAACTCTTACGGGAAACGTCTGGAAAACAAAAGCGATATTATGCGCGACGCATTATACGCCTGGGAAAACCGCTATCATCGACGATGCGGTTCGCAATTCAACGAAAGGCGCTCCATGGCATCCGAATCGACGAACTACCAATGCCCCTCGTGCGGGGGACGTCTGCACTTCGAGGCTCAGACCAACAACCTCGCCTGCGATTTCTGCGGCTCCCGCTTCCGCCCCGAAGACGTCGAGGCGTACTACAGCCGCAAAGACGGCCCCGCGGCGGCCGAGGCCCCCAGCGCGGCCGAGGCCTCGGTCGATCCCGGCCATGCCGTCGAGACGGAACGGGTCGAAGCGGGCGAAGACCCCATCCAGGCCTACCTCAAGCGATCCCGGTGGGACGACAAGGACGCCGAGAGCATGCGGGCCTACAACTGCTCGTCATGCGGGGCCCAGCTGATGGTCGATCAGGTCACCGCCATCAAGCAGTGCCCGTACTGCGGAAACGAGACCATCGTGCCCGGCCAGCTGGCAGACGCGCTGCGCCCCGACTACCTCATCCCCTTCAAGAAGACGAAAGAGGACGCCATCGCGGCGCTGAAGGAGTACTACCGCGATAAGAAGCTGCTCCCCAAAAGCTTCTCGGACGAAAACCACCTCAACGAGATCCAAGGGGTCTACGTCCCGTTCTGGCTGTATTCGACCACGGCCAACGCAGATGCCAATTTCTCGATGACCCAGGTTATGACCTGGAGCGACAGCGAGAACCTCTACACCAAGACCGACCATTACGCCGCCGAGCGCAAAGGATCCATCGACTTCGCGCGCGTCCCCGTGGACGGATCGACCCGCATGCCCGACGCGCATATGGACTCGATCGAGCCCTACGACTATTCCGAGATGGTCCCGTTTTCCCTCGGGTACCTGCCGGGCTTCCTGGCCGACCGATACGATCAGAACGCCGAGGAATGCAAGGCCCGGGCCGAAGAGCGCATGGGGCAGAGCGCGCAGGACGCGCTGTCCCACACGGTGGAGGGCTACGACACCGTCAGCTTGGACGGCTGCAGCTCGTCGGTGGAATGGAACGACATCCGCTACGCCCTTCTGCCCGTCTGGATGCTGCATACCAGGTGGAACGGACAGGACTTCCTGTTCGCCATGAACGAACGGGCAGACCGGGAAGCTGATCGGCGATCTGCCCATCAGCTGGAAGAGGCTGGCGGTGCGGTTCTTGGCGGCGTTCGTCCCGATCGCCGCCGTCGCGTTCGCCGTGCTTCGATTCGCGCCGCTGTAGGAAGGCGAGGTACCCATGAGATTGCTGAAAAAGCTGGCAGCGCTTTCCCTGTGCATCTGCCTTTTCGCCCTGACCCCGTTCTCCCTGTGCGGCACGGCCTGGGCGGCAAGCGACGCGTTCGCGAACAACGAGAACCAATCCGACCAGGGGACGTTCGTCCTCGACGAGTACGGGGCCCTCAGCTCCGATGCGAAACAGCAGCTCGAACGGCAGGGAGACTTCCTTGCCGAGCGCTACCATATGGGCGTCTACCTGCTGGTCGTGTCGAATATCGGCTCGCAGCAGGCGCGCGAGTACGCCACCGAGTACTACAAGAGCCGCAACCTCGGCATCGGCGAGGGGAAAAGCGGCGTGCTGTTCCTCGTGGCGGTCGATTCGCGCGACTACGTGACCATCACCTACGGGGACGGCATCAAGGCCTTCACCGATTACGGGGTGAAATCCCTCGAAGAGCGGATCGTTCCCAGCCTCAAGGACAACCAGTGGGACAACGCCGGCTCGGCGTTCTACCACCGCGCCACCTACCTGCTGGAATACCGGGCGGAAACGGGGTCGGCCTTCGACTCGAAATCGAGTGACAGCGCCCAGGACAAGCTGTTCGACCTGCTGCTGCAAGTCGGGATGGCCCTCGTCATCGCAGGTGTGGCCGCCGGGGGGCTGAGCGCGATGGAGTACCGCAAGATGAAGACCGCCCGGCTCAAAACCGAGGCCGCCGATTACGTCGAACGGGGAAGCTTCAAGCTCACCTCCCAAAACGACTGGTTCGTCACCTCCACCATGTCCGTCGTCCCCCTGCCCGACGATGACGACTCTTCCGGGGGCGGGTCCACCATCTTCAGCGACGGGTTCGGCGGGTCGTCGGGAGGCAAATTCTAGTCAACGGCATCGCGTTTCGCACACGATCCGATATATCATCCGAGCACAGGCTCGAAGCGCAGCCGCAGCGCATGAAGCGGCACGAACGAAGGAGCGACCATGGGACTTATCAAAGCAGCAGTCGGAGCGGGCGGCGGTGTGCTGGCCGACACCTGGCTGGAATTCTTCAACTGCGATGAAATGGCCGCAGACACCCTGATCATCAAAGGCAGGAAGCAGACGTCCAGCCGCGGGCGCAGCTCGAACACCAAGGCCGAGGACAACGTCATCTCGAACGGCTCGAAGATCGCCGTGAACGAGGGCCAGTGCATGATCATCGTCGAGTCGGGCAAGATCGCGGAGTTCTGCGCCGAGCCCGGCGAGTACACCTACGAGAACTCCACCGAGCCCAGCCTGTTCTACGGCGACCTGGGCGAGGGCATCGTGAACACCTTCAAGCAGATCGGCCAGCGCTTCAAATTCGGCGGGGACCCCGGAAAAGACCAGCGCGTCTACTACATCAACATCAAAGAGATCATCGGGAACAAGTTCGGCACCACCTCCCCCATCCCCTTCCGCGTGGTCGACAAGAACGTCGGGCTCGACATCGACCTGGCTATCCGCACGAACGGCGTGTACTCGTTCCGCATCACCGACCCGGTGCGCTTCTACACCAACATCGCCGGAAACGTCGCCGAGAAGTTCACCTGCGCCGATATCGAAGGCCAGCTGCGCAGCGAGATGCTGACGGCGCTCCAGCCCGCCCTCGCGCGCATCTCCGCGATGGGCATCCGCTACAGCGAGCTGCCCGGCCATGTGACCGAGCTGACCGATGCCCTGCGCGGCGAGCTGAGCCAGGCATGGGGCGAGGCCCGCGGATTGACGCTCGAGAAGGTCGCGCTGAATTCGGTGAACGTGTCCGAGGAAGACGCCGAGCTCATCAAGGAGATGCAGAAGGCCGGCGCGCTGCGCGATCCCGGCATGGCGGCCGGTTCGCTTACCGCCGCCCAGGGCGACGCCATGCGCGCCGCCGCCGCGAACGAGAACGGGGCGCTTGCGGGCTTCATGGGATTCGGCATGGCCCAGCAGGCAGGCGGCGTCAGCGCCAACCAGCTGTTCGAGATGAACGCGCAACGGCAGGCCTCCGCTGCTCCGACGGGCGCGGACGGCCCCCAGGGCGCCGTCGGAGCGGCCGTCGCCGCAGGCGCGGCCGGTTCGTGGGCGTGCCCGAGCTGCCAAACCTCGAACACCGGCAAGTTCTGCAGCAACTGCGGGACGAAGAAGCCCGAGGCGGCCAACTGGTTCTGCCCCGAGTGCGGAACCCAGAACGCGGGCAAGTTCTGCAGCAACTGCGGCACCCCGCGCCCCTAGCGCACCTCTGTGAAAACGCTTTTCCGCTGCCTTCAACCAGCGGAAAGCCCGACCGGCCAAAAGCGTCGGAATCCCCCGATGCATCGCGGGTTATCGCGCTCAGCAGACCCCCGACACCGCACGTAGGCGGCGTCGGGGGTCGTCCGTTTTCAACGGAAAGGATCTGAATCAGTATTCGCTTTTTTCGATAACCGATCTTGTATTAGAATGAACGCGTATCGAACGAAGGGAACACGGCACATGACGCTCCAACAACTCCGCTATCTGATCGCCATATCGGAACACGGCTCCATCAACGCCGCCGCTCAGAACCTCTACATCAGCCAGTCGAACCTCTCGACGGCGGTCAAGGAGCTCGAGCGCGAACTGGGCATCACCATCTTCACCCGCTCCAACCGCGGCGTGCATCTCACCAACGACGGCACCGAGCTCCTCGGATACGCCCGCCAGGTGATCGAGCAGGCCGACATGCTGGAGACGCGCTATGCGCACGGGCGCGAGAGCCAGGTGCGCCTCGCCGTCTCCACCCAGCACTACCATTTCTCGCTCCAGGCCTTCATCAACGTCGCCGAAGGCTGCGAGAGCGAGAAGTACGACTTCGTGCTGCGCGAGTGCGCGACGGGCGAGATCATCGACGACGTCCGCACCTTCAGGAGCGACGTGGGCGTCCTGTACATGGACGACTTCAACTCGCGCGTCCTTCAGAAGGCCTTCAAAGACGCCGAAGTGGCGTTCACGCCGCTGTTCAAGGCGAAGGTGCACGTATTCGTAAGCGAGAAGCACCCGTTGGCCGACCGCAAGATCCTCAGCCTGGGCGACCTGGACGCGTATCCGCGCTACTCGTTCGAGCAGGGGACGGCCAACTCGTTCTACTACTCGGAAGAGCCGTTCGGCTACCTCCCCCACGACCGCAATATCCGCTATTCGGATCGCGGGACCCTCACCAACCTGCTTACCAGCTTCAACGGCTACACCGTGTCGACCGGCGTGCTGTCGCCCGAGATGCACGAGGGCATCGTGGCCATCCCGCTGGACGTGGACCAGAAGATGACCGTCGGCTACATCATGCACAACGAACGCCGCCCCGGCCAGCTCCTCCTGCGCTACATCGAAGAGCTCCACCGCGTGATCGACGAGCATCCCTCCGTCCAGTCGTTCGACTAAGCGCGCGAACGAAAGAGAAACGAGGAAGGGGGAGCCGCACGATGCGGCTCCCCCTTCCCTATGCGCTCTTAGCGTTCCGGCGATTCGGGGAACTACAGCCCCAGCATCGCGCGGGCCTGGCTCAGGGCCTCGTCAAGGCCCGACGCGTCCTTGCCGCCGGCTTGGGCCATCGAGGCCTTGCCGCCGCCGCCTCCCTTGATAGCAGAAGAGATCGCCTTGATGATAGCGCCCGCATCGAAGCCGGCCGCAACCGCCTCGTCGGTTCCCGCGGCGAGGAGCACGGGTTTGCCCCCGCTTTCGCCCGCAAGCACCACGGCGCCGGGGCGCTCCATGCGCGAACGCAGGATGTCCCACGCGTTGCGCATCGAAGACGAGTCGGCCCCCTCCACGATCCCGACGACCACCGGGTAGCCCGCAGCGGTCTCGCGCACCTGCTCCAGCAGGCCCGCCACGCCGTCTGCGGCAGCGCTTTGCTTGGAGCGCTTCGCCTCGGCCTGCAGCTCCTTGAGCGCCTTCAGGCTGACGGCGACGCGCTCGGCCGCTTCGAAGGGCTGGGCCTTCAGCTGGTCGGCAACCGCCTTCAGCTGCTCCTCGCAGGAATTGAGGTACTCGAGGGCCGCGAAGCTGGTGACCGCCTCGATTCGACGCACGTTCGCCCCGACGCTCGATTCGCCCACGATCTTGACCAGGCCGATCTCCGACGTATTGCCCACATGGCAGCCACCGCACAGCTCGCGCGAGAACGCTCCCGCCTCGACGACGCGGACGACCTCGCCGTATTTCTCGCCGAACAGGCCCGTCACGCCCGAAGCGCGCGCCTCGTCGAGCGAGGTCTCGTAGATGGTGGTGGGGATTGCCTGCATGACGATCTCGTTCGTCCGCGCTTCGATGCGCTTGATCTCGTCGGGGGAAACCGCCGAGAAATGGGTGAAGTCGAAGCGCAGGCGGTCGGGGCCCACATAGCTGCCCGCCTGGTTCACGTGATCGCCCAGCACCTCGCGCAGCGCCGCATGCAGCAGATGGGTGGCGGTGTGGTTGCGCGTGATGCGCGCGCGGCGCAGCCCGTCAACCGAGGCGGTTACCTGCGCACCCGCTGCGATCTCGCCCGATGCGACCTTCACCTTGTGGCAGACCAGGCCCTTCTCGGGCGCCCGGGTATCCAGCACCTCGACGCGCGCGCCCTCGCAGGAAATGACGCCGGTATCGCCCACCTCGCCGCCCATCTCGGCGTAGAACGGCGTGACGTCGAGCACGACGTCTCCCTCGTCTCCCTCGGAAAGCGATGCGGCAAGCGCCCCGTCTTTGACCAGGGCGACCACCTTGGCGGCGGATTCAAGCGCCCCGTAGCCGACGAACTCCGTGGGACCGTTTTGCTTCAGCAGGTCGGCGTACACCCCGCCGAACGTGCTCCAGGCGGCCTCCGCGTCCTTCGTGTTGGCCGCGCGGGCGCGGTTGCGCTGCTGCTCCATGTTCGCCTCGAAGCCGGCCCGATCGATGGAGATGCCGCTTTCCGCGCAGATCTCCTCGGTGAGCTCGACGGGGAACCCGTAGGTGTCATGCAGGGTGAAGGCGGCCTTCCCGTCGAGGACCGAACCGGGGGCCATATCGGCCAGCGCGTCGGCCAGATAGGCCTGGCCCTGGCGAAGCGTGGCGCCGAAGCGCTCCTCCTCCGAGAGGATGACGCGCTCCACCAGCTCGCGGTTGTCGATGACCTCCGGGTACACATGCCCCATGAGCTTGATGATCTCTTCGAAGCACGCGCCGAGGAACGGGCCCTCGATGCCCAGCTTGTGCCCATGCAGGACCGCACGGCGCAGCAGGCGGCGCAGCACGTAGCCGCGGCCCTCGTTGGACGGCAGGATGCCGTCGGCGATCATGAACGAGACGCTTCGGCTGTGGTCGGCGATGATGCGCAGCGACAGGTCGGACGCGGCGTCTTGCTTGTACACCTTGCCGCTGAGGCGCTCGCCCACGCTGATGAGGTCGCGCATGACGTCGGTCTCGTAGTTCGACTGGACGCCCTGCATGATGGCGGCCATGCGCTCGAGGCCCATGCCCGTATCGATGTTCTTGGTGGGAAGGGGCGCGAGCGTTCCGTCTTCCTGCCCGTCGAACTGGGTGAACACGCAGTTCCAGTACTCGAGGAAGCGGTCCCCGTCGTCACCCGGCTTCTCGCCCTCGAAATCGGGGCCCTGGTCGAAGTAGATCTCGGAGCACGGGCCGCACGGGCCGGTGGGGCCGGCGCGCCAGAAGTTGTCGTCCTCGCCTAGGCGGGTGATATGGTCCTCGGGCACTCCCAGGCTCTTCCAGATCTCGATGGTCTCGTCGTCGTCGAGGTACACCGTGAAGTACAGGCGCTCTTTGGGAAGCTCGAGAACCTCGGTGGAGAACTCGTAGGCCCAGGCGCACATCTCCTTCTTGAAGTACGCGCCGAACGAGAAGTTGCCCAGCATCTCGAAGAAGCTGAGGTGGCGCCCGGTGGTGCCGATGATGTCGATGTCGTTGGTGCGCACGCACTTCTGAACCGTCGTGGTCCCCGTGTACTGGGGGTCGAGCTCCTTCACATGGAGGAAGTAGGGCTTGAACTGGACCATGCCCGCGCTGGTCAGAAGCAGCGAGGGATCGTCGGGGATGAGCGAGGACGAGGGCATGCGCTTGCATCCCTTCGCCTCGAAGAACTGCAGATACTTTTCGCGGATCTCCGCCGTGGTCATGTATTTCACGAAACAACTACCTATCTATCGCCTGTACCCATGCTCTCGCATGGCCTTACCTTACTCGCTCCGAAAGCCCGAACCGGCGAGGGCCGCCGTCGCAGCTTCGCTAAACGCCTTCGCGGCGGTCCTGGGACCGATCGAGGCACCCCGCCTCGTCCATCTCGATGGAAACCTTCGCCACCTGGGATTCCTCGGACAGGATCGGCGGGCTTTCCTCGGGCTGCCTCAGCGCCTCGGCAACGCGCTCGGCCTGGGCCACCTCCTCGCCCGTCGCATCGGAAAGGGGATCGAACCCGTCTTCGGAAACCGGCGCGCCCTTGAAGAAGACGCCCTCCTCGGACACGATGCGCCGCCCCGTGTTCCGCTCGAAATAGTACACGAAAACGGACTTCGCGAGGGCGACTACGGGGATCGACAGGAGGGCGCCGACCAAAGCTCCCATGAGGCCCGCCGTGGTGCTGCCGATAGCGGAGCCGGCGAGCAGGGCCAGGAAGGTGAGCGCGGGATGGATGTCGACCGCGTTGCTCATGATGCGCGGCGACACGAACGTGTAGACCAGCTGCTGGATGACGATCGTCCCGAACAGCGCGACAAGCGCGGTAACGGGACTTGTGAACAGGCTCATGAGGGCGGCGATAAGCCCGCCCAGCCACGGTCCGACGATGGGGATGATGTTGAGCAGGCCGGTGATGACCCCGAGCGCGGCCGGGCTCTGGATGCCCAGCACGGTGAACAGAACCCCGCAGCACCCGCCGATTATGGCGCACTGGACGGCGGTTCCCACGATGTAGCCGCCCATGACCCGCGTCGCGCTGCCGTGGAGCATCTTCAGGTCGTCGGAGTACTTGGGGCCGAACACTCGGCGCACCTCCGCTCCCAGGTTCGGGAGGTCGACCAGCATCCAGAACGCGATGACCAGCGAGAAGCCGACGGTGATGAAGATGTTGGCGATCGAGGTGCCCGCCGCGACGATGGTCCCCGCGCTGGACCCCGCAAGCGAGGACGTCCAGTTGATGAGCGACGACGCGATCCCATTGACCGTGCGCTTCACCTGGTCGTTCTGCAAAAAATTGGAGTAGCGCGCATACAGGTCGTTGAACAGGTTGTTAAGCGACCTGAAGTAATCGGGGATGTTGGCCACCAGGTCGGCGAACTGGTTGCTGATGCCGATCTGCGGAGAGAAGACCACGAACGAGATGACGCCCAGCCCCGCGATGAGCAGAAGGTAGGCGATGATGGTCCCGATCAGGCGCGGAACGCCCCGCTTCTCGAGGAAGGCGACGGGGGTGCGCAAAAGGAACACGAACACGACCGTCCACAGGATGATGCCGACGGGAATGGACACCACGACCACGGCGTTGACCGCCGCGACGACGAGGATGATGGCGCCCACCCAGGCCCACACGGTGAAGAACCTGCGCTGCGCCTTGACGGCGCGCAGGCTCTCGCGAGCCGCCTCGCGGGCGGCCTCGTCGTTCGCCTGGCCCTTCAAGGGCAAGGCGTCCAGCAGGCGCTTCGCTTTGTCGGCAACGGGACTGGGCATGGGGGCTCGTCCCTAGGCCGTCTTCTCGGGCGAAGAGGACCCGTAGTGGAAGTAACCATCCGAGCTCGACGGCGAGCTGGGCGACGGAGCCGTTGCGCCGGCGTCGGCCTCGGAGCGCTCGACGGCGGATTCGACCGCGGGATCGTCGCACGGAACCGATGCGCGCAACCCCGATTTCTGCTCTTCGCTTTTCAGCTGCTCGAGCGCCTGGGCGGCCGCCGCGCGCTGCCGGCCGAGACGGGCGGTCTCGTCGCTGACGATCTTCGGCTGGAGGACCGAGCGAACCTTGTCGGAAACGCTCTTCACCGCATTGATCGGGGCGTTGGTGACCGAATCGACCGCCGCCACCGCGTTGGACGCCGTGTCGGAAATGGTCGTGACGTCCTCGAGTATCTGGTCGACGCGCATGAGCTCGAGATTGGCGGCGTCGAGTGTGAGCGAAACGCGATCGACCAGCGGATCGACCTTGTCGATAGCGGGCTGCAGCGTGCGCGTGATGTACTCGACGTGCTCGAGCGTGGGCTCGATCTGCTTCTTCACGTCATCGACCGTCGCACGCAGGGACTTCACCGTGCGGTACAGCTCGATCAGCAAAACGACGAGGGCGATGCCGACCACGACGAATACGGCGGGCAGCGCCACGCTGAGCACGGTAGTTGCATCCATAGGAAGCCTCCTGAAAACGGTAACACCTCACTATATCATCCCGCCCCTGAGAAAACGGCTGATTGCCCCTCGGTTCATGCGCCGTTCATAGGCCCGCTACGCGCGGTCGCGCTGGGTGCCGTCGATGCGGTACCCCTCCCATCCGCGCTCGGAGGGGCGGTAGAACGCCCCGCGTTCGAGACCTTCGGGAAGATAGCGCTGATCCACCCATCCGCCCGGGTAGTTGTGGGGATAGAGGTAGTCCGCGTAGTCCTCGGATCCGGGGCGGTGCCGATCGCGCAGATGGTCGGGGACGTCGCGCACCGGACCGTGGCGCACCTCGGACAGCGCCGCGTCGATGCCCGCCTCGCATGCGTTGCTCTTGGGGGCGAGCGCCAGGTACGTGGCCGCCTGCGCGAGGTTGATACGGCATTCGGGGTACCCGATGACCTCGGCCGCCTTGAACGCGGCCGCTGCAACCAGCAGCGCCTGGGGATCGGCGTTGCCCACGTCCTCGGACGCGGCGATCATCATGCGCCGGGCGATGAACTTCGGGTCCTCCCCGCCGTCTACCATGCGGGCGAGCCAGTACAGAGCGGCGTCGGGGTCGCTTCCCCGCATCGACTTGATGAACGCGGATACGATGTCGTAGTGCATGTCCTTGTTCTTGTCGTAAGGGACGCTGCGGTGGGGCACCGCCGAAGTAACCGCGGAGACGCCGATCTCGGCCGGAGCATCGGCGAGGCCGGCTTCCACCATGCCCGAAGCCAGGTCGAGCGTGGTGAGCGCCGCGCGGCCGTCCCCTCCCGCCAGCATCACCAGCGCATCGCGCGCCTCGTCGCTGAGGCTGTAGCGCCCTTGCAGCCCGCGCTCGTCGGCCAAGGCGCGGTCGAGCAGGGCGGAGATGTCGGTATCGTCGAGCCCTTTGAGCTCGATTACGCGCGATCGGGACAGCAGAGCGCTGTTCACTTCGAAATACGGGTTCTCGGTAGTGGCGCCGATCAAAACGACCACGCCGCTTTCGACCGCATGGAGCAGCGAATCTTGCTGAGCGCGGTTGAAGCGGTGGATCTCGTCGACGAACAGAATGGTGCGCTGGCCGGTGAGCCCCAGCCTCTTTTCGGCCTCGGCGATCTCTCTGCGCAGGTCGGACACGGTGCCGCCGATGGCGGACACCTCCACGAACGCCGCGGCGGTGCTCTGCGCGATGACGCGGGCAAGCGAGGTCTTGCCCGTCCCGGCCGGACCGAACAGGATGATGGAGCTCAGGCGGTCGCGCTCGATGACCGTGCGCAGCCAGCTGCCCTCCCCGCATGCCTCGGTCTGACCCACCATCTCGTCGAGGGAGCGCGGGCGCATGCGCACCGCAAGCGGCGCGACCTTTTCCTTAGCCTGGTTCTCAAGCTCTGTGAACAAAGTATCCATGCGCTTGATTATAGCACATATGTTCGTGTTTTGGGCGACGAGCCTCCGCTGTGGAAGCGCATGCGCCCGGCGCATCGGACGCACCGGGCGAAAACCGGGCCTGGCGCCCCGCAGCCGTCAGACGGCCAGCACGAAGGGCTTGCCCCCGACATGGGCGATGTCGAGGCTCACCCCGTACACCTCTTCGATGAGCTGCGGCGTCACCACGTCTTCGGGCGCGCCCTGGCCGACGACCCTCCCCTGGGAAAGCGCGATCAGGTGGTCGCTGTAGCGCAGGGCCTGGTTGATGTCGTGCAAAACCATGATGACGGTCATGCCGAACTCCTCGTTCAACCGCCGCACCAAGCGCAGGATATCCAGCTGGAACCTCACATCCAGGTACGTCGTGGGCTCGTCGAGCAAAAGCACCTTGGAGCCCTGGGCGAGCGCCATCGCGATCCAGACCCGCTGGCGCTGCCCCCCCGAAAGCGACGCGACGGTCCGCGAGCGAACCTCGGACAGGCCGCACACCCCGATCGCCCAGTCGACCATCCGCTCGTCTTCCTCCCCCGAAGCGCGCCGGCCCTCCCCGCCCGATGCGCCGAGAAGCCGGCTGCGTCCCCGATGGGGGAAACGGCCGTATCCGACCAACCGCTCGACCGTCAGGTCGAACGGAGCGGTGTTGTTCTGGTGGACGATGGCCACCAGCTTGGCGTAATCGCGCAAGCGCAGGTCGGCCACGTTCCCGCGACGGAGGAACACCGTGCCCGACGAGGGTTTCAGCCCCTTGCTCATCAGGTTGAACAGCGTCGTCTTGCCCGATCCGTTCGCCCCGATCAGCGTGGTGACCGCGCCTTCGGGCACCGTAAGGCTCAAACCGTCGAACACGCGCGTGCTCCCGTACGAGAACCCCAGGTCGGTGATGGTGAACACACTATTCGCCATACGCGCTCCCAGCCTTTCTCAGCAAGACGATGAACGCGGGCCCGCCGATCACCGACATCACGACGGCGGCGCCGATCTCATAGGGAGCCGCCACGCTTCGCCCAATGGTATCGGCCAGAAGGAGCGCGAAGGCGCCCAGCAGCATGGAATAGGGCACCAGCCACTTATGCCCGGAGCCCACCAGCAGGCGCGCGCAATGCGGCACGATCAGCCCGAGGAAGCTGATGGGGCCGATGACGGCCGTTGCGATGGAGGCCAGCACGACCGCGATCGCCGAGATCCCCAGGCGGCTCCCCGCAACGTCGACGCCCAGGGAGCGGGCGGTCTTGTCCTCGAGGAGCAGCAGGTCGCAGCGCTTCCACACGACAAGCGCCGCAACCAGCAGGGGGGCCGCATACGCGAGCAGCACGCGCAGATCGCCCCAGGTTTTCATAGTGATGTTCGCGTCGACCAGGGCCGCCGCGCCCGACAGTGCCCCTCCCGAACCGGTGCTCGCCGCCGCCGACAGCCCCGAGAACATCGCGCTCACCGCGATGCCCACCAACACGATGCGCAAGGGAGACAGCGACCCTCCCCGCCATGACAGGGCGTACACCAGCGCAAACGCCGCGAATCCACCCGCGCACGCGATAAGCGGCGTGAAGTAGAACAGCGCGGGGGCGAACAGCGTGACGGCCACGGCGGCGAAGCCGGCCCCCGAGCTGATGCCGATGATGCCCGGATCGGCCAAAGGGTTCCTGATGACGGCCTGCAGCAGCGCGCCCGACGCCGCAAGCGCCGCCCCGCCCGCCATCGCTATGAAGATGCGCGGGAAGCGCAGGTCGAAAACGGTGGCGACGCTGTCGTCGTATTCGACGAACAGCCCGTGGAGCAGCTGCGTCGGGCCGACCTTCAGCGTGCCCGTGTTCACCGCGACGGCGAACAGCGCCGCAAGCGCGACGAGCAGCACCGCAAACGCGACGATCTTGCGTACCGTACCGATCATACCTACCCGCCTATCGAATCAGAAGGGGCGCTCGGAGCCCCGTCCGCATCCGACCCCGCCTCGGGCAAATCGGATGCATCGGCCTTGAAAACAGACGCCGAGGACCCGTCCGATCCGCTGGAATCCTCGTAGAGGATCGAGCGCAGATCCCTCAGCGCATCGGGGTAGCGAAACGTCGCGCTCATTCCGAAACGGTCGTTGGAAAGGTCGAACACCCTTCCCTCCCGCACCGCCCTGAAATGCTTCCACACGTCGTTGGTCGAGAACTCGTCGGAGAACATCTTCAGAACCTCGTCGGGAAGCGCATGGGAGGTCCTCAGGATTATGTCGGGATCGCGCGCCAGCATATCCTCGGTGTTCGCGTTCACGAACGCGTCCTCGGCGTCCGCGTACACGTTGTCCGCCCCGGCAAGCGCCACCAGGCTCCCCGCATAGCTGCGGGGGGTGGCCGCCAGATACGACCCCGGAAGGCCCATGAGGATGAGCACGCGCGGGCGGGGCTTGCCCTCGATGCTGGCCAGGTAGCCCTCCATGAACCGATCGCGCTCATCGAGGAGGCGCTGGGCCTCTTCTGCGCGATCGAACCTGCCTCCCAGATACGCGATGGAGTCGTAGAGCCCCTCCACGCTGTTCAGGTCGACGAAGATGGAAGGCTTGCCGATCGAGACGTACTTGGGCCGCAGGTCGTTTTCCAGCGATACGGGCGATATGACGAAGTCGGGATGGAGCTTCGCGAGGACCTCGAGGTCGGGCGCCATGGGAGGCCCCACGACCGTCGCATCCGCATAGCGCTCGGGAAGCTCCGACGACGTTTTGGGCACGCCCACCAGGTCGAGGTCGAGCTTCTCGGCGATCGAGACGACGGCGGCCGATGTGGAAACCAGCCGCGGCGACCCGTCGCCCTCACCGGACGAGGGCCGATCGGGATGCTGGTTGACGCATCCCGCGAGCAGTGCGCAGGCGGCGAGCGCGCCGAGAGCCGCAAGCCCTATGCGCCGCTTCGCGCCGCGTGCGCATTCCGCTAGCTTATACGTCACGGCTCGAGTCCCCGGCGCTTTCCGCCGCCGCTGCGGCGGCCGACGCCTGGGCCGCACGGCGGGGCCTCACGACCGCGACGTACGCCGCAACGCCGCCGAGGACCGCCACCAAGACGATCCCCCCGACGATGGCCGGGTAGTTCAGCGAGCCCGCATCGTTTTGAGCAGAACCGCTGACCGCGGCGCCGTCTCCCGTGTACTCCTTCACGCCCGACGCGGCGGCCCCTTCGGCGACGGCGGCCTGCTGGCCCTCTGCACGATCGGCGGCAGGCTCGGAAGCACCGGCTTCCGCAGAGGGCGCAGGAGCGCTCCCCTCGCCCGGCACGACCGTCTCGACGAACCCGGCGGCATTGCCCTCCCGCAGATCGGAAAGGGTGACGAAGTACACCACTTCGCGGCCCATCGCGTTCACGTACATGTTCACGCGCAGCGTGGCCTGCTCATGGGCGATCCGGGCGCGCACGTCCACCTTGTTTTCGGCGGCGTCGTTTTTCATCACCTGGGCGGACTGAGCCTCGTCGAACGCGCCGTCATGGTCGGCATCCGACGCGATCGAGACGGCGCCCACCTCGGCGGCCTGTGCCATGCGAAGCGTGACGAACACGGCCCCGTCCACGTCCTTTTCGACGTAGGCCTGCTGGCCGGTTATGCTCTGGACCATCGAGGTGCCCAGCACCGACTGGGCGGAACCGCCGGCATCCTCGATCGCCCCCGTATCGGGATTGGAGTACGAGGGGTTCACCGTGGCGGTGTAGACCGCCGACACCTCGGCATAAGCCGACTCGACGCCGCCCGGAACCACCAGGCAGGCTGCCAGCATGCAGCAGAGCGCGAACAGCCCCGCAACGATGCGCGCGCGGTCCGCGAAAGTCGCACAAGCCTTCATCGACGCATCCCTACCTGGCGCGGCGGCGGGTGAGCACAGCGGCGCCGGCAGCGGCCAGAGCCGAGGCCAGCGTCACCGCACCAGCTGCGGCAGGCGCGTTCGCATCACCGGTCTGGGGCGCGCCGGTCACGGCGGAATTGCTGGGGACGGTGCCGGTCTTGTTCGACGTGGCATGGAAGTTCGATCCCTCGCCCAGATCCTTCGCATCGCTGAGGTACAGGTGCATGTCGGCGCTCACCGTCATGTTGTTCATGGCGCTGATGGTCATCGACAGGTTGACCGTGGTGTCTTTGTCGGACCGGGGAACGACGATGCTGTACTCGCGGCTGCCCGCGCTCTCGCTCACCACGGATGCGGCGACACCGCCGTAGGTGAGGCTCGTGATGTAGTCGGGACGGTTCGTGGAGAAGCGCACCTCCAGCGTCCCGTCGGCCCGCGGGATGACGACCGCGTTATCGCCGAAGTACTGGCCGGCCATGGACGCAGTGCCGGTTCCCGTTTTGGTGAAGTTGATGGGGATCCGGTACGAATGCCCGACCTGCATGCCCTGGGCCTGCTTGGGCTGCTCGGCCGGAGCCGGGTCGGACTTGGGAGCCGGGTCGGGACCGGGCACGACAGGGCCCGGAGTCGGATCCGGGTCGGGCTTGGGCGAGGGCTCGGGATCGGGCTTGGGCGCCTCCTGCACGTCCAGCACCACGTCGGTGGCCACCTCGGAATGCGGGCCGGCGGTCACCTTCCACTTCACGCGGAAGGGGCTCGTAACGGACGCGACGTTGAACTTGTAGATCTTGGAGCCGTCCGCGGCCTCGGATACCTCGGCGGCCTTCCCGTCATCGCCGTAAGTCGCGCCGGCGAACATATCGGCGGACTTCTTCGCGATCACCAGGAACACATCGAACGTCCCGTCGGCCTTGGCGGTGTACCCTGCCGTGGTACCCACCATCCCCGCCATGTGAGCGGTCACGTCCTTGCCCGAGGTCGGGCTGACGAACTTGACTGCAGCGGTCTTATCTCCGGGCACCTTCGCGGGATCCGAAGGGTTCTCGGAGGGCTTGTCGGAAGGATCGCCGGGGTTCGTCCCGCCGCCGGGGTTGCCGCCCTCGGATCCGCCGCCGGGGTTGACGGGGGGCGCGGGCTGGTCGAGCTTGACCACCTTCACCGACGAGGTGTCGATCTGGATAGCGGCGCTGGGCGTGTATCCCTCCATCTTGGGAGCGGTGAAGCGAAGCGCCACCAGACCGGTGCTCTTGGTCTGCTCGTTCAGGGTGATGGTGAAGTCGGCTGCCGACCCGTTCTGGGAATCGGGGCTGGTCCACACGCGCTGCGTGCCGCCCGTCGGCTCGGAGCCCTTGGTGAAGCTGCCGAACTGGTCGACCGCGCTGAGATACCCGCCGAACACGCTTCCGATCTGCAGCTGCAGTCGGTAGGTGCCGTCTTTCACCGTCAGGTTCGCCGTCTTGGTAAGCGCCGAGTTCATCACGGAATCAGACGTCGCCGCAGGGGTCTGCTTGGCCGACACGGAAACGGTGTAGGTCCCGTTCGCCAGCTTCGCCCAATCGACGCTCGCAGCCTGCTCGGATACCGCGTTCGCCCCGTCGGCGAACGCGACGGCCGGCACGGGAGCGGTCGCCAGCGTCGCCGCCAGGGCCACGGCGGCTCCGCATGAAAGCCAGTTCTTCCCAGTCATGTACATAGATGTTCCTCCTTTGCGCCCCGCCCTCGCACGGGACCGGCACCCTCTGGGGAAGGGTGCCGAGATCGAATCGATGCGGCGAATAAAGTTAGACTTGGGTTTCTTTAACCCCTAATTTTTAACACCGGTTTACTTTTTTCGCAATGCATCGGAAAGGAGGAGTCTCCGACTATAAGAAAAAATGTATGCTGCATCTTACTCGAAGGGCAAAACGCGCTTTGACGGCGCGGAAACGGGGCGGTTCGCACAGCGCATGCGCGCCGCGCCCTACAACCGCTAAACGAACGTCAAGTCAACCCTTTACTTTGCGCTTTTCGAGCTCTAAAGTTCTAAGTGGTTCCGCACCCAGCCACGATACGCGGTGGACCGATGTCCTTTCTTAGGGAGCTCCAGATTGCGAGTGAAATGGGGATTCGCATCCGTTGATGCGAAAGCCAGGAAGCGAGCTGCGAGCACCCACCTTTCGAGGTGGGTTCACCCTGGGGCAGGTGCGGAACTTCTTGCGCACCCGGCCCTTCCAGGGCCCTTCGCACAGCTTCCCGCTTAAACCCCCTGCCCTCCGGCGCGCCCCGCGTCGGGCCGATCGGCGCCCGAATCCGCATCTCCGTCCGAACCCCCTGCGACGGGCCGCGCGAACGGTGCGATGGCGCGCACCACGGCGTCGCGCGCCTCTGCCGCGCGGTTGGGAGACGCCACCTCGAACAGCACCGATCCCTTCACGCCGCCTTCGACCACTTCGGAAAACGAGACCTTGGGATCGCCCAGCAGCTCATCGACGCCGCGGGCGGCCCGCCTCGCAGCATCCGCCATAGCGCGGGCGGACTCGTCCAGGCAAGACGCGGGGCCGTTCGCCACCACGCCGATCTTCACGAGCCCGGCCGCAGGGAGCTTTTCGAGCGCAGCCGTGTTGATGATCGAGTTGGGGATGTAGATCTGCTGGCCCTCGGCGCTGCGCACCACCGTTTGGCGCCAGGTCACGTCCTCGACCACACCCTGCGAGGTACCCACGCGGATATGGTCGCCCGGAGCCACCAGCCCCATCACCGACACCTGCACGCCGCCGATGACGTTCGAGATGGTGTCCTTGAATCCCAGCGAGAGCGCGATGCCGCCGACGCCCAGCGCGGCGATGGCGCCCGACACGTCGATTCCCAAACACGATGCCAGAACCACGCACACGCAGATCGCCCACAGCGAAACGCGAGCGATGTTCACGAAGATAGAGCTCGAGGGGATGGGCACCGAATCGTGGCGCAGGAAGCTCCTCAGCGCGTACGAGACGATCCGCACGATGATGGCCGTCGCGACGATTTCGAGCATGGCGGTGATCCCGACCGATACCGCCCAGGGGACCTCGCCCGAAACCAGGTGCTTCAGCAAAGAGTCGATTCCGTTCACCAGCGCCATTACTGCACCGTCCCGTACACTTGGCCCCATGCGTGGCCGACGATCGCCGAGTTCAGCTGATCGCACAGGCGCCGGCGCGTGTAGGTTCCCGGAGGAAGCAGGTTCACCACTTCCAGCAGGTCGGAGGGAAGGTCGTTCGCCTCGGCCGCCAGCACGACGTCAAGCCGGCGAACCGATTCGACCCGCGCGTCGGAGAACAGCGCGCTCACCACCGTCTGCAAAGCCCCGTAATCGTCGCTGCGCATCGCATTCGACGAAAGCATCCGATCCTCCATAACCATCCTATCGATCGAGAACGTCCAGGCCGGTGACGGCGGCGACCAGCGCACCGGTGTAGGCCGGAGTCGCCTCGCCCGACGCACGGACGAACTGGGCCCCGGCGGCATGCAGATGCGCCGCGGCGGTCACCATCGCGTCGGGAGACACGTAGGCCGCATCGGAGCGGCCGTCTCGGGAGCCGACCGACAGCTGAGCCATCAGGGGAAGGTCGGTTGCGGCGCGGGCGCGGCGAGTGAGCGCCGCCGCGCGCTCCGCCGGCGCGGCGGTCGCGAACCCGCCGACCGCGGCCCCGAGGTCGGCCATAGCGGAAAGCGCGCCTTCGAGCGGCTCGTCCGAAGCGGCGAGGTTCCCTTCGCCGTCAACGTTGACGGATGCGAACAACGGCGTGTCCATAACCTGGGCGAACCCCATAAGAGCGCACTTAAGCTCCGTTATGCGGGAAAACCCGTTCAGGAACACCGCATCGATCCCAAGCGGTTCCAGATCGCAAGCCGCGCGGGCGTACTGCGCGCGATGCTCGTTCAGCGACGCCTTCGATGACGCGTCCAACGGCAGACCGCACGGACCGACCTCCGCGAGGATATGCTGGGGATTCAGCTCCCGTACCAGGTCGAACAGGGCGCGGGCGACGCGGGCTCCCTGGTCGGCCGCCGATATCTGGGCCAGGCGGGCGGGTGTGAGGGATGCGGTGGGCACGACCAGGCACTGCGCCCCAGCCAAAAGATCGAGCCTCAGCGCGTCGACGAGCCCTTCGGGCTCCATGAGGGCCAGGTAGAGAAGATCGCGCTGCATATCGACGCCCTGTCGGGCCAGCACGTTTTCCACCGGGGAGGATACAACCAGCATATCGCGGTTGAAGCGAAGCGAGATATCGGGCATGAGCGTTCCTTTCGATGCCGACTATGATACCGCAGCCGCATCGGGCGAAACGATAGCGCCCCTCGGACGGCGCCCGACTGCATCGGGAATACACCGCCCGGGCGCCGTATTCCGATCGTCACACGCCACCTGGGCATTCATCGTTGCTGCACAGGCAATCCGCACAAAGCGCACCCTCGATGCATACCCAGTTCAAACCCGCCTTCTATAATGAGGTCATCGAAAGGCCCCCTTCCTTTCGATCTGCTTTCTCCTTCCAAGCAGACATGCGGCGCTCCATACCCGCCGCACATCCCTCCCTCGAGGCCCGGCGGGCTCCCTTCCCCCCGGGCCTCCCCTTTTCCCTTCTCAAGCAAGCGACGGAGCCGTCCCTTTCCCATCGGCCTCAAAGCGGCGCGCAAGCGCAGGACCGCGTAGGCCCGCCGTCGGCGCCCCTACTCGCGCGAACGGCTGCGCTCGAACAGGATGTTGTTGGTTTCCAGCCAGCTTTCGACCGTCCCGGTGTCGAACCCGTCTTTCGGATCGACCACCAGCGCGTACATCTCCTCCTCGCGCAGAACCGCATCGAGGGCGTCGGTGAGCTGGATCTCGCCGCCCACGCCGGGCTCGACGTCTGCCAGCAACTCCATAACGCGGGGGCTCAGCAGGTAGCGGCCGAACACGGCCAGGTTGCTGGGGGCATCTTCGAGCGCGGGCTTCTCGACCAGCGAGTCCACCTTCCAAACATCCGAGGCCACCTCGCATCCGGCGATGATGCCGAATCGGCTCACCTGGTCGTCGGGCACGGGCATGACCGCGATGACGCTCGCGCCGCCGTGCGCGTCGGAAACCTCCTGCATCCGGGGAAGCATGCGGTTGTCGGGAACCAGCACATCGCCCAGAAGCACGTAGAACGGCTCGCTTCCGGTCTTCTCGTGCGCGCAGCGGATCGCGTGGCCCAGCCCCAGCGCCTCGTCCTGGTACACGTAGCCGACGTTGAGGTTTCCGGCCCGCTCGACCTGGTCGGCGTAGGCGTCCTTGCCGCGTTCGCGCAGCAGCGCCACCAGCTCGGGGTCGGGCGTGAAATGGTCCTCGATCGCCTTCTTGGAGCGGCTGTTGATGATGACCACCTCGTCGGCCGCCGAGGCGAGCCCCTCTTCGACCACGTATTGGATCGCAGGACGGTCGACGACGAGCAGCATCTCTTTCGGCAGGGCCTTCGTGGCGGGCAGAAACCGCGTACCGAGCCCCGCTGCGGGAATCAAAGCCTTCATGACACCGGAACCTTTCTGCCGCCCGTGGCGGCGAACGAGCCTATCGCTTTTCGGGATGCGCGCGGGCTATTTCCCTTTGCCGCGCGCGGCCAGCTCTTCTTCGAGCACCGCGATCTGCGCTTCGGTCTTCTTCATCCCGCGCACGATCATGGCCACGTACACGAACAGGACGGCCCACAGAAGCGCGTAGGCGCCGATGACGAACGGGGCGGAGGGCAGGATGGTGCTGTAGATATCTGCAAGGATGGGGTTCATGGCTTGTCTCCTAGTCTTCCAACTGCTGCTTCAGGGCCTCGACGCGCTCGGCCATGCGGATCTGACGGAACCTCAAACGGTACAGCGCGAACATGATCAGCACCATGCCGATCAGCGCAAGGGCGACGCAAAGGGCCATCTCGGGCGTCATGCCGCCCTCGCGCACGACGACGGGGTGCTTCCCGTCGGGGATGAAGCGCGTGATCATCATCGTGATGGGCGCGTCGACGAAGGCGATGATGCCGATGACCGCCGAGTACGTCGCGCGGCGCTCGGGCTCGTCGATGGAGTTGCGCAGGACGAAGTACGCGATGCACAGCAGCATGAGGATGAGGTAGGTGGTCAGGCGCGGATCCCACGTCCACCACACGCCCCACTCGAAGCGGGTCCACAGGTCTCCCGTGATCATGGTCCCGATGACGAAGATGAGCGACACCTCCATGCCCACCTTGGCGCAGGTGTCGAACCGCTGCTCTTTCGTGCGGAGGAACTGGACGCTGTAGTACAGAACCGCCGTGAGGGCGACGAACGAGACCACGGCGACCGGCATATGGAAGAAGAAGATCTTCTGCGACAGCAGAAGCTTGTTGGTGACCAGCTCTCCCCCGATGTACTCGAACCCGTTCACCTGGGCGCCGTGAACCGGCGCGATCAGGAAAAACGCGTCGAGGAACGCCAGCGTGGTGAGGACGGCCCCCGCGATGGCCGCGAACACGACCAGTCGATCGGGCCATTGGCCGGCTTCGGGAACGCGGAAGCGCCCCTTCGCTTCTTTGGACATACTGCTCCTTTATCTCGTACCAGCTTCCGCTGATTCCAACACAACCTCGACTCCCGCGCACAGGCCCGCAACAGGTCCGCCGCCGCACGGCGGACGGACGGCTGCGGCGAGGGCCCGCCTAGGCGCTCACGGCGAAATCGTAAAGCACCCAGCACACGGCCAGCATGACGACATCGTAGGCCGCCGCCATGATAACCGAGGTGCCGTACGTGTCCATCCAGAACTCCCCGCCCGAAAGCGCGCTGGTCGTCGCAGAGACGCAGGCGAACAGCAGCGGATAGGCAAGCGGGACGAACAGAATGGCCAGCATCACGTCTTTTCCGCGCGTGTTGATGGTGATGGTGGACAGCATCGTGCCCACGCCCGCAACCCCCACCGTGCCCAGGACCAACGGAACCGCAGACCACAGCGCGTTGGGCGAAAGCTCGGTCGAAGTGAGGAAGAAAAAGTAGAACAGAGGTATGGACAGCGCTTCGACCACGAGGAGGAACAGCAGGTTCGACGTCGCCTTGGCCAAATAGACCACCGAGCGGTCGAGCGGGACGAGCAGGATGCCCTCCAGGCAGCCCTGCTCCTTCTCGTGGGAA
Organism: Berryella intestinalis; assembly: GCF_000814825.1. Lineage (NCBI taxonomy): Bacteria > Bacillati > Actinomycetota > Coriobacteriia > Eggerthellales > Eggerthellaceae > Berryella > Berryella intestinalis. The sequence goes on from NZ_CP009302.1 coordinate 1,612,451, forward strand.
AACGAGCGGTTCAGCCCCAGAAGCGAGGTGAACACGATGAGGGACCACAGAAGCCCCCCGCTCATGCGCGCGATGTCGATGCGCTCGGCGGACAGGCCGAACGCCGCGCCGTACACGACGATGACCAGGAGGGAGTAGATGCCCATCGACGTGAGCATCTCCTTGGTGCGGAATTCCTGGCGCAGATCCTTCGCCAGGAGGTTGCGATACTGCTGGAACGTCGAGGGGCGCTTGAGCCTGACGCCGTCCATCACGCCACCCCCATTCCCACCGTCTCGCGGTACAGCTGCGAGAACTCGTCGAAGTCGATGCGGTCCTTGGAGTCGAAGGCGACCACCCGGCCCTTCGCCAGCACGAGGGCGTGCGTGCACATGTCGAACCCTTTGCGAAGGTCGTGGCTGACCATCACGAAGGTGCGGCGCTCACGGACCGACTCTATGAGGTCGTCGAAGATCTCGACCGCATGAGGGTCGAGCCCCGAATACGGCTCGTCGAGAAACACCACGTCCGGGTCGTGGACCAGGGCGCGGGCGATGGACATGCGCTGCGTCATGCCGCGCGAGAACGTGCGCACCGGATCGAGCCGGCGGTGCTTCAGGCCCACCGCGTCGAGCAGCGCAAGCACGCGGTCGCGCGGATCGATCACGCCGTAGAGCTGCGCATACAGCATCAGGTTCTCTTCGGCGGACAGATCGGGGTAGATCATGGACTGGTGCGAGATGAGCCCCACGTGGTCGCGCGCCCGATCGGGCTCTTCCACGATATCGAGCCCCATCACCCGCGCCGTGCCCTCCGTCGGGCGGTTGAGCGTGGACAGCATCCGCAAAAGCGTGGTCTTACCCGCCCCGTTGGGGCCGAAGATCGACAGGAACGCACCCTGGGGAAGATCGAACGACACCCGATCGACCGCCTTGCGCGTGCCGAAGATCTTGGTGAGCTTCCTCGCCTCGATCGCGTTTTCCGCGGGCTGCGATTCCCCCGCTTCGCGATCGAGCGCCGCTGCGTCTGTCGATGCCATGCGCTATCCCTTACGCGCCTGCAGGTCCATCCGAACCCTGGGCGCCCTGTGCCTTCCCGCTGCCGTCTTCTTCAACTGCCACCATATCATCTTTGCGCGGAGAGCGCCGACCGCACACGGCGAGCAGGCCGCCGACCACCAGCAGGCCGAAGCCCCACCACACGCACTGGATGAGCGGGTTGACGCGCACATCCATAGACAGGTCGCCCTCGGAATTCACGCCGCGGTACACCACGAACAGGTCCTCGTCGGCGAAGCTGAGCACCGAGGCGTTCAGCTTCTGCTCCTGGGTCATCTGATCGACGACGACCTGGGGATGCGCCTGGCCGACCAGCTGCCCGTTCTTGTACACGTCGAAGTCGGTCTCGTAGGTCACCTTGTAGGATGCGTCGTCGGGGTTCACGCTGGAGCCGACGAAGCGCAGCTCGTACTCCTGGATGGAAAACGTTTCAGTCGACGAGTCGGTCGCCTCGTCGTAATCGACGTAGTCGGTCTTCTCGGTCACGTACATGGAGGATCCGATGAGACCCACCAAGATGACGCCCATCGCCACGTGGGTGAGGAACCCGCCCAGCGTCGAGGGGCGGTTGCGAAACGCCGCGAACAGCGCGCCCGGGCCGGACACCCCCTTGTTCCTCGCATACGAGCGCACACCGCGGATCAGCATGAACAGCGAATTGAAGAACAGCATGCTGGCCACGAGCAAACCGATGACGGCGAGCCCGTTATAGTACCACGACGGACCCTGCTCGAGCATATCGTTAGCCGCCGTCGACCCCGACATGACCATGGCGTTGTAGGCCGGGTACAGGTTCGTGGCCCAATACGCCATCAGCAGGGCGAACATGACCAACGCGCAGATAAACGGGGCCTTGGCGTCTTTCAGGAAACGGGCGCGATCGGTCTTGCCCCAGCTGAGCATGGGTCCGACCGCCATGATGAACAGGTAGAAGATACCCAGCGGATGGGCGATGGCGTTGTAGGCGGTCTTGCCCAGCGAATCGCCGCCGAAGGGGAGCCAGCTGGGAAGCGCCTGGGAGATGGTCATGTACGTGAGCACCAGCGTGAACATGATCATGATCACGTTGTTGAAATAGTACGCCGCATCCTTGGAGATCATGTTCTCCACGTCGTCGGCGCCCTCGGTGTCGGGCCCGAACTGCTTCCAGCGCACGACCAGGCCGACGATGCCCGCAAGCACGGACACGACGATGAGCGCGCCGAACAGCCACAGCGAAACAGGATCGCCCTCGAAGGCGTGAACCGACTGCACCAGGCCGGAACGCGAGATGAACGTGCCGACGATCACGAACGCGAACGCGAGGCACGCGCACATGACGGCCCAGCGCTTGAACGCGCCCCGCTGGCGGTAGACGGTGAAGGTATGGATGAGCGCGACCCCCACCAGCCACGACAGGAGGCTGGCGGTCTCGACGGCGTCCCATCCCCAGTAGCCGCCCCAGCCGAGGACGACGTAGGCCCAAACCGAGCCGAGGCCGATGCCGATGCCCAGGAAGATCCACGACACCATGGTGAAGCGCTGCGCCCGATCGACCCACAGACGCGACGCGTCGCCCATGACGAGCGCTGCGATCGCATAGCCGAACGCGACGGTCATGCCGGCGTAGCCGACGAACAGCATGGGGGGATGGATGACCATGGCCCAGTGCTCGAGCAGCGAGTTCATGGCGTTCAGGGAAGCCGAGGCGGTCAGCTTGCCCTCGGCGTTGAAGTAGTTCGCGGGAGTGGGCTCGAAGGGCATGTTCACCTGCGAGAACGTGAGCACGCCCACGAACGCGACCACGACGAGCTGGATGACCGCCAAAGCCACGTTGTCGATCTGGCTGCGCTTCTTGCGCGTGGCGAGAACCACCGCCGTTTCGAACAGCGCGATCAGCCACGCCCAGAACAGAAGCGAGCCCTCGCGTCCGGCCCACAGGCCGGACAGCTTGTACAGCCAGGCGAGCCCGCTCGTGTTCAGCGAGCGTTCCGACAGCACGTACTTGATGGAGTAATCGCCCGCGAAGAAGCAGTACACCAGAACGAGACAGCAGGCCAGAAGGGCCAGCATGGTGACCACCGTCCCGATGCGCCCGATGCGGTTGGCCAGGGCCGCGCGCGCCGAGTGCGCGGGCTTGTCCTTTGCGGCGGCCTTCTTCTCCCGAAGGTACAGGATGTGGCCGAACGCGAACGCCGCGATGGATGCGACGGCCGCTGCAAACGAGACGACGAGGAGAGAGAAACCGAGCGTTGCCATGCCTATCCTTCCAGCGCGACTTCAGTCGCAACGAAAACGTCCTGGTCGTTGATGGATCCCGTGAGGATCAGAGACGAGCCTTCGGTGGTCTCGTCGGACAGGGCCCCGTCGTATTTGACGGGCATCTCGTCTCCGGTGTCGGGATCGACCACGACGAAGCGGCGATCGCCGCCCGCGACGCCGAGGGTGCCCTCCTTCATCTGGCCGGCCACCTTCACCGGCTTGTTCCGGACGGAGTCGGCGTAGCCCATGAGGCGGGAAACCGATAGGGAGTCGGTGGAATTCTCGTACTTCGACGGGCACTTGGTGACCAGCTCGCTGCACTGCAGCACGCCGTCCGCGTCGATCTTGCCCGTGCAGATGGCCACGACGTCGTTGCCGAACGTGGAGGAGACGCCGCCCTCGTAGCGCACGCGCAGCTGGGTGGAGGCGCTGGGGTCGGCCTCCTTGTCGTAGACGGAGAAAACGAGGGTGTTGTCCTTCACCGAGAACGAGTTCTCGACCACCGTCCCGGAAACCTGGATCTTCCGGTCGCCGAAAGAGCCGCTCGCCGCGTCGGCCACCGAAACGGTCTTGGCCGACGACGTGCCGCCCACCACTGCGAGCACCACCACGACGACTATGACGATCACGCCGGTCACCGCAACCATGCGGCGCTTCATCTTAGAATTCATCCATCCCTCCGAGACCGCTTCGAATCCCGCCACTACCTGAAAAACCCGCCGTTGCATATCGGTCGGGCCGTGCCGTATTCGGATTAGAGGGCGCCCGCTTGCCACCGCAACGCAGACCCCGTCCGCCGCCGGGCGAGCCCTCTCGACACCAGTCCTGCGATGATATCATCAGCCCCCCTGCGCGCAGTGACGTTGGCTGTTCGAGCCGCTTTGTTATCGGGCCGAAAACCACGAACTGGGCACATGCCACAAATCCTTCACAGCCTGTTATACCGTCGCCGTCCCCGGACGTCTGTTGTTTCCACAACGGATGCGAAGAAGCCCATGAAAACAGAAGCGCTCAAGGACACCGGCATCGCAACCGTACGCAAGCAGGGCACCATGAACTTCTATAAAAGAAAGGCCGGGACCTTCCGATCCCGGCCTGAAAGCACGTGGTGGAGATGATGGGATTCGAACCCACGACCCCCACGTTGCGAACGTGATGCTCTCCCAGCTGAGCTACATCCCCACGTGAAGCGCAATGCGCAGGAAGCTATTTTGGGGGTACGCCGTCCATTTGTCAAATGGAGGCGCGATCCCTTTTCCCCAAACCTTCAAAAACACAAGCCGCCCGGCGGCGCAGCGGGCGAAGCTACCGCTCCGACGCCTCGGTATCGGAGCCTTCTTCCGACGCCGCTTCCCCGGCAGCCTCGTCTTCCTCCGAAGGGTCGATGACGAACGGCTCGAACAGGGGCTCGTCGTTCTGCGAAAGCTCGACGGTTCCCGTCAGAACGTCAACATGCTGGTACGACTGGCGGGCGGTGCGGCCGCGCTTGCGATCGACTTCCATGATGAACAGGCGGGGGTGAACCTGCGTGAGCACGCCTTCGTTCTCGACGATCTTGGAGCGCCCCATGTTGGCTCGAACTCTCAGGCGCTGACCCACGTACCCGTTGAGCGTGTCGTGGATCGAATCGACGATCTTGGCTTGCTGCTCCAAATCCATGTAGAACTCTTTTCCAATTTAGACAAAAAATGCCCCGAAATCATACCACGCTTGAACAGAGGTTGCACAGGGGCTGCAGAATCCCTGTTCACAAGCATAATATTCTCTCCATAAAACAATGGGGGTCCGCAACGGCCGAGTCGTGCATCGCAGGCTTTCACGCAAGCGGGCGCCATGCGGCGCGCGTCCCCGCAAAACGAGCGCAGGGCGACTTGTCCGATCGATCTAAGCCCCCAGCGCCAACAGCGCTTTTCCCAGCTTGATGAACTCGGCGCGATCGAGCGTCTCGCCGCGGCGGCGAGGATCGATGCCGGCCTGCTCGTAAATCGCAGGCAGGTTCCCGACCGCGTTCGGATAGCGGCCACCGGCGCCCGAGAAGTACGTCTTGCAGGAGTTGGACAGGGTCTTCCGACGGTTCGCGAAGGCCGCATCGGCCATGGTGCACGTGGCCCTCAGCAGCTCGTCTGGCAAGGCGGACCCATCCTCATCCTCAGCGACGCGCCGATCGAGGCGCAAAACCGCGCTCTCGACATGGGGCGGAGGGAAGAAGTTGCCGGGCGACACGGGAAACCTCCCGTTTGCCTGCGCATACAGCGACAGCTTCACCGAATACGCCCCGTAGGTCTTCGTCCCCGGAGACGCCGTCATGCGGTCGGCCACTTCGCGCTGCACCATGACGGTGGCCGACTCCAGAAAGTCGAACCGCTGCAGAAAATCGAGGACGATCGTGGCGGCAACGGCGTAGGGAAGGTTGGCGACCAGCTTGTTCGGAAGGAGCTTTCCGCCGTCGGGAAGGTCGTCCAAGCCGAAATCGAGCGCGTCTTTCTGCACCAGGGAGAACCGGTCTTCCCATTCGGCCAGCGTTTCAGCCAGAACGGCGGGGAGATCGCGGTCGCGCTCGATGGACGTCACCCGGCCCGCGCTTTTGAGCAGGGCGATGGTCAGCGTCCCGATACCGGGCCCTACCTCGAGCACCCGGTCGGACGGATCCAGCTCGGCAAGCGCGACGATCTTCTTCAATATGTCGTCGTTTATGAGGAAGTTCTGCCCCAGCGCATGCTTGGTGACCAGCCCATGGGATTCCAGAACCTCGCGCGTGGCGGAAACCCCCGCCAGGGGGGAAAGCCTATCCACGTCGCTTGCCGTTTCCCTTCTTGGCGGGCCGCGGCGTGCGACCCGAGCGCTTGCCGGCATCGTTTTTCTCGCCGAACGCGGCCCCGCCCTTCTTTCCCGCAGAGCGCTTCGGCCTGCTGCCCTGGCGCGACCGCTCCTCGGCACGGGCGGCGGCGTTGCGGCTGTCTCCGGCTATGTCGAGCTTCGGGCGCGGGCGCGAGGCGCCCGCCCCTTCTTCCCGATGCGCACGCGAAGCATCGTTCCCGCCGGTGGAAGAAGCCTCCACTGCGGGGAGGGCCGAACCGCCGTGCTGCATGGAAGGGCGGTCGAACAGGGCCGGGTCGATGGGCTCGGGATCGCCCGTGATCTCGCCGTCCTCCTCGATCCTTCCCACCCAGTTGAGAACCTGGACCACCTGGAAACCCGCAACCGCGAACGCCGACTTCACTTCGCTCACCAGAGCCGAGAAACCATGGGGGTCGCCCCCTTCGCCGATCACGTGCAGGCAAAGCGGGCGCTTGGGCGCCTCGCGGTCGTAGATCCAATAGTAAGGCTGCAGACGGTCGAGCAGGGCTTTGAACTGGGCGGGCGCTCCCGAGAAATACACAGGGCACACCACGGAAAGCTCGTCGGCGGCGTTCAGCAGCTCGTACACCTCGCGCATGTCGTCATCGGCTGCGAATGCCGGATGCAGCGGTTCTTCCCCGTCGGCCCCGTCGGCAGGGTCGCCCGCAGAGGCGGCCTCCCGTTCGGCTGCCGCGACCACGTCGTCGGTGCGGCCGTCCCACGGTGCGATGTCGAGCTCGGACACCGGGGCGAGCGCCAGCTCGTCTTCGGGGAATTCCTCGATGAAGGTCTCGAAGATGGTCTCGGCAAGGAAGGCCGAACGGCCCCGCGAGCGGGGGGATCCGACGATGATGAGGCGGTTCATACTAGTTCCTCTCGGTTTCAGCGCTTAGTTGGAACGCATCGGACGCAGATGCAGCGGATCCGAAGGCGGCGGGCGAAGCCCCTGGGGCGGCAGCCTCTCGGGGCCGATCGAGCAGGCGAAGCGCATTGTCGAAGAACGCCGCCAGCGCATCATCCGGCAAGATGCCGTCGTGCTCGGCTTTCATCTGGGCCAATGCCGCAGCAGTGAACACCACGTGAGCCGGGGTGCACCCCACCCCGCGCATCGGCTCGGGGGTCATGAACGGCGCGTCGGTCTCGGTGAGCAGGCGGTTCAGAGGAACGCGCACCGCAGCCTCGCGCGCAGCTTCGAGCTTCTTGAACGTGAGCGCGCCCCCGTAGGCGATGAAGCACCCCGCCTCGATCCACGGCGCCAAGCCGTCGGCGTCCAGGCTGCAGCAGTGCAGAAGCGTTCCCGCAGACGGGAATCCCTCTTCGGACAGGATGGCGAACGCCTCGTCATGAGCCTCGCGCACATGCAGGGCAACGGGCAGCCCTAGCTCTTTCGCCAAGCGCAGCTGCGACCGAAACGCGCTTCGCTGGACCTCGCGCGGGGACAGGTCGTAGTGGTAGTCCAGCCCGATCTCGCCGATCGCGCACACGCGCGCGTCTGCCGCGAGCCGCCGGAGCGCATCATGCGCGCGGTCGTCCCACGCCGAGGCGTTGTGGGGATGGATCCCGACGGCGATGCGCACGCGGGGGACCGCACAGCCCTGGTCGGCGCCCAAGCCGGCAAGCTCGCGGCGGGCATCTGACTCCCATCCGGCGAGCCGCTCGATCGGGCCTTCCCCATCCTCTGCCGGATCGACGATCATACAGAGGAACCGCACGCCGTTTACCGCGCAGCGCGCCAGCTCGAAGGCGGGATCGGGAAGCATATGCAGGTGCGCGTGCGTGTCGGCGACCGAAGACGCCAGGCGCGGGGCGCTCACCTCCTGGTAGGAGGAATGCTTGCGCTTGCGGTAGAAGCCCGCATCGCGAAACGGCGGCAGCTTCAGGCGGTTCCCATCGTCGGACATGGCGGCCTAATCGAGGTCGAAATCGATTGCGGACACGTCCAGGCGCGGGAACAGCGGGTCGCCCACCTCCACCGCGTTGCCGGCAGGCAGCTGGCCCCACGCCGTGGCCGATTCGATATCGGTCACGCCTGCGAGGTCGACGCCGATGCGGCGCAGCGCCTCGGCCGACGTGTTCGGCATGAACGGCGCGAGGTACAGCGCGATGATACGGATCGCCTCGAGTGCGTTGTACATGACCGTCGCCAGTTCATCGGCGGTTTCTTCAGACTTCGCCAGGTTCCAGGGAGCGGATTCCTCGACGTAGAGGTTCACGCGCGACGCGAGCTTCTGCACCGCGGCCGCCGCACCCGAGAAGTCGAGCTCGGCCATGCACGAGTCGAACCGGGCGTACAGCTCGTCGGAAATCGCGCGCAAGGGGTTTTCGCCCGCAGCCTCCGGAGCCGCCGGAACCTTGCCATCGTAGTACTTCTTCGTCATGTTGAAGACGCGGCTGCAGAGGTTTCCCCAGGTGTTCGCCAGATCGGCGTTGTACACCTGCACCATGCGCTCAAGCGAGATCGCGCCGTCGTGGCCGAACTGCACGTCGCTCATGAAGTAGTAGCGGTACGCGTCCACCCCGAACACCTTCACCAGGTCGGCGGGCATGAGCCCGTTGCCGCGCGACTTCGACATCTTCTCGCCCTTGGTGAGCAGAAACCCGTGGCCGAACACGCGGTGCGCAATGGGAAGCCCTGCCGCCATCAGCATGGCGGGCCAGATGACGCAGTGGAAGCGCGTGATGTCCTTGCCCACGATATGGTACTGGAAGGGGGAGCGGCGATCGAACTCGCCCGCGCGCCCGTCGTCGGCATAGCCGATGCCGGTGAAATACGCGACCAGCGCATCGGCCCAGACGTAGACCACGTGATCGGGATCGAACGGCAAGGGAACGCCCCAGTCGAACGTGCTGCGGGAGATGGAGAGGTCCTTCAGGCCGCCCTTCACGAACGAAACCACCTCGTTGCGGCGCGTCTCGGGCTGGATGAAATCGGGGTGCTCCTCGTAGAACCTCAGCAGGGGCTCCTGGAAATCGGACAACTTGAAAAACCAGTTCTCTTCGCCCGACGCCTTCTGAACGGGACGGTGGCACTCGGGACACACGAACGCGCCCTCCTCGTCGCGCTCGAGGTCGCTTTCCGCGTAGTAGGTTTCCTCGTGAACGCAGTACCAGCCCTCGTAGCTGCTCTTGTACAGGTAGCCCTTCTCGAACAGGTCTCCCCACAGCTTCTGGACGCCGCGCGCATGGCGCGGCTCGGTCGTGCGCACGAAGTCGGTGTAGTCGATGTCGAGCAGGTCCCATGCCTCGCGAAACGCCGGCTCCATCGAGTCGCACCATTCCTGAGGCGACATGCCCTTGGCCGCGGCCGTATCGGCCACCTTCTGGCCGTGCTCGTCCATTCCCGTGACGAACGCCACGTCGTAGCCGTTCATGCGCTGGTAGCGGGCGACGAGGTCGGCGGAAACCGTCGAATACGCCGTTCCCAGATGCGGCGCGGCGTTCACGTAGTAAATGGGAGTGGTGATCGAATAGGTTCCCTTGGACATGGATCGCGCCCCTTTGTTCCGAGCGCCCCGAAGAGCGCGCATGCTTCAAAATACAGCCGAACATTTTACCACCGAACGGCAGGCCCGAAGGAAACGACACAGCGAACGCGCCGATGGGACGGACCCGTCCGCCGCCGGCGGGCACGGGGCCGAAAACGGCCGCAGATGCGGCATCGACCGCAAGAACCGCTTGCCCGCCCCCGGCGCGCGCGAAACCGCCGAGGCGGACCGAAACCCAGAAGACGGCTCCTCCGAATCCGCCGCCCTTCACAATCGCTGCACCGATGATCTGCGTTTTTGTGCGCGCCTAACCGCACAAGCGCCGAAATTTTACCCGCGCTCGGCCCTTCTCTATAATGGGTGCCTGTCTTTTCCGCCTACGTAAGGACCCTATGCGGCTTATCGCTGTACGACATATCGACGCGGCAAAACGGCGCCTTCCGCGCACGGCTGCCGCCCTCGCCTGCGCGGGCGCCCTCGCCTTTTCGGGGGTTCCGTTCGACGGGTCCCCCGCCTCGCGCGCCTTCGCCGAAGACATCGACACCGCTCCCGTGGCAGACGAGTTCCAGCAGCGCGTCGAGCAGACATCGGCCGATTACCTGGCTGCAACGGAGCATCTGTCTTCGATCGAGCGCTCGATCGAAGAGAACCGGGCGCAGATCGAACGGCTCGAGGCGGCCCTTCCCGCCCAGCAGGCGCGCAGCAACGACGCCGCCACGGCGCTGTACAAGATGCAGAGCGACTCGGCCTCCATCGTCACGCTGCTGCTGAACGCGAGGGATTTCTCCGACTTCATGCGCAACCTGGAATACATCGGCAGCGTCGCCGATCGCAACGTCGCCGAGATCAACGAGCTCCAAAGCATGAAGGCGCAGCTGGATCGAACCGAAGCCGAGCTGGAAACCCAGCGCGTCGCCGCCGAGCGAGCCGCCGCCGATGCGCAAAGCGCCCTTGAAGAAGCGCAGGCTGCCCGCGAGGAAGCCCAGCGCATAGCGCGCGAGAAGGCCGAGCGCGAAGCGGCCGAGGCGCAGGCGGCGGCCGAGGAAGCGGCCCGCATCGCCGCCGAAGAGGCGGCCAAGAGCGAGGCGGAAAACGCCGGGGCAGCCGAGGCGCCGGAAAGCCCGAAGACGACCGCAAGCCCCATCGCGGCTCCTTTGGCCGATGACGTCGACTGGGACGCCGACGCGCAGCAGTTCATCGACACCTGGGCGCCGCGCATCGATGCCTACCTGGCCGGATCCCCGATGGCGGGACAGGGCGAGGCCTATGCGAAGGCCGCCTGGACCTACGGCATCGACCCGCGGTTCTCCCCCGCCATCTCGGCAGTGGAAAGCTCGAAGGGAGCCTACTGCTTCAAACCCCACAACGCCTGGGGATGGGGCTCGGTGAGCTGGGGGTCGTGGGAAGATGCCATCAACGGCCACGTCGCGGGCCTCGCACGCGGCTACGGCTACACGGTATCGCCCTCCGCCGCCAAGAAATACTGCCCGCCCACCTGGCAGGACTGGTACAACAAGGTGTCCTACCAGATGTCTTTGATCTAGTGGGAAGGACCCCGTCCGAACCGAAAGCGCGCAGTCGATACCGGGAAAGCGCGAAAACGACAAGGCCCCCGAAGCCGCAAAGCTTCGGGGGCCTTTCGCTGCACCTCGGCTACACGCGCGCCGTCGCGCGCTTCAGCGCTTCGAACGTCGACTTCGGCACGGCCGCCTCGCCGCCGAACACGTAGCCGCCGTCGATCGCGGAAGCCCGCTTCCTCACCACGGTGTCGATGCAGTAGGGATCGAACCGGAACACGTCGCCCTCGGACGTGGGCCCGTCGTGGGGGACCAGCAGGAGCACGCTTCCGTTCTTGCCGCACAGGGCCGCGCCCGTCAGCGCGTCCCAGTAGCCGTTGCCGTCGGCGATGCCCAGCTTGTCGATGGACAGCTTCACATCCGCCTTGCCGCTGAGGGCGTATTCGGCGATGCGCGCAGAGGTCTGCCAGGCATCGACTCCCGCCATGCGCACGACCTTGCCCGATGCGATTCCCGCCGAGACGAGGCGCCGTTCCGTGCCGGACGCCACCGCTGCTTCCCCACCGACGATGAGCGCGCCGCCGAGCTTGGCGTCGCGCACGAACGAGGCCGCCGCAGATGAAAGCTCGCCCGAGGAATCGGTCAGCAGCACGGGGGATCCCTGGGCGTATGCGAGGGGCGCGGCCGAAAGCGCATCGTAGTAGCCGTTGATGGTGGCCACGACGCACGAACCAGCGGGGCGAACCCTCTGGACCTCCTGGGCGATGCGCAGCGAGGTGTCGGCCGCATCGATGCCGCCGAGCCGCGTGACGTCCAGGTTCATATCGCGCCTGAGCGTGTCGCTCACCTTCGCGGACACGGCCGCCGTGCCGCCCACGATGTAGACTTTCCTGACGCCCAGGCGCTTGATCTGGGATCGGGTTTCCGACGAAAGGCTGTCGGGCGGCGTCAGCAGCACCGGCGCGCCGTAGACCCCCGCCAGGGCGCTGGCCGAAAGGGCGTCCCAATACCCGCTGCTGGTGGCCAGAACGACCGTCTTGGTCGACCCCTGCTCCCAACCTTCATCCGCGATCTTGCCCATGGTTCCCAGCGCATCGTCGCCGTACAGGCGCTCCCACGTGACGGGAGCCTTCTTCACGCTGTTCAGCGCTGCGGACATGTTCAGCTTGCCGTGGCCGTACTTGTTGTCGCGACCAGGATCGCCCAGGTCGGTAGCGGTTGAAAGCAGGGCCCGTTCCACCTCGTCGGGCGTGAGGGAAGAGTTCTTCGCGAACAGCAGCGCCGCGGCCGAGGAGACCATGGGGGACGCCTGAGACGACCCGCTTTTCACCACGTACCCGTTGTTCATGTCCGAAGTCGACCAGATATCGACGCCCGGAGCCGCGATGTCTTTCCGATCGTTGTAATCGGCCCATTCGGGACGCTCGTTGCTGCTGTCGAGGGGCACGACGGCGATGACGTTCTTGAAATCGGACGGGTACTGGTAGTCCGTGATGGGCTTGCCGTAGGCGTCGCCGTTGCCCCCCGATGCGACCGAGAGGACCCCGTTATCCCGCGCCTTCTGGATGGCGTCTTCCAGCGCTTTGTCGACAACGGGGGTCGTGCCGCCCAGGCTCATGTTCACCACGCGCGTGTTCGTCCTCTGGGCTATGGTCTTGCCCGACCCGTCCGGGTCGCTCAAAAGGTAGTTAAACGCGCGGATGATGGTCGCATCGTCGCTGATCACCCTTCCGCGATAATCCTCGTGAAACACCCTGACGGGAAGGACGTTGGCATTGTAGGAAAGGCCGGCCATGCCGAAAGCGTTGCCCGCGCGCGCCGCCACGATTCCCGACACATGGACGCCGTGCGCGTACTTCTCGGTGGCGCTGGTGCTCAGCTTCGTGCTGTAATAGGCATCGTACGCGTAGTCTTTTATCAGGTTGTCCTTCATATCCTTGTGGTCGAAGTTGAAGCCCGTGTCGAACACGGCGACCGCCACCTTGTTGTCGCAGCGCGCCAGATCCCAGGCTTTGAACGCATAGAGGCTGTACAGCCACCACTGGTTCTTGATCGTCCATTCGGACGTTTTGGAATACGACATCGGATCGTTCGGGGTCTGCTGGGAAGCCAGCTCCCCAACCCCCTCGATCGCATCCTGGGCAGAGCCGGTCGGTTCGGAGGAGGTGCCCGCGTCGTCGGCCTTTTCGCTCGCATCATCGGCCGCAACGGCCGGGGTATCGGACGAGTCGGTGCGGTCCTCGGTGGGATAGTACAGGTAGTTCGGCTGAGCGTAGGCCACATCCGGGTCGCGCTCGGCCTGGGTGACGCCCTCGGCCACCGACACCCCCTCGGGAAGATCGACCAGCACCGTCTTGCCGTCGACGCTCTCGACCTGCTCGGATTCGCCGGCCAAGTCGGTTATCTGCTCGTCATCGACGCTCATGGTACCGATCACGTTCTTGTCGGGCGCGCCTTCCTTGTACACGACGATCATCTCGTCTTCGCTGTACGTACCGCGGGCAGCTTCGATCTCGGCCGCCCGCTCGTCGATGCGCGCCTCGTCGGCTGCAGCGAGCTCGGGCGAGTCCCCGTCTGCCCGGGAGCCGGATTCGGCCGACTGATCAAAGCCCGCGGCGGCACCTCCCTGCGAGGCGGGCGATTGCGCGGAATCGGAACCCTCCCCCTCGTCCGCATACGCTATCGGCGCATACGGGACCAGCGCGCAGCAAAGCGCCAACGACAGCGCCGCTCGCGCGACCTTTTCCAACGAGACGTTCATGCAGATCTCCTAACGACGGGCAAACCGCAGATCACCGCAGGGCGCCCTCTTCCATCCGAAAAGTCGAAGCGCCCATTCTACACGCAGGAAGCGGAACCGAAGGCATCTCCTCCGATTCCGCTTCCCAACGAAATACAAGGTAACCTATTCTAGTTAACTTATTCTACCTTAATTTTGCGGCGACGGTGCGCCAATCGGGGAGGAACCTGTCCATGATGCGATGGAACTCGCGTCCGTGACCGGCCACGATAAGGTGGGCGAGCTCGTGTACCACCACGTATTCGAGGCATTCCGGAGGGTAGAGCGCCAAGCGCACGTTGAGGCAGATGCGCCCCGTTGCAGGCTGACAGCTTCCCCAGCGCGAGCGCATGTTGCGGTACGCGAGCCTTCCCGCTCGCACCCCCATGATCCGCTCCCACTTCGCCACAAAGACGGGCGCGGCGGCCTCGACCGCTGCGCGCCATGCGCGGATTTCCGCAGCGTCGGCGCGCTCGGCCCGAGCCATGACGGATTGTTCGACCTCGCGCTGCTTTTCGGCCAACCACGCCCGCTTCGAGCGCACGAGGTCCTCGATTTCCCGATCCGCCACGAAAAACGGGGCCGACACCTCGATGCGGCCCTCGGGCGGTCTGACGCGCAGCCGGATCGTGCGCACGTCCTTGCGAGCGACGTGCACGGCAAGGCCGTCGACCGTCAGGACCGAGCGTACGGAAGCGCCCGATCCGGACCCGCGCCCCAGGCGCACGCGGCGGGCCCGCAAAGACGGGGCGCTGCGCACGTCTGGGGCCGTTCGCCCGCCACTCACAGCTCGCGCACCCGCTTGGTCGCCGCAAGGGCCAGATCGTAGGCGGTATTACGGGGGATATCCAACTCGTTGGCGAGCGTCCGCGCGATATCCTTGGCACGCGCACCCTCCGCCGCCATCGATGCGGCGCGCTCGGCGGCCCAATCCTGGGCAGACCGTGCCCGCTCGGCGCGCTCCTCATCGCCTGGACCTTCGATGACCAGGGCGATCTCCCCTTTTATCGCGCCTTCCGACAAACGTTCCTCGAATCGCGCGAGGACCTCCGACGACGAGCCGCGCACGACCTCTTCGTGCAGCTTGGTGAGCTCGCGGCACACGGACACCGCGCGGTGGGGAAACGCCCGCGCCACCACGCGCAGGGAATCGACCAGGCGGTTGGGGCTCTCGTAGAACACGAGGGCCGCCGGAAGGTCGCGCAGGCCGTTCAGCACCGCAGCGCGCTCGGCGTCTTTGCGCGGGAAGAACCCACCGAAATAGAACCGCTGGTCGAGCGCCCCGCTGGCCACGTACGCCGTCGCAACCGCCGTCGGCCCGGGAAGGACCTCGACCGGGGCGCCCGCCTCGCGTGCCGCCCTCACCAGCCTTAAGCCCGGATCGGATACACCCGGCATCCCGGCGTCGGAGCAGTACGCGATCGCCTCGCCCGCCAAGACGCGCACGACCACGTCGTTCGCGACCCTGCCGATGCGGTTCTCGTCCAAACGCTCGAGGGGCTTCTCGATCCCCAGGGCCGCAAGCAGCTTGCCCGTCACGCGCGTGTCCTCGGCGCACACCGTATCGGCGCGTTCGAGCCGCTCGATCGTGCGCAGCGTGACGTCCCCGAGGTTTCCCAGGGGAGTCGGACAGATTACCAGGCAGCCCTTATCCGAGGCCGCAGGGCTACTCTGAGCCATGCTTGCCGCGCTTGGGCACGTCGACGGTTCCGCGGCGGCGCTTCACCGCCGCAACGATAAGCGCCACCGCGCCGAGGATGACCACGGCCCCGATGACGAAGGCCAGTATCGTCTCCCCCGTGCAGGGAAGGCAGGTAAGTTCCCGAGACATCGTGCTCCTCTCTATCGAGCGGTCGGCGGCGCCGGTTCGAAGCCGCGCATGATCCCGCGGTTCGAACACGGGACGAAAAGCAAACGGGGTGCGCGGCCCGAGACCGCACACCCCCATTGTAACCTTCTCGCCCCGCGTCCGCCGAAACGCCGACAGACCCTCTACGATGCCGAAGCGCCGGGCGCAGGCGAAGCCGCGCGCAGTCGGTCGAGCGCCGCCTTCTTGCGGACCTCGGGATCGGCCTCGCTTTCGGCCTCCAGGTTCGACTTCGCCACCGAGATCATCAGCTTGATGCGGTTGAGCTGGTTCACCTCGGACGAGCCGGGATCGTAGTCGACCGCGACGATGTTCGACAGCGGGTAGATCCGGCGCAGCTCCTTGATGACCGCGCGCCCCACCACGTGGTTGGGCAGGCACGCGAACGGCTGGGCGCACACGATGTTGGGCGTGCCCTCCTTGATGAGCTCCACCATCTCGGCCGTCAGCAGCCACCCTTCGCCCATCGAGTTGCACAGGCTGAGGATCTCCTCGGCATAGCCGCCCAGCGTGTAGATGTCGGTGGGAGGGTTGAAGCGCTTCGATTTGGCAAGCTCCCTGTTCACCGGCGCGCGCAGCATCTTGATAACCTGCAGGGCGACCCGGCTTCCCGCGGCTCCCTTGGCCGAGCGGCCCAGAGGATCCTTCTGGAAGATGGCGCCCGCGATGCCGAACAGGAAGAACTCAATGAGACCCGGGACCACGGCCTCGCACCCTTCGCGCTCGATGACGCCCACCACGTCGTTGTTCGCGGTCGGATGGAACTTCACCAGGATCTCGCCGACCACGCCCACGCGCGGCTTGGTCCCCTCGCCCGTAAGCGGGATGGCGTCGAACTCGCGGATGATCTGGCGGCAGGTCCGCTTGAACTCGCCGTAGCGCACCCCGTGGCGCATATGGTCCTTGCAGACGGCCATCCATTTGTCGTACAGCGCCGTCACCGAACCGGGATCGACCTCGTAGGGACGCGTGCGGTACAGGCACTGCATCAGCAGGTCGCCGTAGACGAACGCGTATATCGCCTGCCCCAGCATCTTGGGCGAGATGCTGAACCCGGGGTTCTCCTCGTCGAGCTTCGCGGTCGAAACCGAGATGACCGGGATGTGGCCCAGGCCCGCGGTTTTGAGCGCCTTGCGGATGAGCGAGATGTAATTGGTCGCGCGGCACCCGCCGCCGGTCTGCGTGATGATGACCGCCAGCTTGTCGGTGTCGTAGCGCCCGGATAGCACCGCTTCCATGATCTGGCCGGTCACCAGGATAGACGGATAGCAGATATCGTTGTTCACGTACTTCAGGCCCGCGTCGGTGGCCTTGGGATCGACCGAGGGCAGAAGCTCGACGTTGTAGCCGAAGCGGTGGAAGATCTCCAGCAGGATCTCGAAGTGGATGGGCGCCATCTGGGGAGCGAGGATCGTCCATCCCTCGTCGCGCATCTTCTCGGTGAACTGGACGCGTTCGAACGACGTGTCCGATCCCTTGCGCTGCTTGAAGAAGTCCTGGATGTAGAGGTCGGCCTTCTCGATGGCCGCATCGGGCGCGCAGGGCTCGTGAGAGCAGCACGCGGATTTCCCGATGAGCTGCGACGCCTCGGCTGCGATCTCGGATTTCGCCTCGTCGTCGAGCTCGAGCGCCGAAGTCTTTTGCGCGGGCGCCTCGACCGCAGCGGGCCGAGGATCCTCAGATTCGCCGCCTTCCGACTCGCCGCCGGCCGCGCCGTCCTGCGCCCGCGCGGCGGATCCCGCGATGCCCGCCCCGACGCTCGCCTCCAGCTCCGCACGATGCGCGCTTCTCCCGGACAGCTCGTCGACATCGATCGAGCAGGCGGGGCAGCCCTGTGCGGCCGCGTCGTCGGACGGCTCGGCCGCCGCGCAGGCGCGCTTCTCCTCTTCCAGACGCTGGGCCTCCTGGTCGGCGAGGGCTGCCAAGAGGGAGCGCACGCGGATGCGGGCGGCGCCCAGGTTGGACACCTCGTCGATCTTCAGCACCGTGTACACCTTGCCCGCCGCCTCCAGGATCTCCTGGACCTGGTCGGTGGTCAGCGCGTCCAGACCGCACCCGAAGCTGTTCAGCTGGATGAGGTCCAGGTCGTGACGCTGCGTGGCCACCTTGGCGGCCGCGTAGAGGCGCGTGTGGTACATCCACTGGTCGACCAGGCGGATGGGGCGCTCGAGCGTTCCCAGATGAGCGATGGAGTCCTCGGTGAGCACCGCCAGGCCGAAGCTGGTGAGCAGCTCGGGGATCGCATGGTTGATCTCGGGGTCGTTGTGGTACGGGCGCCCGGCCAAGACGATGCCGTGCGTGCCCGTCTCCTCCATCCACATCAGGGTCTCCTCGCCCTTGGTGCGGATGTCGTGCTTGAACTTCTCGTCCTCGGCCCAGGCGAGATCGACCGCGCGGTCGATCTCGTCTTGGGAGGGGGCGCCGCCCTTCTTGCCCACGACGTCGCCGAAGTTCTCGACCATCTCGACGTACAGGCGCTTCTTCAGATGGTCCTTCTTATCGTAGGGAAGCCAGGGGTTCAAAAAGCGCGTGTCGGAATCGTTCAGCTCGTCGATGTTCAGGCGCAGAGCCTCCGAATAGCTGGCCACGATGGGGCAGTTGTAGTGGTTTCCCGCCCCCTCGTCTTCCCGACGCTCCCATTTCGAACAGGGCATCCAGATGAAATCGACGCCCTTGTCCAGCAGGTTCATCACATGCCCGTGCGACATCTTCGCCGGGTAGCACACCGACTCGGACGGCATCGACTCGATGCCCGACTCGTACACCGCTTTGGTGGACTGGTCGGACAAAACGACGCGATAGCCCAGCTCGGTGAAGAACGTGAACCAGAACGGGTAGTTCTCGTACATGTTCAGCGCGCGCGGGATGCCCACCGTCGCCCGCGTCGCACGCTCGGCCGACAGCGGTTCGCAGTCGAACAGGCGATGGCTCTTGTAATCGTAGAGGTTGGGAACCTTGCCCATCAGGTCGTCCACGTGCCCGGCACCCTTTTCGCAGCGGTTGCCCGTGATGAAGCGGCGGTGTTTTCCCGTCTCGGGATCCTTCCCGAAGTCGTTGATGGTCAGAAGGCAGTTGTTCGAGCACAAGCGGCAGCGCGCGGTGCGGTGCGTCGGCTCCATCTGGGACAGCTCTTCGGGGCTCAGCAGCGTGGAGACGATCTTAGCCGGCTTTGCCTCCGCGGCCGCTGCGCGCACCGCCTCGGCGTGGCGGTCGCGCGCCAGAAGGGCCGCGCCGTACGCGCCCATGTTGCCCGCGATGTCAGGGCGCACCGCGTTCACGCCCGCCAGCTGCTCGAACGAACGCAGGACCGCGTCGTTGAGGAAGGTGCCGCCCTGGACGATGCCGTACTGGCCCACATCCTTGGGGTCGCGGATCTTGATCACCTTGAACAGGGCGTTCTTGATGACCGAGATAGCCAGGCCGGCCGCGATATCGCCCACGGTCGCGCCCTCTTTCTGGGCCTGCTTCACGCGGCTGTTCATGAACACCGTGCAGCGGCTGCCCAGATCGACCGGGTTCTCGGCCGAGTTGGCGGTTGCGGCGAACTCGGCGATGGGCAGGTTCAGACCCGTCGCGAAGCTCTCGATGAAGCTCCCGCATCCCGACGAGCAGGCCTCGTTCAGCATGATGGAATCGATCACGCCGTCTTTGACGCGCAGGCACTTCATGTCCTGCCCGCCGATATCCAAGATGAACTCGACCTGGGGCAGCATCTCGTGGGCGCCCCGCAGGTGGGCCACCGTCTCGATCTCGCCCGAATCGACGTTGAGCGCCTGGATGAGCAGCCCCTCGCCGTACCCGGTGACGGTCGCATGCCCGATGGTGACAAGCGCGTCTCCCGTCTGGGGATCGCGCGGCAGGTCGGCGTACAGCTTGGCGATGGCCGCCTTGGCCGAGCCGATGACGTCGCCTTTGTTGTTCACGTAATGGGTCCACAGGATCTCGCCGACCTCGGTGACGAGCGCCGCCTTGAACGTCGTGGAACCCGCGTCGATGCCCAGGTACGCCATGCCCCGATAGGAGGCCAGATCGGCGCGGGCCACCTTCTCCTTATCGTGGCGAAGCTTGAACTCGCGGTAATCGGCCTCGTCTTTGAACAGGGGCGGAAGCCTCACGACCTCGGATCCCTGAACGTCGCCCAGGTTCTCCAGGCGCTCGATGACGTCGTTGAGGCGCTCGACCCTCACCGTGTCGGACAGGGCGCCCGCCGCCGCGCACCCGCTGGCCACGAACAGGTGAGCGTTCTCGGGCACGATGATGTGCTCGTCGTCCAGCCCCAGCGTGAGGTAGAAGCGCTCGCGCAGCTGCGAGAGATACTGCAGGGGGCCTCCCAGAAACGCCACGTGGCCGCGGATGGGCCGTCCGCACGCCAGCCCCGAGATGGTCTGGGTCACCACGGCCTGCAGGATGGAAGCCGCGATGTCCTCTCGGCGGGCGCCCTCGTTCAGCAGCGGCTGGACGTCGGTTTTGGCGAACACGCCGCAGCGGCTGGCGATGGGGTAGATGGTCTGATAGCCCTTCGCCAGCTCGTTCAGGCCGCCCGCATCGGTGTCGAGGAGCGTCGCCATCTGGTCGATGAACGCTCCGGTGCCGCCGGCGCACTGGCCGTTCATGCGCTGCTCGATGCTCTGGTCGAAGAAGATGATCTTCGCGTCCTCGCCGCCCAGCTCGATGCACACGTCGGTTTCGGGGATGAAGGTCTCCACCGCCGTCTTCGAAGCGATGACCTCCTGCACGAACTCGAGGCCCAGCCACTGGGCCAGAAGCAGGCCGCCCGACCCGGTGATCGCAACCGTCATCGCGCTCTCGCCGTAGCTTTCGGCCGACTTCTTCAGAACCTCCGCCACCGTGGCCCGCACGTCCGAATGATGGCGCTGGTAGATGGAGTACAGGATGTTGTCCTGCTCGTCGAGGATGGCGAGCTTGACCGTAGTCGATCCCACATCGATGCCGATGCGCAGAAGCGGCTCCCCCTGCGATGCGATCGCCTCGTTCTTCGTTTCCATTGCTTGAATCCAATCGTCTTGGTTGACCGTGCCGTAAGCGCCCCCATCGAAGAGAAGGGCGGTGGTTCGCTAGAGTTTGATCGACTCGCCGGGCTTGATGAACAGAAGCCTCATGCAGATGCGCGCCATATCCTCGGGACTTTCCCCCATGCCGGTCTCGATCCAGCGCACGATGACCCCGAGGTAGGCCGACGCGAAGAAGGCGACGTAGTAGCTGACGAAAGGCGACGAGTCGTTGCGGTAGCGCTCGTGGAGGATCGACTGCACCAGGTTCGTGCAGATGGCGTCGCGCAGCCGGGGGCCGAAGCGCACATCTCCCCCGTCGCCCAGCACCGCATGGAGGAAATCCCCCTGCTCGCGCAGGTACGAGAACAGATCCACCAGAAGGGGCAGGGGCTGGCGGGTGACCGCGCGGGCCATGGCCTGCGTCATGCTGAGCGTCGCCATCTTGGCCTGGAACCGCTCGAGGTCTTCCAAGACCCCCTCTTCGAGCGAGGCCAGCAGATCGTCTTTGTCCTTGAAGTGGTTGTAGAAGGTCCCGCGGTTCAGATCGGCCCGGGCGCACAGGTCGTTGACGGTGAAGCCGTCGAAACCGTACTCCTCCATGAGCTCGATCAGGGCTTTCCGCATCGCTTTCTTGGAACGCGTGATACGCCGATCCTCGCCGGCCCCCTCGAGCGGGCGGATCGGGCGCGTATCGGGCGAAGGCGACATCGTTGCAGCGTTAGACATATTCTCCCTTTTCGCTCGCAGCCTCCTTGCGCGGAGGTTAATCAACACCGCGACCTTTTTTGTACATCGTGTTGATTTTTAAATTCTACCCCAGGAGAAACCCCTGCATAGCGGCTGTTCGGCGAATTTCACGCGAGCGTCACCCAGGCGACACGAAACGCGAGCGGCCGATACTGTCGAGGAACGGCGAATACCGCTTGCCGCCAGCGCATATGCGCGTTTGGTCTGCTACCATCGTCGAAACGATCGGACACACGGGAAGGACGAGCCATGCAAATCACGCCGGCCGAAGTTGCCGAGACCATGGCAATGGTCACCAAGCAGAACCTCGACATCCGCACCATCACGCTGGGCCTGAACCTGCGCGGATGCACGCACGAGGACGTGGACGTCGTCGCTTCCAAGGTCTACGACCGCATGACCTCGGCCGCCGAGCGGCTGGTTCCCACCGCCGAGCAGCTCGAACGCGAATTCGGCATCCCCATCGTGAACAAGCGCATCTCGGTCACGCCCATCGCCGAAGTCGCCGCCGCCACCTCGGCGCACGACCTGTCCCCCATCGCGCTGGCGATGGACCGCGCCGCCAAGGAGGTGGGCGTCGATTTCGTCGGCGGGTTCTCGGCGCTCGTCCAGAAGGGCGCCTCGGCGGCCGACCACAAGCTGATGGATTCCATCCCCGAAGCCCTGTCCTGCACCGATTTCGTCTGCTCCTCGGTGAACCTGGGGTCCACCCGCGCCGGCATCAACATGGACGCCGCGTTCAAGATGGCGGGCATCATCAAGCGCTGCGCCGAGCTCACCGCCGATCGCGAGTGCATCGGGGCGGGAAAGCTCGTGGTGTTCTGCAACGCCGTCGAGGACAACCCCTTCATGGCCGGCGCCTTCCACGGATCGGGCGAGGCCGACGAGGTCATCAACGTGGGCGTCTCGGGCCCCGGCGTCGTGCGCGCCGTGCTGGCCGACATGCCGAAAGACGCCGACCTCACCGAGATCTCCGAGGCCATCAAGGCCACCGCCTTCAAGATCACGCGCGCGGGCGAGCTCATGGCCCGCGAGGCGTCGCGGCGCCTGGGATACGCCCAGGGCATCCTCGACCTGTCGCTGGCCCCCACGCCCGCCCGCGGCGACTCGGTGGCCAACATCCTGGAGGAGATCGGCGTGGGAACCTGCGGCGGACCGGGAACCACCGCGGCGCTCGCCCTGCTGAACGATGCCGTCAAGAAGGGCGGCGTGATGGCATCCTCGTCGGTAGGGGGCCTGTCCGGGGCCTTCATCCCCGTCTCAGAGGACGCGGGCATGATCGAGGCCGCCGAGGCCGGCGCGCTTTCGATCGAGAAGCTGGAAGCCATGACCTGCGTATGCTCGGTGGGGCTCGATATGATCGCCGTTCCCGGCGATACCAGCGTCGAGACGATCCTCGGCATCATCGCCGACGAGTGCGCCATCGGCATGATCAACAACAAGACCACGGCCGTCCGCCTCATCCCCGCAATCGGGAAGAAGCCGGGCGACACGCTGAACTTCGGAGGGCTTTTGGGCTACGCGCCCGTCATGCCGGTCAACCAGCACGCCGGATCGGTGTTCGCCCAGCGCGGCGGGCGCATCCCGGCCCCGTTGAACTCGTTGAAGAACTAGCGATGGTCGTCAACGTCATCGCGGTTGCGGCAGGCGGCGCCCTCGGCGCCGCTCTGCGCTACCTTGCGGGCCTCGGCGTGGGGTACCTCGGGGGACCGTCCGCTGTATGGGGGTCGTTTCCCTTGCCCACCTTCCTGGTAAACGTCGCGGGCTGCTTTCTCATGGGGGTTCTCTCCGTCGCCTTCCAGCAGGTCGGCGCCCCAAGCGCCCCGGCCTGGAAGCTGTTCGCCACCACCGGCGTGATGGGCGGGTTCACCACCTTCTCGACCTTCAGCCTGGAAACGCTTTCCCTCATCGACGGCGGAGCCTGGGGGCAGGCGGCGCTGTACTCGATCGGCAGCCTCGCATGCTGCCTTGCCGGCGTCGCTTTGGGACGCTTGGCCGGGCGCGCCCTGCTCTAGCCCGAGTAACCCGGCTGCGCTGCGAGACGGCGCGCCGAAGCTAGCCGCGCCTGACCGCGCGCACGAGGTACTCCACGTTGCCGGCCGCCGCTCCCTTGATGGGCGACTCGATCACGCCGGTCACCTCGAACCCCGCATCGACCAGCGCTTCCCGCACCTCGTCTACCGTGCGGGCCCGCACGGCCTCGTCGCGCACGACGCCCCGGTCGGTCTCGTCGTGCCTCGACTCGAACTGGGGCTTCACCAACCCGATGAACACGCCGCCCTCTTGGCAGAGCGCGGCGAAGGTAGGCGCGAGGCCCGCCAGCCCGATGAAGCTCAGGTCGGCCACGATCATGTCGAAAGGCGCGCCCAGGCCGGCCGGGTCGGCCAGGCGGATGTTCGTGCGCTCGAACACGGTCACGCGCGGATCCTGGCGGACCTTCCAGGCGAGCTGGCCGTAGTTCACGTCCACGCACGCCACGCTGCGCGCGCCGCGCTGCAGCAGGCAGTCGGAGAAACCGCCGGTGGAAGACCCCACGTCGATGCACGAGAGCCCCTCGACGCTCTGGGAGAACGCGTCGAGCGCCCCTTCGAGCTTCAGCCCGCCGCGCGACACGTAGGGCCTGCGCCCCTTCACCTCGATCGACGCATCGCGCTCCACCTTCACGGCGGCGCTGGCGGGATAGGCGTCGCCCACCTTCACCTCACGCGCGAGGACGGCGCGCAGCGCAGCGCCCTTGTCGGGGAACAGCCCGCGTTCGATCAGCAGTTCGTCGAGTCTCGTTTTCTTCATGGCCCCAGTATAGCGTTGCGCATACCCGAAGCCCCCGTGTAGCGCCGCATATCCCGAAAGCCCGCGCGCGCGTCCCACAGGCCCGCGCACCGGAAAGGCCCGCTTTCCAGGGCATGAAAAAAGCGCCCCCTTGCGAGGGCGCCCGATCCGAGGCCTACAGCTCCTCGAACATGTCTTTCGTCATGCCGCAGACGGGGCACACCCAGTCCTCGGGGATGTCTTCGAACGCGGTGCCGGGAGCGATGCCGCTGTCCGGATCGCCCTTCTCGGGATCGTACACGTAACCGCACACGCATACATACTGCTTCATGGCCTAAGGTCCTCTCTCTTCTTAGCCGCCCCCGCGGACGCAGGGCTCTACGGCAACAGCAACTGAGCGATCTGCACGGCGTTCAGCGCAGCGCCTTTGCGGATCTGATCGGCTACCACCCAAAGCGACAGACCGTGTTCGACCGAGGGGTCCTTGCGCAAGCGCCCGACGTACGTATCGTTCGTCCCGGCAAGCAAACCGGGCATGGGATAGATGTTAGCACCGGGATCGTCCATCAGCGCGACGTTTTTCGCCGAAGAGAGCGCCTCGCGCGCCTGCTCCACCGATATAGGAGCGCTGAACTCGACGTTTATCGCCTCACCGTGGCACCGCAGAACCGGGATGCGCACGCAGGTGGCGCTCACCTGGATATCCTCGTCGCCCATGATCTTCTTCGTCTCGACCACCATCTTCCATTCCTCTTTGGTCGATCCGTCCTCGAGGAATTTGTCGATGTGGGGAATGCAGTTGAACGCGATGCGATGCTGGAACGCCCGAACGGCCAGCTCGTCGTCGGCCTTGCCGTCAAGGTACTCGCGCGTCTGGTCGTAGAGCTCGTCCATCGCAGCCGCGCCGGCGCCGCTTGCCGCCTGGTACGTGGACACGACCACGCGCTTGATGGGCGCGATATCCGCCAGAGGCTTCAAAGCCACCACCATCTGGATGGTAGAGCAGTTCGGATTGGCGATGACGCCCTCGTGGCGCAGGGCATCGCCCGGGTTCACCTCGGGAACCACCAGAGGGACGTCCGCATCCATGCGAAACGCGCTGGAATTGTCGATCATCACCGCGCCGGCGCCGACCACCGCATCGCGCATGGCCTGGGAAACCCCCGATCCGGCGGAGAACAGCGCGATGTCGACGCCCTCGAACGACTCCGGGGTCATCTCCTCGACCACGTACTCGCCCGCGGGAACCGAACCGCACCCCTCGAAGGGAAGCTTCGTCCCGGCCGAACGCGCCGAGGCCAAAAGGCGCACCTCGCTTGCGGGGAAATCGAGGTCGTGCAGGACCTTCAGGAACTCCCGACCGACCGCTCCAGTCGCACCGGCCACGGCGACCACGGGATGCGCGGGCATGGGCTTCGTCCAAACCATAGTGTCAGCTTCCTTTCAGCTTAAAACGATCGAAAGGGGACCGCGATCAGGCGAAACCCCTTCCCGATGAAGGCGGCTCTAGCGGCCCTTCGCCATCTTCGCGGCGATTTCCTCGGCAGACAGCTGCTTTTCCTCGAACACCTCGTCGGCATCCAGCCCGAACGCCGTGTGCAGGCAGCGCACGGCCTCGGCGACCTGCCCGCCGTCGACCACGAGCGACAAACGGATGGGCGACGTCGAGATCGCCAGGATGTTGATGTTTTGCTCGCCCAGCGTCGAAAACGCCTTCGCCGCAACGCCGGGAGACGACTTCATGCCGGTTCCGACCAGGCTGACCTTGGCGATATCCTCGTCGACCACGACGCCTTTCGCATCGATTTCGGGCACGATGCGGTCGAGCGTCTCGCGCGCGCGGGCGAGGTCGGCGCCCGGACAGGTGAAGCTGATGTCAGTGAAGCCGGCCTCCGAGATGTTCTGGATGATCATATCGGTGTTCACCATGTTGGCGGCCAGGGCGCTGAACACCTTGGCGGCCACGCCCACCGCGTCGGGCACGTGGCGGATAACGACTTTGACCTCCGAGGAGTCGTGCGCGATGCCGGTGATGACCGCTTCTTCCATCATATCGGTTGCCTCCTTGACGTAGGTGCCCTCTTCATCGGTGAAGGCCGAGCGGGAATGGATGACGACGTTGAACTTCTTGGCGAACTCGACGGCGCGCATCTGGAGGACGCCCGACCCGGCCGCCGACATCTCGAGCATGTCGTCGTACGAGATCTGATCGAGTTTGCGGGCGCGCGGCGCGATGCGCGGATCGGCCGAGTAGACCCCCGGCACGTCGGAGTAGATCTCGCAGGCATCGGCATTGATTCCCCATGCCACCGCAACAGCGGTAGTGTCGGAGCCGCCGCGTCCGAGCGTGGTTATGTCGCCTGAAGGATCGATCCCCTGGAAGCCGGCGACCACGGGGATGGCGCCGGCGCGGATGGCGTCCATGATGCGCTCGCTGCACACGTTGGTGATCTTGGCCTTCAGGTGCGTGGCGTCGGTTTCGATGCCGGCCTGGCGGCCCGTGAAGCTCATGGCCTTGTACCCCCGCGCCTCGATGGCCATGGCCAGAAGCGACATCGACACCTGCTCGCCGGTGGACAGCAGGCGGTCCATCTCGCGTGCGGGCGGGTTCGCGTTCAGGGCCCGGGCAAGCCCTACCAGCTCGTCGGTGGTCTTGCCCATGGCCGACACCACCGCGACGACGTCGTTGCCCTCCTGCTTTCGCGCAACCAGGCGCTTCGCGACGTTCTGGATGCGCTCGGGAGACGACACCGACGTGCCTCCGAACTTGCAGACGATTAAGGCCATGACCCACTCCTGATATGCGTCGAACTATGGGCCGACAGGCCCGTTGCTGAAAACTATAGCAAACGGATCGCGGAGGCGTTCGATTGTCCGAGCGACGCTAGAGGTTCTTCACCATGATGGTGCTCATGATGTCGCCCGCATGCTCCAGCTGATCGCAGCAGCGCTCCATGCGGTCAAGGATACGCGACCACACCTCGACGCGCACCGCGTTGTCGTTGTCCTGCGTGTACAGGCGGCGAATGGACTGCACGTACAGCACGTCGGCCTGCTCCTCGTAGTCGTTCACTTCCATGATCAGGCTGTGGAACTTCTTGGACTTCTTGAAGTTGCGGAAATCGCGCATGGCGGTGCACAGGGCGACGGCGCTTTTCTGGATGAGGTGCGCCATGGCCTTCGCATCGTCGTTCATGAAGTGGACATCGTACATGTAGAACCGCTGCAGGATGTCTTCGATGGAGTCGGTGACGTTGTCCATGTTCTGAGCCAGCGCCAGAAGGTCCTCGCGGTCGATCGGGGTCACGAAATCGATCGCGATGTTGCCCATGATCGCGTGGTTGACCTCGTCGCCCTCGTTCTCGATGTCATGGGCGCGCTTCAAAACGGGCTCGAGCTCGGAGGCCGACGTGAAGTTCTCGACGGCGTCGATCAGCACATCCGCTTCCTTGCAGGCGATCTCGGCCTGCTTGATGAACGCGTCGAAATAATCGAACTTGCTCTTCTTAGGCATGCTCTCTCCTAGTGAGGGGCTAAAACAGCGTGACCATTTTAGCGTATGCCCTGCCCGTGCACGGCAGCGCCAACGACACCCGTCATTATTTTACGAAAGCTTTGCTTTCCGATCAGACCGTGACGATCCTATCGTCGGCAGAGCCGAATCCCGGCTCGTCGTCCGCGTAGCGGGCGAACACGCGCTGGCGCTCGTCGCCGATGCGCGTGATGCTCCCATGCCCCGGCAAGACGATGGTCTCGTCGCGCAGGACCGCCAGGCGCTTGAGCGACTGCTTCATCTGGCCCAGGTCGCCGCCTTGGAAATCGGTTCGGCCGATGGTCCCGTAGAACAGCGTGTCGCCCGATACCAGCAACGGCGCGCCCTCGGGACGGCACCCGAACCGGGGGTCGATGTAGAGGCACATGCCCCCCGGCGTATGCCCGGGCGTGCCGACGACCTTCCAGGGCATGTCGCCGATCTGGACGATGTCGCCGTGGGACACCTGGTGGTCGACGATGCAGGGCGGCGCCTCGTGGCGCTCCCCGGGAACCGAGCGCGTCCCCTCGATGTAGGGGGCCTCGATGGCCGTGGCGATGGTGATGGCTCCCGTTTTGCGGCGCAGCGCAGACGCGGCGCCCACGTGGTCCCAGTGCCGATGGGTGAGCACGATGGCCGCCAGCTTGCGTTTGCCCAGCTGGCTGATGATCGCATCGGAATCGCACGTGGGATCGACCACGAACGCGGTCTTCCCGTCGTCGATGATGTACACGTTGTTCTCGATCGGGCCCATCACCGAGAATTCGACGTTCAGGCACGCCCCGTCAATCTTGTAACCCATCTCCACCTCGTTTTTCAAACGCTACCGCTTCCCGACGCTCTCGCCGGGCTGCGTACGGCGCGCCTCGAACACGCCGTCGATATCCATCAATCTGATAAGCACGTCGTCCACGTGGCTGACGTCGGACAGCTGGAACAGGAACCTCATCTGGACCAGGCCGTCGCGCTGCGTGGAGGTCGACGAGCTGAGGACGTTGGCGCCCTCCTCCGACAGCACCGACGCCACGTCGCGCAGCAGGTTCATGCGATCGAGCGCCTCGATGTGGACCTCGACCTTGAACGTGGTCGTGGCCGTCGGGCCCTTCTCCCATTCCACCTTGATGATGCGCTCGGGTTCGGTGAGCAGGTCTTTGGCGTTGGGGCAGTCGGCCCGATGGACCGACACGCCGCGCCCGCGCGTGACGAAGCCGATGATCTCGTCCCCGGGCACCGGGTTGCAGCAACGCGACAGGCGCACCAGCA
The DNA here is from genome assembly GCF_000814825.1 of Berryella intestinalis. Classification (NCBI taxonomy): domain Bacteria; kingdom Bacillati; phylum Actinomycetota; class Coriobacteriia; order Eggerthellales; family Eggerthellaceae; genus Berryella; species Berryella intestinalis. Next base: position 1,641,538 of record NZ_CP009302.1, read on the forward strand.
TGTCCGAGCTGCCCTCGACCACCACGCCGTTCGAGATATGGCGGGTCACCTTGGGCTGCTTCACGTTGGTGAGCATCGGCGGCATCTTGCCCGTCATCATGGCCTTCGACACCGCGCTCGACGCGCGCCCCTCGTCCGGATCGCCCTTCATCTCGCGCAGCAGGCGGTTCGCCACCGCCAGCACCGACTCCTTGCCGCCGCCCAGCGCGACCAGCATGTCCTCGGAGTCCTTGTAGCCCATCTGCCGCGCGACCGCCTTCAGCGCGCGCTGGGCCTGCGAGTTCGAAATGCCCAGGCCGTGCTTGCGCATCTCGTGCTGCAGCCGGTCGTGGCCCTCGGCCAAATCGTCACCGCGCGTCGCCTTGGCGAAGTAGTTGCGGATCTTCGAGCGGGCCGAAGGCGTGCGCACGATATCCAGCCAGCCGCGCGAGGGCGTGGCGCTCTTCTGCGTGAGGATCTCGACGCGGTCGCCCATCTTCAGCTGGTAGGACAGCGGCACGATCGACCCGTTCACCTTGGCCCCCACGCAGCGGTTGCCCACCTCGGTATGGATCGCGTACGCGAAATCGACCGGCGTCGATCCTACGCGAAGGCTTTTGACCTCGCCTTTCGGAGTGAACACGAACACTTCCGCGTCGTCGAGGTCGACTTTGAGGTCCTTCAGGAACTCGCGCGAGTCCTGCGTTTCGTCCCCCCAGTCGATCATCTGGCGCAGCCATGCCAGCTGCTGGTCGAACGACGCCTCGCGGCGGCTCTTGCCGCCGTGCTCCTTGTACAGCCAGTGCGCCGCCACGCCGTACTCGCTCGTGCGGTTCATCTCCTCGGTGCGGATCTGCACTTCGAGCGGGCGCGCCGCGGGACCGATGACCGTGGTGTGGAGGCTTTGGTACATGTTGAACTTCGGCATGGCCACGTAGTCTTTGAACCGGCCGGGCATGGGGTGCCACAGGGTATGGACCGCGCCCAAGGCCGAGTAGCAGTCCTTCACCGTCTCGACCACCACGCGCACCGCGATGAGGTCGAAGATCTCGGAGAAGTCCTTGTCTTTGTTCTTCATCTTGGAATAGATGGAGTACAGATGCTTGGGACGGCCGTAGAGATGCGCCTTTATGCCCACCTTGTCCAGCTCGTTGCGCAGGATGTCGATGACCTGCTGCAGATACTGCTCGCGGTCGTCGCGCGTTTCCTTGATCATGCGCGAGATCTGCCGGTAACGGACCGGTTCGAGGTAGTAGAAGGCGAGGTCTTCGAGCTCCCATTTGATCGAGCCGATGCCCAGCCTGTGCGCGATGGGGGCGTAGATCTCGAGGGTCTCGCGCGCCTTGAAGATGCGCCTGTCCTCGCGCAAAGACGACAGCGTGCGCATGTTGTGCAGCCGGTCGGCCAGCTTGATGACGATGACGCGGATGTCTTTGTTCATGGCCACGAGCATCTTGCGGATGGTGGCCGCCTGCTCGTCGGTGAGGCTTTCGACCTCGATCCGCGTGATCTTCGTGACGCCCTGCACCAGGTCGGCCACCTCCGTGCCGAACTCGCGCTGGACGTCGTCGTAGGTCGCCGACGTGTCCTCGATGGTGTCGTGGAGAAGGGCCGCGCACAGCGTTTCGGCATCCATGCGCAGGCTGGTGAGGATGAGCGCCACCTCGATCGGGTGCAAGACGAACGGCTCGCCGCTTTTGCGCCGCTGCCCTTTGTGGTGGGAGCGGGCATACGAGAAGGCGCGCCTCATCATATCCCGATCGGACTCGGGAAGATACGGTTCGGTCTTCTCAAGCAGCTCTTCGAAGCGCTCTTCGACCAAGGCGAGTTCCTCGTCGCTGCATGCCATGGCGCACACCTCCCCTCATCCGCGTCGAGTTTCCGCTGCCCTTCATTCTACGCTAACGCGCGCGTCAGCCGGCCGCGCATCCTCCCCGTTTGCGAAAGCGCACTCCGCACTTGCGCATGGCGGCAGGATGGGCCTGGTGACGCGCTCCTGGAACGCCGACAGGGGCTCGGACAGCACCGCGTCGCGGTACACCGCGAACACGGCGCGCTCGCCCATGCCCTCCCGGTACCGCACGCTCTCGGTGAGCTCGACTTTGTCGGGGCCGGCCGACAGGCGCACCCAGCGCGTCTCCTCGCCCGCCGCGTAAACGCTGTGGGCCTCGAGAAGACCCAGCTCGCGGAAGACCGCGAGCGCGCATTCGGCGGTGGCCACGGTGATGCTCGCCCGGTCGGTCGAGGCATCCTGGGCGATTTTGGCGGGAGTGGTGGAAAACGAGGCGTCCCCCGCCTGCTCCTGGCACCCCTTGAGATAGCGGTACACCTGAACCATGCGGTCCCGATCGGGCGTCATGCCCGACAGCACCGCTTCGTTGGCGAACGCGTCGGTGCGCCCGAACAGCAGATGGACGCCCGCAGGGCGCCCATCGCGCCCGGCTCGGCCGCTCATCTGGTTGAACTCGATCTCGTTGTAGGGCATGTTGTACAGCGCGACGTTGCGGATGTCGGGGATGTTCACCCCTTCGCCGAACGCCGAGGTCGCCACCAGCACGCTGAGCGAGCCGGTGCGGAACATCTCCTCGATGCGGGCGCGCTCGTCGCGCGACAGGCCGGCGTTGTAGAAGCCGATGAGCAGCGCGATCTGGGGGACGCGGCGGCGCAGTTCGCGGGCGACCGACACCGATTGCTCGCGCGTCGTGACGTACACGACGGTCTTCTCCCCGCCAGCGATGAGGTTGGCCAGGTAGTCGTCGCGATCGCGCGTGTTGCGCCGATCGTGCACCGTCAGGTTCGGCCGCTCGGCGCCGTCGAACACGAAGGCGTCGAGGGGAAGCGTCGAGGCGATCTGGCGCGCAACGTCTCCGTTCGCCGTAGCCGTGAGCGCCAGAACGCGCGGCGTTCCCAGCCGCTCGATGGCGCGTCCCATGCCGGCGTACGCAGGGCGCTGGCCGGCCTTCGCCATGCCCACATGATGGGCCTCGTCCACCACCACGAGGCCGATGCGGCCCGATGCGGCCAGCTCGTCTGCGTGGTAGTCGAAGAATTCGGGCGTGGTCAAAACGATGTCGCACGTCCCCTCGGACAGGGAGCGGTAGATCGAGCGGCGCTCTTCGGGGGTGCTTTCCCCCGTGAGCACGCTGATGGATATGCCGAAGGGGGCGAGCGCCCGGTTCAAATGGAACGCCTGGTCGGCGATGAGGGCGCGCAGCGGGTACACGAACAGGCTGGCTGTGCGGTCGCGCAGGGCCGTCATGGCGGCGTGCACGTGGAAGATGAGCGATTTACCGCGCCCGGTCGCCATGACGGCCAGGACCGACCTTCCCTCTTCGAGGTAGTCCAGCGTCTGGCGCTGGGAGCGGTGCATCTCGGCCGACCCGATGAGCGCGCGCACGATATCGGCCTCGAGCCGGTCGGGCTCGGTTTGGGCGCGGCGCTCCCATACCTCCCGGTTGCGGGCCCGGTCGGCCTCGTAGGCGTCGACGTCTTCGGGGCTTTCGGGAACCGACGCGCACAGCTCCTCGTCGGACGTCGCGTACAGATCGGCCACGAAGCGCAGGTTGTTCGGATCGAGGCAGGCCTCCAGGGCGCAGCAGGTCTGCGCGGGGGCGAGCGACTTCAGCATGGCCTTCACCGAACGGCGGCCGCGCCATTCGTCTACCTGCACCTCGAATGCGGCAGTCACCACCGCATCGGTGTGGAGGAGCGTCTCGATGTCGGTGGCGTGGAACATGATGCCCGAGGTCTTCCCCGTCCCGTCCGACAGCGTGCACGAGAAATGGTTCTTCTCGGCGCCCACCGCGCGGCGGTTTCCCATCACGACGTCGCGCGCCATGAACACGGGCACCTTGTTCTCCTGCCCGAACGGCGCGAGGCGCTCGAGCGCTTCGACGTTGTCCAAGGTGAACTCTTCCATCGACACGGCCGCATCGACCGCGATGAGCGGATGGAACATGTCCTCGGGCAGCTCGTCCATGTACGCGCACAGATGGGCGGTGAACTCGTCGAGCCTGTCGGCCGGCAGCGTGACGCCGACGGCCGCCTCGTGCCCGCCGAAGCGCGTGAGCATCCCCTCGGCGCTTTCCACCGCCTTGAACAGGTTGACCTGCCCCACCGTGCGCCCCGACCCGCGGGCCTCGCCGTTTTCGACCGTGAACAGCAGGCAGGGCACGCCGTAGTTGTGGGCGAGGCGGCTGGCCACGATGCCCTTGACGCCCTCGTGCCAGCCCTCTCCCGACACGACCAGCGCGCGCTGGCCGGCGTACACCTCCGCCGCCTTCACGCGGGCCACCTCGGACAGCTCGGCCTCGATGGCGCGGCGCTTGTCGTTGACCGCTTCGAGCTGGGCCGCCAGACGGCACGCCTCGTCGAAGTCGTCGGACAGCAGAAGGTCGAGCGCGACCTGGGCATCCCCCATACGTCCCGCCGCGTTCAGCCGAGGGATGAGCGAGAAGCTGATGTTGGTGGAGGTCACCGGCTTGCCGGCGGCTCCCGCCTGGCCCAGAAGCGCGGCGATGCAGGGCCGCGCGGATCCGTTGATGCGGGAAAGCCCGTCGCTGACCAGCGCCCGGTTCTCGCCGCGCATGGGCATGAGGTCGGCCACCGTGCCCAGCGTCGCCAGATCGGTGTAGGAGCGCCACAGGTTGGGGTACCCGAACCTTCCCCCCAGCGCCTGGATCAGCTTCAGCGCCACGCCGACGCCTGCGAGGATGCCGCTTTCGCATGCGGGATCGGTCTTGGGATCGACCAGCGCCACACCTTCGGGAACCAGGTCCGCCGGCTCGTGGTGGTCGGTGACCACCACGTCGACCCCGTCGGCGACGATCGCGGCCACCTCGTTGCGGCACGAGATGCCGCAATCCACCGTCACCACCAGCTCGGGTTCGAATTCCCTCATCCGCTCGTAGGAGGCGGGCGTGATGCCGTACCCTTCTTCGAAGCGGCGCGGCACGAACGGAACGACCTGACCCCCCAGTGCGCGCAGGCCGCGGGTCATCACGGTGGTGGCCGAAATGCCGTCCACGTCGAAATCACCGAAAACGACGATGCGGCGATGCTCGCGCAGGGCCGACTCGATCGCGTCGACGGCGCCTTTCATGCCGGGAATCGAATAGGGATCGAGCCAATCCCGGTCAAGCGAAGGGGATAAGAAGCGCTCCACCTGGTCGGGCTCGCGGATACCGCGGGCGACCAGGGTTGCGGCGATGAATCGGGGAAGCTCGAAGCGCTCCTCTATCTGGGAGACGGCCCGGCTGTCCGCCACGCTGAGATTGAACTGTGCGGGCATGATGCGAAAACCTCACGTGCGATGTCGAATGTTTCGCTACCCATTTTCCCACACAAGCGCAGCGCCATCGCCCACGAACGGAAGACGGATACCAAACGAACGCGAAACCGAACGGGCCCGGATGCGCACGCGACGCAGACGCGAAGAGGTCCCGCGGGCGCACGGCGAAAAGCCCCGCGATCGAAAGCCGCGCGACGAGGGGACTTACCGGCGCTCGACCAGGTCGTAAACCGAGGGGATCGGGGACGGTTCCAGGTCGGCCAGCTGGGCCAGCGTCACGCCATCGACGTAGTCCTCGATCACGCGGTCGAGCCCCGTCCAGAACGCCACCGTCGAGCACACGCTTTCCCTCGGGCACGCATCGGCCAGGCCCGCGCAGTTCACCGGGGCGGTCGAGCCCTCGGAAACGCGCAGGATGTCCCCCGCGCTGATCTCGGAAGGGTCCTTCCCCAAAAGATAGCCGCCGCCATAGCCGCGGACGCTCACCAAAAGCCCCGCCTTCACCATGGAGTGCGCCAGCTGCTCGAGGTATTTCAGCGAAATGCTCTCGGCCTCGGCGACGCGTCGCAGGGCGATCTTCTCGCCCTGACCGCGCGCGATGAAGATCATCAGGCGCATGGCATACTGCCCTTTGGTTGTAACGAGCATGCGCTCACACCCCCGTCTCGGCACTGCGGAAGGCCGGCCCGGCGCTGCGGGCGGCTCTCGTCATCGAATTCACGGGCATTTTAACGCCCGATAAACTAATTCTAGGAAACAAGTAGGAAAAGACTTGACTGTTTCCCGATTCATCCTATCTTAATCCTAGCAAACTAATGGACTTAGTTTAAGGACGATACATGACGAGAGAATCACTGCTCAGCATTCGGGGGCTGTCCGCCGCCGTCGAGGACAAGCCCATCCTCCGCGAAGTCGACCTCGAGGTCGCGCAAGGCGAGGTCCACGTCCTCATGGGACCCAACGGCGCCGGCAAGACCACCCTCGGCCACATCGCCATGGGCGACCCCGCCTACGAGGTCACCGGGGGCTCCATCGTCTTCGACGGCCAGGACATCACCGAGCTTCCCACCGACAAGCGCTCGCATGCGGGCCTGTTCCTCAGCTTCCAGGCCCCCGTCGAGATCCCGGGCGTGCCCCTGTCCAGCTTCCTGCGCGCCACCATCGAAGGCCGGCCCGGCATGGAGATGAAGAACAAGGAGTTCCGCCGCCGCATCAGGCAGCTGGCCGACGAGCTGAGCATGGATCCCTCCTACCTCGACCGCGAACTGGGTGTGGGCTTCTCGGGCGGAGAGAAGAAGAAGGTCGAGATGCTGCAGCTGCTGCTGTTGCAGCCCAAGCTGGCCATCCTGGACGAAACCGACTCGGGACTCGACGTGGACGCGCTGTCGGTGGTCTCCAAGGGCATGGAGTCCTACCGCAGGAACTGCGACGGGACCCTGCTCATCATCACGCATAACACGCGCATCCTCGAGCACCTCGACGTCGATCGCGTGCACGTCATGGTGCGCGGGAAGGTCGTCGCCGAGGGCGATTCGTCCCTCATCGACGACATCGACCGCAACGGGTTCGAGCAGTTCGGCCATATCGCCGAAGAGGCCGAGTAGGCGGTCGTCGTGGAGAAGAAGAGAGCCGAAGTCGCCGACATCGATCGCAGCCTGTACGATTTCCGCTACGACGATTCCGACCAGGAGAAGCTCGACGGCCTCACCGAAGAGGTCGTGCGCGAGATCTCCGAGAAGAAAAACGAGCCCGCATGGATGCTCGAGCACCGTCTGAAGTCGCTCGAGATCTACCGGGCCATGCCCATCTCCGATTGGGGCCCTTCCATCGAAGGCCTCGACACCGACCACATCGTCACCTACGTGAAGCCCAACACCGAGCAGCAAAGCGATTGGGACAGCGTTCCCGACGAGATCAAGGACACCTTCGAGCGCCTGGGAATCCCCCAGGCCGAGCGCTCCTACCTCGCCGGCGTGGGCGCCCAGTACGACTCCGAGCTGGTGTACCACTCCATGCAGGAGAGCGCCGCCAAGATGGGCATCGTGTACTCGGGCATCGAAGAGGCGCTCGAGGGAGAATACGCCGAGCTCATCCGCGAGAAGTTCATGACGCTCATCCGTCCCGACGACCACAAGTTCGCGGCGCTGCACGGCGCGGTGTGGTCGGGCGGCTCGTTCGTGTACGTCCCCAAAGGCGTGCGCCTCGACTACCCCCTGCAAAGCTACTTCCGCCTGAACGCGAAGGGCGCGGGCCAGTTCGAGCACACGCTCATCATCGTGGAAGACGACGCCGACCTGCACTTCATCGAGGGCTGCTCGGCGCCCAAGTACAACGTCGCGAACCTGCATGCGGGCGCCGTCGAGCTGTTCGTGGGCAAGCGCGCCCATCTGCGCTACTCGACCATCGAGAACTGGTCGAAGAACATGTACAACCTCAACACCAAGCGCTCCATCTGCGACGAAGAGGGCGAGATCGAGTGGATCAGCGGCTCGTTCGGCAGCCACGTGGGCTACCTCTACCCCATGTCGATCCTCGCCGGGCGCAAGAGCAAGTCCAGCTTCACGGGCATCACCTTCGCAGGGAAGGGCCAGAACCTCGACACGGGGTGCAAGGTGGTCCTCGCCGCTCCCGAGACCAGCGCGTCGGTCGAGACCAAGGGCATCTCGAAGGGCGGCGGCGTGCAGACGTTCCGCAGCTCCGTGGTCGCAACCCCCAACGCCGAGGGCTCGCGCGCGAGCATCTCGTGCGCCTCGCTCATGCTCGACGACATCAGCCGCTCGGACACCATCCCCGCGATGGACATCCGCTGCAAAAACGTCGATGTCGGGCACGAGGCCACCATCGGGCGCATCGGCGACGACAAGCTGTTCTACCTCATGAGCCGCGGAGTTTCCGAAGAAGAGGCCCGCACCATGATCGTGAACGGGTTCGCCGAGCCCATCTCCAAGGAACTGCCGCTGGAATACGCCGTGGAGATGAACAACCTCATCAAGCTCGAGATGGAAGGGGCGATCGGGTAATGGACGCCTACGTCTTGGAACAGCTCAACGCGATGCCCGCTCCCACGTGGCACCGCCTGAAGATGAACAGCACCGACGTCGAAGTCCCGGGCAACCTCGAGGCCGTCAGCGACATCGTGCTCGAAGCCGCACCCGAGGCCTTCGGCGAGGCCGGCGCGTTCGAGCGCGCCATGGATGCCGCCCAGGAAGCCTGGCTGGCCGCCCATCCCGTCGCCGAACGGGCTCCCGCGGCCGAAGGGGGCTTCGACAGCCTGGCCCTGTCCGCCTACCAGGCCCGCGCGGCCGCCCTCGAAGACGCGCGCGACATCCGCGCGGCATTCGAGACCGGCATGGGCGAAGCGGGCGCGAAGTTCCTCAACACCGTGGCCGGCGACCCCGTCGTCATCGCCTCTGCGCCCAACGCCGAAACGAGCGCGACCCTGCGCCTTTCGGGTGTCGACGGCGCGGTCAATGCCTGCGCCCTCGACATCGTCGCCGCCGAGAACTCCGTCGTGAACCTCGTCGTATCGGTCGACTCCCCCGTCCGGGGATCGGGCTTCGTCGGCACCGAGCTGCGCGTGTTCGCGCACAAAGGCTCGCAGGTCAACATCGTGCGCACCCAGACGCTCGATGCCGATTGGACCGACCTTGACGATATGGGCCTGTTCGCCGACGCCGACGCCCGCATATCCATCCGCGAAACCGTCCTGGGGGCGGCGAAGGCCTACGGCGGTATCGGGGGCGATCTGCGCGGAGACGCTTCGTCGATCGACATCGACCTGCGCTATCTGGGGCACGGCGACCTCGAGCGAGACTTCAACTACTCCCTTCGCCACCACGGCCTCAAAACCGAGTGCACCATCAAGGCCAACGGCGTGCTGGCCGGTTCCAGCAAGAAGGTCCTGCGCGGCACCATCGACCTCGTCCGCGGATGCAAGGGGTCGGCGGGGCAGGAAAACGAAACCGTGCTGCTGGTAGACGACGGCGTGACCAACCTCACCGTTCCCGTCATCCTGTGCAACGAAGACGACGTGTCGGGCAACCACGGCGCAACCATCGGGCATGTGCGCGACGAGCAGATGCTCTACCTTGCCTGCCGCGGGCTCTCGCGCGAAGCCGCCGAGAAGATGTTCGTGCGCGCCATCATGGAGCAGGCCGCCCTCGAAGCGCCCGACGACGCCACCTACCGCAGCGTCCTGCGCCTGGGGGATGCGGTTGTGGGCAACTTCTCCGCCCGCCTCGACAAGGACGGTGAGTAGGATGGCCGTCGATATCGCCTCGAACCCCTACAAGCGGGACTTCCCGCTGCTGGCGAACAACCCGCAGCTCAAATTCCTCGACAGCGCCGCCACGGCCCAGCGCCCGGCGTGCGTGCTGGATGCCCAGCGCGTGTTCTACGAGACCATGAACGCGAACCCCCTGCGCGGCCTGTACGGCCTGTCCGTGAAGGCGACGATGGCCATCGAGGATGCGCGCAGGCACGTTGCCTCGTTCATCGGCGCGCCCGATCACCGCGATATCGTGTTCGGCCGCAACGCAAGCGAGATGCTGAACCTCGTGGCGCTGTCGTACGGCCCCACCGCCGTCGGCGAGGGCGACGAGATCTGCATCACCATCATGGAGCACCACTCCAACCTCATCCCCTGGCAGCAGGTCTGCCGCGCGACCGGGGCGAAGCTGGTGTTCATGCGCCCGAACGAGGACGGCGTCATCACCGAGAACGAGATGCGCACTAAGATCGGAGCGCGCACCCGCATCGTGTCGGCCGTGCACGTCTCCAACGTCTTGGGCGTGGAAAACGACGTGAAGCTCATGGCCTCCATCGCGCACGAGAACGGCGCGGTCATGGTGGTCGACGGGGCTCAGTCGGTCCCCCATCTGCGCGTCGATGTGCAGGATCTCGACTGCGACTTCTTCGTGTTCTCGGCCCACAAGCTGTTCGGCCCCATGGGCATCGGAGTTTTATGGGGCAGACACGACCTGCTCGACGCCATGCCGCCCTTCCTCACCGGCGGCGAGATGATCGACAACGTAACCGAATCCGGCGCCACCTGGGCCCAGGTTCCCGAGAAGTTCGAGGCGGGCACTCAGGATGCCGCGGGCATGTACGCGCTCGATGCGGCGATCTCCTACGTCGAGAGCATCGGATTGGACGCCATCCGCGAACGCGAGGACGCCCTGGTGGCTTACGCGATGCAGCGCATGGGAGAGCTTCCCTTCATCGAGATCATCGGATCGGGGGATCCGCGCTTGCACCACGGCGTGATCAGCTTCAACGTGAAGGGCATCCACCCCCACGACGTTTCGAGCGTGCTCGATATCGACGATGTGGCCATACGCGCGGGGCACCACTGCGCCCAACCGCTGCTGGCCTGGCTGGGCGTCGAGTCCAGCTGCCGCGCATCGGTTGCGTTCTACAACGACTCTTCCGACATCGACGCGATGATCGAAGGGCTCGAAAAGGTTTGGAGCATGTTCAATGGGGAATAACATCTACACCGCGGCGCTCATGGAGCACAACGCGCATCCCGACTACAAGTACGACATGGAAAACGCCACCTACGAGCACGAGGGCATCAACCCCAGCTGCGGCGACGAGATGGTGCTCAAGCTGCGCGTCGAGAACGGGATCATCGAGGAAGCGGCGTTCACCGGGCACGGATGCGCGGTGTCGCAGGCTTCCGCCGACATCATGGCCGATCTCATCACGGGCGAGACGGTCGAGGAGGCAAAGCGCCTCTCCAGCCTGTTCGTCGGCATGATCCAGGGCAAAGAGCTCACCGATCAGGAAAAAGAGGACCTCGACGAGGCCTACGAGCTGGAAACCATCGGGCGCATGCCCGCGCGCGTGAAGTGCGCCGAGCTGGCTTGGCGCACCCTCGACGGCATCCTGGAGGAAAACGGGCTGTAACGCCCGATCCGCCCATGCCCCGATAGCGAAGGGGGAGCCCGGAAACCTCCGAACTCCCCCTGAAATCCCACTATGCGACCGGCTTCGACCCCGGTTCGACGGCTGCGAGGTACTGTTCTTCCGAAACGGGTTCGAGCCACTCGTTCATCGTCAGACCACCTTACTCGCTTTCGACCGGGATCTCGCGCACGTCTTCGGGCGACAGCTTCTTGTACCCGCCGTCCAGAAGGAACGTCGCTTTAACCACGTCGTCGTACTGATCGGGTTCGAGGCCCAGATCGCGCACATGGCGCACCACCCCGATCTCGTCCATCCACGCCTCCATGGCCGCAAGCCCCTCGCGGGCCACCTGCTCGTCGGTCTTCCCCTCGGAGCGCACGCCCCACACCTCGGTCGCGAATCGGACGAACTTCCCCATGCCGTAGGGCATGATGCGGCGATAGTAGGCCGGAGCGACCGCCGACAGGGTCATGCCGTGCGTGGCGTCGGTGACCGCGCCGATGGCCTGCCCGATCATATGGACCTCCCAGTCGCCGGCCTTTCCCTTGCCTACGAACGTGTTCAGAGCCCAGGTGCTGATCCAGCTGATATCGGAGCGCGCCCCGTAATCCCTCGGATCGGCCACGGCGATGCGCGCTGCCTTCACGAGGTTCTTCATCAGGGCCTCGGACACGTAGTCGGACGTGTTGTCGTCCTGCCCCGAGAAGTACTGCTCCTGGATATGGTTGAACGCGTCGAAGATGCCGGCCCTCATCTGGTAATCGGGCACGGTGAACGTGAGCTCGGGATTGATGATGGAAAACTTCGGAATCGCCTCGGGGCCGAACACGTGGCCGATCTTCAACCCCAGTTCGGGATTGGTGATGACGCTTCCGCCGTTCATCTCGCTTCCCGTGCCGGACATGGTGAGGATGCTCCCCACGGGAATGATCTCGTTATCGGGGCGCTCCATGCGGAAGTAGTACTTGTCCCAGGGGTCCTCGTCGCAGTGGGCCGAAACCGACACGCCCTTGGCGTAATCGATGACCGAGCCCCCGCCCACGGCCAGCAGCAGGTCCGCATCAGCCTCGCGGGCGATGCACGCTCCCTCGCGCAGCTTGTCGGCGGTGGGGTTCGACATGACGCCGCCGTCTTCGACCACGTTTTTCCCCGCGGCCTTCAGCATCCCCATGACCTGGTCGTACAGACCCGATCGCTTGATGGAGCCGCCGCCGTATATGAGCACGACGTTGTCCCCGTATTCGGAGAGCTCGTCGGCCAGCTTTTCGACGGCGTTGGGTCCGAAGTGGACGCGGCAGGGGTTATGGTAGGTGAAATCTCCCAGCATGGATGGTTCCTTTCTCGGTCGGCCGCAAGCGCATCGGCGAAAAGCCGTCGGCAAAAGCGGCGTTTCAGATGAAGAGAGCGTACGGGGGCCTACGAACGCGACGGGGGTTCGGACGCACCGGAGCGCCAGTCCAAGACCCCGGTTGCCACGGCGTCTTCGTACCGGGCGATCTTGTACTCGATCTTCTCGAGGGCGGCATCGTAGCGCGCCCGTTCGGCAAGCATCTCGTTGCGGGCCTCCACAAGCAGGTCGAGCCGCGCCTGCAGCGTATCGCCGCCCTGCCTGAACAGGCGCACGTACTCGGCGAGGGCATCGACGGACAGCCCGGCGCTCCGAAAGCAGACCGCCGTTTCCACCCAGCCCAGATCCTCTTCGCTGAAGTCCCGAACCCCGCCGGCCGTGCGGCGCACGCGCGGTATGGCCCCGACGCGCTCGTAATAGCGCAGGGTGTCGGGGCTGACCCCGAACCTCTCTGCGGTTTCCTTGATGTTCACGTCGCGCCTCCTCTCTCTCGAAACGCATTATGGGACTTGGAGCTGACTCTAAGTCAAGTAGCGACACGAAAACCCGCCCTTGAAGCAACCGGGCTTGCCGGGTTCCCCGAAGGCGGCGATGACCTGCAAGGAAGCCTTGCGGTAACGGAGCACGGGGCCGACGCGCGCCTAAGCGCTCACGTGAAGAATCAGTGGATAAACAACGAAGGGCCCCGGAAATCCGGAGCCCTTCGCCACGTGAAAGGAACTTAAGCGGCCGCGCGCCTGACTGCAGCCAACAGCGCGGCGGCGACGCCCAGAAGATGCTCGTAGTAACCTCCGGGAGCGGATGCGGAAACGGCCCGCCGGAACCCGTCGATCCAGCCTCCCGGATGCGCATCGATGAAATCGGCGATCTGAGCGGGGTCCACGCGCTCCCCTTCCGCCATCCTTTCCAAAAGCACCGAAAGGTACAGAAGCTCGATGCCCATATGGTCTTCGTACTGGTTGTTCTGGTTTTCCAGCTGCAAGCCGGCAGCGCTTAAGACCTCGCGCATCTCGTAGGTGGCGGCCCCGAACCCGACGTTGGTCCCCTCTGCCCGGTACATGGTTTCCCAGGGGGCCGCCGCGGGCTTCGGGGGACCGATGAACAGGCGCGCGTACTCGACCGACGCATCGGTGACCGGATCGATGTCGCACGAGTCGGCCAGCTCCCGCACGAATGCCGCAAGAGCCGACGCCGCCTGCCGCACCTCGGCGTCGCCGAAGTCGGGGAATTCTTCCCAGAAACCCTCCTCGATCGCCCACGATCCTTCCTGGGTAGGAGGTTTCATCAGGGAATTCCCCAAAAAAGCGAACACCTCGCCCAGTCCCGCCGCCTGCTCTTCGATAACGATGCCCATCGACCCTCCGCTTTTCCGAAAACGGTCGGCCCCGCAGGGGAGGCCGACCGCAGCCCTCTTCTTCGCTGTCAGGATACCGCACTTCGATGCGCAGGCGGTTTTCGTCAGAAAGACGATGCCGATGCGCAGGATCGCGGTACGCGCCGCCCCGATGCTGCCTAGATGTCGCGGCGCGCGAAGACGCGGCAGGCGACAACGTAGCTTATCGCCATCGCTACGCAGGTCACGCCGACGAACACGGCGGCAGCAAGATACGCCACCCCGTCGGTCCCGAACGAAGCCAGCAGCCCGCTCACCCAATCGGCGACCGCGGAGCCCTTGAACAGACCCTGCGCTGCGTAGATGCCGAAGCACATGATGAGGAACAAGGCCATGGGCGCAAAGGTCGTAGCCTTCGTGAGGCCCGACTTGAACATAAAGGGAAACGAAATCGCGCCGGATAAACCGCTCATGAACGAAGCTACCACCGCGCACAGCACGGCCGCACCCCAGGAGATCTCGGCGTTATCTAACCAATCCGCAAGAACCCCGACGGCAGGCGCCAGCGCGGTGACCCCAGCAATAAGCACCATGTACAGAACCAATGACAGCACCGCCGACGCAGCCATGACGGCAAGCATCATCACATACCGGGCGGCGACCAAGCTCGCCCGATCGGGGTTCGCCGCAAGCCTGAGGTTCAGCCAACCCTGGTCGGCTTCGGCGTTGAACGCCGTTGCCAGGTACAGATACGGGATCTGGAATCCCATCAGGCCGATGAACAGCGCCGGATTCCCCGAGAAGAAGGCTGCGACCAGCGCGGCCGCAAGCGATATGCCCATGGCCGACACGATGCTCCAGCGCACGATGATCCAGTCGGTCAGTATGTTCTCCCTCATAGTTCCTCCCCCCTGATGTGAAACGCCATGAACTCCTCGATGCTGATCGGATCGCATGGGATGTCGGGAAACGCGCGGGCGAAGCCGAATCGGTCGGGCACCAGAACGTCCACGCTGTAGGCGTGGCGCCGAGCCAGCACGCGGTCCCCGGCGGCCTTGCAGTGCGCCGTCACCGGTTCAACCTGGTCGACGCGGCAGCGCGCGATCCCGAACCGCTCCCTCAGGTCGTCTTTCGGAACGTCGAACACACCGCGCCCCGCGTCGATGCACACCACCGTATCGGCCACTTTTTCGAGGTCGGATGTGATGTGCGTAGAGAACAGGATGCCGTGTTCCCCATCGGAGACGTAATCGAGCAGGATGTCGAGGGTCTCGTCCCGCGCCATGGGATCGAGGCCCGCCGTCGCCTCGTCTAAAACGAGCAGGCGCGTCTCGAACGACAGCGCAGCGGCCAGCGACAGCTTCATCGCCATGCCGCGGGAAAGCTCTTTGACGGTCTTCTTCCCCGTGAGGCCGAATTCGCCCATCAACCGGTTGAATCGTGCAGAATCCCAGGTAGTATGCATAGCCTGGCCCAAAGGATCGATGCTGCTCAGGGGAAGCGCCGACGGAAACGGGCAGGTATCGGGCACATATCCCACCTGCTCCATGCATCGACGGTAGTCGGCCGCCGGCACCCTGCGATAGCCGCCTTCAGCCACAGGGCCGAAGACCTCCTCGCCGAACAGGACGATCCTACCCGCATCGGGATTCACCAATCCCAACAGCGATTTGATGGTAGTCGACTTGCCCGCACCGTTCGACCCCACCAGGCCGGTCACGCATCCCGCATCGACGCTCAGATCGACGGACCTGAGAGCGAAGTCGCCGAAGCGCTTCTCGAGGCCCCGAATCGAGACAAGGTTTCCCATGCCCGCTCCTCTCTATCCGACGCCCTCCGAAAGGACGTCGATCATGTCGTGCACATCGGACACGGAAAGGCCCGCCGCCCGAGACGACGCCAGCGCCGCCTCGAGCTGCTTCTCGACCTGGCGGATACGCTCTTCCCGAAGGACGTCGCCGCTTCCGCCCGCAACGAAGCTCCCTTTTCCGGGGATCGTGTCGATGAACCCCTGCGACTCGAGGTCGGTGTAGGACCGCTTCGTGGTGATCACGCTGACCCGAAGATCGTTCGCGAGCGATCTGATCGAGGGAAGCGCATCCCCCTCGCTCAGGTCACCCGACAGGATCGCGTCGCGGATCTGCGAAGCGATCTGCTCGTAGATAGGTCGGTCACCCGAATTCGAAATGACGATGTTCACGTGCCTCTCCGTTCCCGCAAAAGCCGGCCTCTCGCGGAATGAAATCGACATAGCATGCATACTGTATATGTACGATATATACAGTATATACAGAGACAGGGGCCCTTGCAACACAAAAACCCAAGCTTCCGGCCGAACCCGCGATCGGCGCTTGGCGCGCCTTCCACCAAGCGCCCCGAAAAACCGAAAAGCCCCTCGACCGAAGGGCTTTTCTCATGAACGGGCAAACGCGCGGTTTATCGGGGGGCGCCTTGTGCGCTCAACCGATCTTCGGAACGTAGGCGAGCGCTTCGCGGTTCAGGCGCTCCCACGTTTCGGCATCGAGCTGACGTTCGGCGAAGGGGTACACCACCGTGTTCTCCTTCTCGATATGGCGCCGGATCATGTGCACGTACTCCATGCCCCAGCTGATGATCTCGAGCTTGTCGGCAACCGAAGGGTCCGCAGCGTAGCGCTCGCACGCGGCGGAAAGCTCCCTCACGCACATGCGCCCCTCATCGTGCTCGACCAGCATGCCGTGCTGGATGAGGTTTTCCGCAACCTTGCCGAGCTGCTTGGTCATCTCGGCGAACAGGATGTCTTCTTCCTTCATGTGATGGGTGGCATCGCCGAACTCGCGGATGAATTCGACGATGGATGCGAATTCGTCCGCATCGAACGCGTCGCGCTCCATAAGCTCGATGCTCATCTGCTCGAGGCGGGCGGCCGCCTCGAGAATGCGGTCGTGCTCTTCGACCAGGATATCGATCAGCAGCATGCTACACCTCCGTGCTCAAACGAAACGTACCCGCACCCATCGGGGAAAACGCGAAACCCAGGGTACGCGCGAACCCGCGCATCCACGCCGTGCGCAAATCGAGGTACCCGACGGCGGGATGGGCCGTCGCATCGATGCTCCAGACGATCTCGTCGGGATCGTTCGACACCAGCGACATCAGCCCGTCGCAGGGCATGCCGTCGAGCCAGGCCGCATCCAAAGCGTTCCATGCGGCGGCGAGTTCGAGCGGACCGGCCTGCCGTGCGGCCCGCTCCCCCATCGACTCGAGGTGGGACGCCAGGTCTTCCGCACGATCGACTATCGGAGCGCACGCGAACGCAAGCGAGCGCTCGGCGTTATCGACCAGCGCGCTCAGACTTCCGTGGATCTGAGACAGGTCGATGACCTGCTCGATATCCCCCTGCGGTGCGGGCCATGCGGCCGCAAGGGCTTCGGCGTGCCCGGACGTCCAACCCTGCGCGTCGGAAAAGCGCGCGATCTCCTCGGCGGTCGCATGGACCGAGCGCGCCTTCGCGTACATGCGGTGGTGGATAGGGCCGAGAAATGCGCTCATGGCGCTCCTTTCGATCGGAGGAGACGAGGTTCGATAGGACGATGCGCCCCTCCCCGATGCGCGCAGAGGAATGGGCGCGCATCGGACGGGCGCTTGGGAAAAACGAAGCTAGGCGTTCAGCTTCTCGAGGATGGGCTCGACGGCCAGGCCGTGGACGAGCGCCGCATCGGCCAGCGATTCGCTTTGCGAAGCGGGGCAGCCCATGCAGCCCATTCCGGCGGCCTCCAGGATGGCGACCGCACCGGGATGCTTGCGGATGATCTCGCCCACCAGCATATCGGCGGTGATGGCGTCTGCCTTGGCGGCAGCGGCTGCCTCTTCGCCGAAGAACAGAGCGAGGTCGTCTTCCACCGTGCCGATGCCGGCAATGCCGAAGTTCTCGACGAGGACGCCGGCAACCGTCGGCGAGAGGAACGCCGGCAGGGTGGGCCCGAGGTGGATGTTCTTCACGCCCAGGTGGAGCAGGGCGAGAAGCACGATAACGGCCTTCTGCTCGTACCAGGCGATGTTGTAGACGATGGGAAGGTCGTTGATGTCGTCGAGGCCGAACACTTCCTGGAGCTTCATCGCGATGACCGCAAGCGAATACGAGTCGTTGCACTGGCCTGCATCCAGAACGCGCGGGATGCCGTTGATGTCGCCCAGGTCGAGCTTGTTGTACTTGTACTTCGCGCAACCCGCCGTGAGGATGACGGCGTCTTTCGGAAGCGCCTTGGCGAAGTCGGTGTAGTAGTTGCGGCTCTTCGCGCGGCCGTCGCAACCGGCCATGACGACGAACTTCTTGATGGCTCCGGCCTTCACCGCGTCGACCACGGCGTCGGCGAGCGCGAGCACCTGGTTGTGGGCGAACCCGCCGACGATGGACCCCTCTTCGATCTGGACCGGGGGCTCGCAGCGCTTCGCGTGCTCGATCAGGGCGCTGAAATCCTTGCGGCCGTTCTCATCGGCCTCGATATGAGGGCAACCCTCGAAACCCGACGCCCCGGTGGTGTAGATGCGCTCGGCCACCTCGCCGCGCGGGGGAACGATGCAGTTCGTGGTGAACAGGATGGGGCCGTTGAAGCTCTTGAACTCCTCGCGCTGCTTCCACCAGGCGTTACCGTAGTTGCCCACCAGGTTCTCGTACTTTTTGAACTGGGGATAATAGTGCGCGGGCAGCATCTCGGAGTGCGTGTACACGTCCACGCCCGTGCCCTGGGTCTGCTCGAGCAGCATCTCGAGATCGTGCAGGTCGTGACCGGAAACGAGGATGGCGGGGTTGTTGCGCACGCCGATGTTCACGCTGGTGATCTCGGGGTTGCCGTATGCGCCGGTGTTCGCGGCATCCAGGGCGGCCATGACGTCCACACCGTACTTGCCGGTCTCGAGGGTAAGCGCGATCAGCGCATCGGCGCTCAGGGAGTCGTCGCGGGTCTTGGCAAGGGCATCCTGCAAGAACGCATCGACCTCGGGGAGGAACGTGCCGAACGCGTTGACATGGTGGTTGTAAGCCGCCATGCCCTTCAGGCCGTAGGTGATGAGCTCGCGCAGGCTCCGGACGTCCTCGTTCTCGGTTGCCATGACGCCGACCTGGGAAGACAGCGCATCCCAGTCACCTTCGCCATCCCATGCGTCGATGGCGGCGTCGCCCAGCCGGGCGTTCAGCTCGAGGGTGGCCTTCACGGTCTGGCCGATGCGGGCGCTGATGGCCTCGTTGTCGAAATTGGCGTTGGTGATGGTGACGAACAGGTTCTCGGTCACCATATAGTTCACTGCGTTGTCGATCTCGGCTCCCTGGGCGCGCAAAGCGGTAGTCACGCGAGCGAGGTTGCGCGTCGCGAACATCAGGAGATCCTGCAGGTTCGCGGTCTCGGGGGATTTTCCGCACACGCCGGAAACGGTGCAGGCGCTGCAACCGGCCGTCTCCTGGCACTGATAGCAATACATCTTGGATTCCATGGTCCCGCCTCTCAATGGGATTGACAATGGATCCAACCTACGCGCTACGCGCACCACTGTATGTTGTTCTTACAACATTGCGCACAAACTTTTGAGAACGGACAGGCGACGCGAGGAAGAAGCTGAAGGCCGGAGGTAGACCAGGAAAACGTCCGCCAATCGCACCGCAAATACATCGGATGAGCTGAGTTTCGAAGTCTTTATGCGACGATAATCACCTATCGTCGCAATCGTTGTACAACGATACGCTCCTATCGTTGCACAATCGTTGCGACGATACGACGAAAGGTCGGCAAACCCCTGCTTGGGCCCTACCTCACAAACGCGACTTGAATACCGGGTCTCCCCAGCTATGGGTGGAAGACATCTTCTCGTCGTCCATCGGCAGCAGGAGGTATCTGTTCGGCGTTCTGCGCCCCTCGGTGTCGTTCCATGTGGAATCGACGGAATACCACTGACCATCGACCTTGACCTGGTTCCATGCATGGCCCTCGTTGCTGGAAGTGGCTTCGCCCGTCACGACCATGGAGGTCAACCCTGCCTTCTGGGCCAGGATCTGGAATGCCTGGGCGTAACCCTCGCACACGGCCTTGCCCTCTACGAAAACACCCGTCGCCTGGTGATCCGACACATCGTCCGGCTTCGCGACAATGTCTCTGTTCGACTCGTAATCGTAGGTTGCGTTGGCGGCGATCCAGTCGTTGATGGCGATCACCTTGTCGCGTTCGCTCATGCCCGGCGTGATGATGCGGGCAATCACATCGTCCGCTGAAGCAGCGCTTTCCTTGAACCCGTTGAGGCGATCCTTGGATTCAAGTAGATAGGTCACTCCGACCACGCCGCCTCGCGCCCGGCTGAAGGAGTACCTGGAAAACATCGGAACCGTGGGGTTCAGTCCGTAGACCTCTTCGAACGCCATCCGCAACGTATGCGGGTCGTCGGCTTCCGGGAAGCGCGAAACGTCGATCACCTCTTCGCCGTTCATCATGTTGGCGGCAAGGTACTTCGTGAGGCTCATCGTCCCCACCGGCTCCACGTCGGTCTTCGGGTACGTGTCGGCGATTTTCGCATCGCCGATATCGGAGGGATAGCCGATCTCCAGCACGCCGGCTCCCGTCAGAAGGCCTTCCCGAGCCTCCTTGTTCAGCTCCTCCAGCTTCTCCTTGTAGGTTGCGGGATCCACGTTGTCCACGGTGAAGCCGCACAAGAGCTTGGATGAGCCAACAGCGGCCTTCACGCCGAGGCGATCTCCTTGCAGCGTGGCATGCTCGACATCGAAAACCACCGGATACGAGCGCGTGCGGCCATCGGCCATGAGCACGGGAACCGTGCTGGGAACAGAGGCGAGTCCATCCAGAGCGGCAGAGGAGCCGCCCATGAGCTTCTTCCAAGCCGTCTCGTTGATGGAGATCGGAACGTTTGCCAGGATGCCCTCGATGTCGATGGGGTCGGAAAGGTACGAGGTCTTGTTATCCCCGACGGCGATCACCGCCAGGGTTCTTCCCGGGCCGTTGCGCAAAGCCTCGGTCGCAACGGCGTCGAACCCGCTGCCCTCAGAGCCCTTGGAGCGCTCTCTATCGTGGAAAACGCAGTTGACCTCGGATGACAAAGGCGTGTATTCGTCGGAGTTCCACGAGGTGTCCTCCGAAAGGCCGACGAGCCGCGGCGCCAATTCCGCTTTCCCGCTATCGGGAAGGGGATAGTTCTTCATCGTGACGATCTTGTAGCCGACGGCCCCTTCCACGGGATCCCACGTGACGTCGAGCGAGCCGTCTTCGCGCTGCGTGCACTGGACATGCTGCGGGGCGGGAAGGAGGTTGTCATCGGAAACGCGAATGCGGCGCACCACCGGGCGCTCCAACAGGCGGCCGGTATCGGTGTCGTTGTACTGCACCAGGTAGTAGATCGGCAGGCTGCCCCATCCGCCGAATCCCACCACTTCGCGCGCAGAGGACGCGATCGTCTTCTCGATGCCGCCCTTTTCCACGGCGTTGTTGCCGACGAGGTAGTCGTCGCTTATCCGCTCGCCGAAACCGTCGTTAGGGCCCACCACGATCTCCTGGAAGCCGTACTCGATCTGGATGGGGAGCTCGATCTCGAAGTTCGTGTCGGCGTACAGGCGAAACATCTTCTGCTCGCCGTTTACGTCCTTCTCCACCGAAGAGCGCTTCACCGAGGTGGGGATGGTCAGCGCCTCATCCTGACCGATGGTCTGCACACCCTCCATCATCGTGAAGGGGTCGTCGGTGCTTTCGCGCAGCTTATCGATGGCATCGCCCTCGGCGGCGAGCGCCGTCACGGGCGAGAGAGCCGTGAATGCCAGGACAACGGAGGCGAGTGCGGAGGCGAGAATCTTCTTGCGCATATCAGTTCCCCTCGAAAGCATCGACGTGAATTACCTTGGCATAGACGACCTCGTCCTCGCCGACCACCCGGCTGTAGGCCACCGCGTAGAGGGGCGCCCCCGGCGTCTTCGCCTCGTAGACGATCGACGAGCTGGCCGTTTGCCCGGGACTCGTGCCGCTCTCGAACGCCTTGGCCAGGTCATCCGAGGAAGCTGAAGGCCCTTCGCCCGTCAGGCGCTTGCGATCCGCAAAGCCCAGCATGGAATCTGCAACGGAATCCAGGGCGAACACCTCGCCTTCTTTCGGGAGAGTCGAGGGGTCCTGGGTGAAGAAGTAGCTCATTTGGAACGGAACATCGAGGGGCTGACGCAGGTCGGAACGGTTCGTCCCATCGTAGGAAACGGTGACGAGCTCGGTGTCGGGATCGTCGGGGTAGCGCGCGCTACGATCGACCTTGGTCAGCTTGAACTGGAACTCCCCAAGCGAGGTGAACGCGACGAACGCTCCGTCCTCGTAGCTGGAAGCGTTGCTCTCAAGAAGCTTCTCCGCCTTCGCACGGGCGTCGCCGGAAGGGCCGTCGGAGTGATTCCCATTCGGGCTTTCTCCAGACTTTCCGGCATTGGCCTCGAGGAACGGGTTCGTCCGGGTTTCGAAGAACTTCACTTCCCTGTAGGCTTCGCTTTCCGACGCCGAGCCCTTGCCTGCGTCGCCCCCTGTGCATCCCGTGCACGAAAGGACGATGGCTGCAACCGCCAAAACGGCGCATATCCTGCTCCGAGAAATCCCCATCTGCTCGCTCCTTCGGACACCGTTGCCGGCACACGAACGCATCCGTTTCCCATGCTATCGGTGCGGCCTGGTTTTTCGGCCCTCCCGGTTTGCGCGTCGACCGCGCGTTGCTTTCTCCCATAACCCTGCGCACTCTGCGGGGCAAAGCGGCCCGAATAAGAGTGCGGACGTAATCGATTGTAGCAGCGGGACTACCGTTCGACCAGTAACCGGGCGCGAACGGGAGCTTGCGGCGGCGCCTACCCTTCCAGCTTCTCCGATGCTTCCAGCCATTCCAGCTCGTATTCCTCAAGCTGCGCCCGCACTTCGTCTATTCGGGACTGGACCTCGCCCAACCCGACGAAATCCGTCGGATCGACCTCGAACATCGAGGCCTGCAGCTCGTCGATCTTCTTGCGTGCGGTGGACATCTTGCGATCGAGCGACAGCACCAGCTTCTTCAGCGCGCGCTCCTCGGCGTTGGACAGCCCCTTCGATCGAGCGGGTGCGGCGGGAGACGCCGAAGCGGGGTGCGCCGGCTGGTGGGACCCTGCGCGCTCGCGCATCGCCGATTCCTCTTCATCCGCCAAAGCGAGGTATTCGCCCACGCCTCCGGGCAGATGCCGAAGACGCCCGCCGATCAGCGCATACTGGTCGTCGGTCACACGCTCCATGAGGTAGCGATCGTGAGTGACCAGCACCAACGTGCCAGGCCAACCATCCAGCAGGTCTTCGACCGATGCTAGCATATCGACATCGAGGTCGTTTCCCGGTTCGTCGAGGATGAGCACGTTCGGCTCGTCGAGAAGGATCAGCATCAGGGCGAGGCGGCGCTTCTGGCCGCCCGACAGGTCGCACACCGGCTCGTTCAGATCGCTTTTCGTGAAACCCAAACGCTCGAGCAGCTGGGCGGGCGTCTGCTCCTTGCCGTCCAGCATCACGCGCGTATGGTAGCGCCCGATCACCACGCGCACGCGATCGCTTCCGAACGAGGTCAGCTCGTCGAGATGCTGGGACAGCACTGCGAACCTCACGGTTTTGCCGATTTTGACGCGGCCGGCCGAAGGTTGCTGAAGTCCCTGCAGGGTGCGCAGCAGCGTGGTTTTGCCCGCGCCGTTGCATCCCACCAACCCGATGCGGTCCCCCGGGCCGATTATCCAGGTGATGTCGTCGAGAACGCGGCGATCGCCGAACGACACCGACACCCCCTTGAAGTCGATGACCTCCTTGCCCAGCCGCGCGACCGCCATCCGCTTCAGCTCGATCTCGTTTCGCAGCGGGGGAACGTCAGCGATAAGCGCCTGAGCGGCCGCGACGTGGAACTTGGGCTTGGTCGACCGGGCACGGGCGCCGCGCGAGAGCCACGCCAGCTCGCGCCTCAGCTTGTTCTGCCGACGCTCTTCCATAACCGCCGCCACCCTGTCGCGCTCGACGCGCTGCATGATGTAGGCGGAGAACCCGCCCTCGAACGGCTCGACTATGCGGTCGTGCACCTCCCACATGTTCAGGCACACCTCGTCGAGGAACCATCGATCGTGCGTAACCACCAGCAGGGCCCCCTGGCCTTCCTTCCAGCGGTGCTTCAGATGGTCGGCGAGCCAGGCGATGGCGCGCACGTCCAGATGGTTCGTAGGTTCGTCCAGCATGAGGACGTCCCAGTCCCCCACCAGCAGCCGGGCCAGATCGACGCGCCGACGCTGGCCTCCGGACAGATCTCCCACGCGGCCCTCCCAGGGGATGTCGCCCGCAAGGCCGCCGATGATCGACCGGATCGTCGGAGAGGCCGCCCATTCGTATTCGGGCCGATCTCCCACGATCGCATGGTGAACCGTATCGTCGTCCGACAGTTCGTCGGTTTGGCTGAGCAGCCCCACGGTCACACCGCGCGTGCGGACCACGCGTCCCGCATCGGGGTCGACCGCGCCGGCAAGCAGCGACAGAAGCATCGACTTACCGTCCCCGTTCCTTCCGACGATGCCCACGCGCGCACCCTCGTCGACTCCCAGCGACACGGATTCGAACACGGTTTTCGTCGGGAATTCGAGACCGACCTTCTCGCAGCCAAGCAGAAATGCCATGGAACCTCTCTTCTTCATGCAAAGGCTTTCATTCTAGCGCAGATGAAGCCGAGGGCTTGCGGCCAAACCCGACGCAGCCCCCGTCGTTGCGGTTCCCGTCCCTGAAAAGGCCCGCATCCTCCGCGAACCTTTGCGCCAAGGCAACCTGAGACGACGGTGCCGGATTAAAGGTACTTTTTGGACACAAGCGGGTACCTTTTGAACCTAGCCGCGCCGGGATCCTCGCCCTAGGTTTTGACCAGGGGAAAACGATGCCTGCATGCAGGCGGAAGGAGGATCGTCATGACCGATCGAAACAAGGGTCGAGCGCTCGATCGCCGCACCTTCCTAAAGGGAACGGTTGCACTCGGCGTCTACGGAGGGCTCATGGGCGCAGGGCTAAGCGCGTGCTCGCCCGCCAAATCCGCCGCACCGACGGCCTGGAAGGCGGGAACCTACACGGCGAACGTCACGGGTCACAACGCCCCGTTCACCATGGGAGTCACCTTCTCGGACAGCGCTATCACCGCCATCGACCTCGGAGCCAACCAAGAATCGCTGGGCGTAGGCGCCGCAGCGCTCAAAGAGCTTTCCGATAAGGCGATGCTCTACCAAAGCAGCAACCTCGACGCCGTGACCGGAGCAACCCTTTCCAGCATGTGCTTCCAGCAGGGGTTGAAAGAGTGCTCCGATCAGGCGGGGGCCTCCAAGGATCTCGCGAAAGCCGCCGGGCCCGAAGACACCATCGAATCCGCCTACAGTGCCGATGTATGCGTGATCGGCGCGGGAGGCGCAGGGCTGACTGCCGCCATATCGGCCGTGCAAGCGGGGGCGAAAGTGGTCGTCGTCGAGAAGTGCGGCATCACGGGCGGCTCCACCAACGTCTCGGAAGGGGCGCTGAACGCCGTCGATCCCGAGCGCCAGAGCAAGCAGAACATCGATGACTCCGTCGACAAGTTCTACGACACCACGTTCAAGGGGGGTCACGAGCAGGGCACACCCGAGCTCATCCGCTACCTCGTAGACAACGCCCTCGATTCAGTGCACTGGCTGGAATCTCTGGGCGTCCAATTCAAGGAGAAGGTGGGGTCTGCCACAGGATCGCTGGGCGAGCGCAGCCACTATCCGGCCACTCCCTCGGGCAACACCTACATACGCGCTTTCCAGGCTTTCGCCGAGGCCCACGCCGACCAGATGACCATCCTGCATGAAACCCAGGTCACTTCCCTCATCGTCGAAAACGGCGCCGTTGCAGGGATCAAGGGCCTGCACCGCAAGAAAGACGAAATCACCGTGAAGGCCAAGGCCGTCGTCGTGGCCACGGGCGGATTCGGCGCAAACGTCGAGTACCGACAGAAGGTGAACACCGGCGTGTGGGCCGACGTGAAACTCGACGACACCATCGGCTGCACCAACATCAAGCCCTGTGCGCAGGGAGAGGGCCTGAAGCTCGCCGAGGATGCGGGCGCCCAGCTGGTGGGCCTGCCCGACATCCAGCTGCACCCCTGCGGCACGCCCGGCACCGGCCTCATGGAAGACATCCGCACCTCGGGTCGCAACCGCATCTTCGTCAACAAGGACGGCGAGCGGTTCGTGAACGAAGGGGCCGAGCGCGACACCCTATGCAAGGCCATCTTCGCCCAGCCCGATTCAACCTATTGGATCGTCGTGAACAAGGTGCGCTATCCTTCCGAAACCGAACCCGATGCCAACGGAGCCACCATCGAGAACATGCTGGCTCTCGAGCATATCGTGAAGGGGGAAAGCGTGAAGGACCTGGCCGCAGCGTGCGGCATGGATCCCGAGAAGCTGCAAGCTTCGATCGACGGCTACAACAAGACGGTTTCGGGGCAGGCCGAGGATCCCTTCGGCTTCAAGGCGAACAACACCGCCGACAAGGAGCTGACCGAAGGACCCTGGTACGCTTGCCGCAAAGTCCCCACCGTGCACCACACGATGGGCGGTATCCGCATCGACGTGGACACCCGTGCGCTCGATGCGAACGGATCGGCTGTTCAGGGCCTGTTCGCATGCGGCGAGTGCACCGGGGGCATCCATGGAAGCAACCGCCTCGGCGGAAACGCCATCGCCGACTGCGTGACGTTCGGGCGGGCCGCTGGAAAGAACGCGGCCGAGGCTGCTCTAGCGACAGGCAACTAGACATCTCCCGTCAAGCGGGGGCGCGCTCATCCGCGCTCCCGCGTCGGGCCCCGATCGTTGGAGAATTCCACCACCCTATCGATGAGCTCCTGCTTTGAATGAACCCCCACCTTGCGATACGCCGAACGCGTGTAGTTCCTGATGGTGTTCTCCGAGTAGTTGAGCGTGTCTGCGATGAAGCTCCTGCTCCTACCTTGGGCGATCAACCGAATGATCGATGCTTCGACCTCGGTCAGACCGTATGCTGCGGCAAAATCGGAACCGCCCCGTACACCCAGGGAAGGAGAAGGGGGCCGACCGGCCACCGGTCCCTTCGCTTCGATCCTGTCCAACTCGAACCCCAGCACCGTATCCCCCATAAGCCGCGGCCTAATGACGAGGGTGGATTCGACCAACACCAAAACCGCCATCACGATCAGCAGCCACAAGCTGTGGTCGAGCGTCGGGCCGACGAAGTACACCACGATCCGCCCGCAGGCCATGAATAGGAGCGACCCTCCGTACACCGCCGCGTACACCAGCGTCGCCGGCCATCGGACATGGCGGGCGATCAGGCATATGAAATACACCAACGGGATGTAGAAACACGTAATGGCGTTGGTGAGGAGAAACGTGCTGGCTTCCTCGGCCAGGTGAGCGCCGCTCATCAAAAAGCAGATGCTCGCCATCATCAGCGTATTCTGGAAAAGCCAGTAGCCCGAGAGCTTGAACCCTCTGCCCCTAACGAGGACGAACCACACCACAACGCACAGCAAAACGACGACGAGGACCTGATGGGCGGACCGTGCCGTTTGGGATAGCTCGCGCAATCTCCCATCAGGGTATCCCAGAGCGACGCCGAGCAACAGCGCGTACAGAAAGAAGGCCGCTACGATCTGCACGATCCCGAAAAGCTGCCGGGGCTCTTCGTACAGCGCGTCGCGATCGGCCGGGTTGGGGCACTTATCCAGCTCCGACATCGCCTGCCAATACGAAAACACCGAGAAAGCGGGCACGAACAGGTTCACCATCCCGGCAACAGCGGGATCGAGGTACCCCATCGCAAGCGACAGAACGCAGGAAAGCGCCAGACCGCCCGCCGCGTACAGGAACACCTGCGCAGGCTTCAGGCGCTCGAGGAAGAAGATCCATATCACTTCCCCACCCACCAGGCCGATACCTCCGACGACGATGCGCAAAGATTCGAAAGACGCTTGGCCGAAGAACAGATCGATCAGGTACAGAAGGCTCGAAGCGGTCATGAGGACGAACCCCGACCAGACGAAGACCCCGCGCCTGGCGCGCGTGAACCCAGCTCGATGAACCAACAGCACCAGCAGGAAGATCACACCTACGCGCACGACGTTGGCGGCGACCGTGACCATCCCGAGATCGACGGAGAAGTGCAGGTTGTAGAAGTTGAACTGGTACCACAGCCGATAGAAGCCGATACCGAAAAAGGCGAAAACGAGAGTGGAGAGGTGAACCGATCTGAACGCCGAAAGCGACCCGGTATGCAGGTGCTCGTCAACGCACGGTCGCTCAGAGCCGATGTCCCCGATCTGTTTTCCCATGTCGGCATTGTATCACAGGATCATAAGATCACCTGATCACCGCTGTTTGGAACAATTTTCGGAAAAACGCTTGACCCTTACGTTAGGGTAGGGTTTACAACATGATCGCGAAAGGAGGAACCGTGTATCTGATCAAGGAAGCCGCTGCGATATCGGGCGTGTCCGTGCGCACGCTGCACCATTACGACCGCATCGGCCTGCTCGTCCCGCACAAGGGAGAAAACGGGTACCGCTATTACACCGAGGAGGATCTTGAAGCGCTTCAGAGCATCCTGTTCTACAAGTACCTGGGCTTTTCCTTGAGCGATGCGCGCGATCTGCTCGAACGGGCGAAAGCCGACCGGATCGGCATGCTCGAACAGCAGCTCTCCCTCCTGAAAGGCGAGCAACGCCGGCTTGCATCGCTCATACGCACCCTGGAAAAAACCATTCGCTACCACAAAGGAGAAACGACCATGACCACCGAAGAGAAATTCTCGGGCCTTTCCTGGAAAGACGGCCTTAAGTACACCGAAGAGGCCAGGAAGCGCTACGGCGACGAAGCGATCGATGGGGCGCTCTCTCGACAGAAAGGGAGGGAACCGGAGGTGGAAACCGCATTCAACCAGGTGTTCTTCGCATTGGCCGACAACCTGGAAAACGGGCTTCCCGCCGACGCGCCGGAAAACCTCGCTCTGGCAGAAACCCTGCTGGGCCATATAAGGAGCTATGCCTTCGACTGCACGATCGAGGTGTTCGGGCACATCGGGGCCGGCTATTACGCCAACCCCGAATTCCGAAAGAACATCGACCGGTTCAAAGAGGGCACGGCCCGCTACGCCAGTGACGCCGTCAAAGCGTTCGTCGAACGCAACCAGGGCTAGATCGGCTCGACGGCGCGGAAGGTCCTACAGGTGGGCGACCACCAGATCGCCCATCCGCTCCGTTCCCACCACCTGGTTGGGATCGGTGTCGGCCTGCTTGATATCGCCCGTGCGCCACCCTTCGTCCAAGACCTCGGCGACCGCGCGGGCGATGTCGTCGGCGGCGTCGGCCATGTCGAAGCTGTAGCGCAGCATCATCTCGACGGAGAGGATCTGCGCCAGCGGGTTGGCGATGCCGCGCCCCGCGATATCGGGCGCGCTTCCGTGGCTGGGCTCGTACAGCGCCGTGCCGTCGCCCAAGCTCGCGCTGGCCAGCATCCCCAGCGATCCGGTGAGCATGGACGCCTCGTCGGACAGGATATCGCCGAACATGTTCTCGGTCACCACGACGTCGAACTGGCGGGGATAGGCGATCAGCTGCATGGCCGTGTTATCCACCAGCATGTCGATCAGTTCGACCTCGGGGTACTCGGCCGCCACGCGGTGGACCACCTCGCGCCACAGGCGGCTGGTATCCAACACGTTGGCCTTGTCGATGGAGTGGACGCGCCCGTTGCGCACCTTCGCCATCTCGAACGCCTGGCGGGCGATGCGCTCGATCTCGTATTCGCGGTACTCGAGCGTGTCGTAGGCGCGCTGCCCCTTGGCCCCGTCTGCGCCGGCGCCGTCTTCGTCGAAGAAGCGCTCGCGCTTGCCGAAGTACAGCCCACCCGTCAGCTCGCGCACAATCATCAGATCGACGCCGTCGATGACCTCGGGCTTCAGCGAGGAAGCGTCGGAAAGCGCGGCGAACGTGCGCACCGGGCGCAGGTTGGTGTAGAGCCCCAGCCCCTTGCGGATAGCCAGCAACCCTTGTTCGGGACGGGGCTTCGACGAATCGGTGGTGTCCCATTTCGGACCTCCCACCGCAGCCAGCAGCACAGCGTCGGCGGTTCGGGCGGCTTCCAGCGTCTCTTCCGGAAGCGGGTTTCCGGTCGCGTCGATGGCAGCTCCCCCGATGAGCCGCTCGTCATAGCTGAACGTCGCGCCGTACTTGGCGCCCACCGCATCGAGGACCTTGATGCCCTCGGCGATGATCTCGGGGCCGATGCCGTCGCCCGGCAGCGTGCAAACGTTGTAATTGGCCATGCTCGCCCTTTCGTCCATGCGCACCGCGCACTGTTGAGGTTTCCCGCTATTGTACGGCTGCTCCGAATGCGAAGCGGCGGGACCCGATTGAATCCCGCCGCCGGAAACACAAACTTTATGGAAGCGCCCGCCTGCGGGCCGCTCGTGGGCGCTAGTTGGTTCCCACGACCTTCTTCGTACGCTCGATCAGGCCGCCCGCCTCGATGATCTCGCGGATGAACGGCGGAAACGGCTGGGCCTGAAACGACTCGCCCGTGGTCTCGTTCACGATGACGCCCGCATCGGCGTCCACGCTCACCACATCCCCCGCCTTGATGGAGTCGACCGCCTCGGGACACTCCATGATGGGCAGCCCGATGTTGATCGAATTGCGGTAGAAGATGCGCGCGAAGCTCTTCGCGATGACCGCGTCGACGCCCGCCGCGCGGATGCAGATGGGCGCATGCTCGCGGGAAGAGCCGCAGCCGAAGTTCTCGTCGGCCACGATGATGTCGCCCGGCTTCACGTTCTTGACGAAGTCGACGTCGAGATCCTCCAGGCAGTGCTTGGCAAGCTCGGCCGGATCCGACGTGTTCAGATAGCGCGCCGGAATGATGACGTCGGTGTCGATGTCGCGGCCGTACCTATGAGCGCGTCCCTTGAATTCCATGCCGCGTCCTCCTTAGTCGATATCTTCCGGCAAACCGATGCGGCCCAGCACCGCGCTGGCGGCGGCAACCGCCGGGGAAGCCAGGTACACCTCGCTCGTGGGATGGCCCATGCGGCCCACGAAATTGCGGTTGGTGGTGGCGATGGCGCGCTCTCCGGCCGCCAGGATGCCCATGTAGCCGCCCAGGCAGGGGCCGCACGTGGGAGTGGAAACGGCGCAGTTCGCATCGAGGAAGACGCCCATGAGGCCCTCTTCCATGCACTGGCGGTAGACCTGCTGGGTCGCGGGGATCACGATGCAGCGCACGTTCGGTGCGACGGTGCGGCCGCGCAGGACCTCGGCGGCGGCGCGCATATCCTCGATGCGGCCGTTCGTGCAGCTGCCGATGACCGCCTGATCGATGGCGATATGGCGCGATTCGCTCACCGGATGCGTGTTCGAGGGGAGGTGCGGCCATGCGACCGTCGGCTCGATGTCGGCCGCGTCGATCTCGTACACGCGCTCGTAGCGCGCATCCGGATCGCTGTGGTACTCGGTGTAGGGACGCTCGACGCGGCCGTCCATGTAGGCGCGCGTGATGTCGTCCACCTCGATGAGGCCGGCCTTGCCCCCCGCCTCGATGGCCATGTTCGAGATCGCCATGCGGGAATCCATGCTCATGGAGCGGATGGCGCTTCCCGTGAACTCCATCGCCTTGTACAGGGCGCCGTCGACGCCGATGAGGCCGATGATATGCAAGATGACGTCCTTGCCGCTCACGCCCGGGCGAAGCTCGCCTTCGATGCGAAACAGAAGCGACTCGGGAACCTTGAACCAGGCGCGGCCCGTGGCGTAGCCCACGCCGGCATCGGTCGAGCCGACGCCCGTGGAAAACGCGCCGAGGGCCCCGTAGGTGCAGGTGTGGCTGTCAGAGCCGATGATCAGATCGCCTGCGCCCACAACGCCCTGCTCGGGAAGGAGCGCGTGCTCGACCCCCATGCAGCCGACCTCGTAGTAGTGGGTGATGCCCTGTTCGTAAGCGAAGTCGCGCACGATCTTGGCCTGTTCGGCCGACTTGATGTCCTTGGCGGGAACGTAGTGGTCGGGGACGAGCGCGATCTTGGTGGGATCGAACACCTTGTCCAGGCCGATCTTCCTGAACTCCTTGATGGCGATGGGGGCCGTAACGTCGTTCGAAAGGATCAGGTCGAGATCGCATTCGATCAGCTGGCCGGGAACCACTTCATCCAAGCCCGCATGGGCCGCCAGGATCTTCTCGGCCATGTTCATGGGACGAGCCATGTCTCTCTCCTTCTATCGGGCGAGCGCGCTTAGGACAACGCGGCGCACAGCGCGTCGAGCAGCGTGATCGCGTAATGCTGGGCGGAGCGGTCCTCTCCCGCATCCTCCCAAGTAGAACCCGGTAATTCGATTGCAATGCGCGAAGTTTGGGCGACCGTGGCGCGCGAGAGCGCCGAATCGAGGCGCCGTGCGAGCGAGCCCTCTCCCCCGTAGGCCACGCGCGGGGTCCCCTCGGCCGACTCCTCGCCGGGCAGCACGATGTGCACGAGCAGCATGTCCTCGCTGGGGAGCACCGAGAGGGCCTCGGCGCTCACGATGCGCGACGCGGGGTTGGTGGCAAGCGCGAGGTTGGACATGCGCGACGCGACGCTGCGCGTGAACCCGTCGGTGCCGAACAGGCACAGCGACCGGCTCTCCAGCACGTTGGCGGCGCGGGCGAAGCCGAGGTTCACCGGCAGCTTGATGGTGCCCTTGCCCTCCCATGAATGATGGAGGTTCCTGATGCAGGCGTACGTGTACGCCCCGGCGATGCCGTCCGACGGCAGCCCCATGTTCAGCTGGAATCGGCGCAGCGCGTCTTCGGTATGGGCGCCGAAGATCCCGTCGTCGTTGCCGCACGAGAACCCCAAAGCCCCCAGCGCCTGCTGAAGGTCGAGCACATCGCGGCCGTGGAAGTGAGGGAGCCGCAGGTAAAGCGTGCGGTCTCCCAGGCGATACGTCGCATCCACCAAAGCGGCCCACACCTTATCGTCCACTTCGTCGCCAGAGGGAAGTCCCGATTGCGCGCAGAACGCGCGCACCGCCGAGGCCGTGGAGGGCCCGAAGACGCCGTCGACGTCCGATTCATCCAGCAACCCGACTACCACCAGGCGCTGCTGAACGTCCTCGACCGCGCTTCCCGTATTGTTCAATCTAATCGTTTCCATATGCGCCATGGTATATCACCCCGACTTTTCATGCCGCGCTCGCACGGTGCGGCACACCAAAGCAACAATCGACGCGCGCTCGAACAAGGCCCCGCGCCGGCGCGCCGCGGCTCCGACGAACGGAGCGAGGGGCCAAAACCCCGCCGCGCGCTTACTTCAAGCGGTGCACGAAGAAGTCCGCCATGGATATCAGCAGGTCCCGATAGACGGAGGGAGCAAGCGTGTCGGCGAGGCGGATCTTGGCCATGCTGGTGAGGCTCTCGGCGTAGTTGCGGGCGAAATCGATGCTGCCCGAAGCCTTCAGCAGCTCCACCGCCTCGTCCAGAACAGCCGGGTCCTTCGTCTTGGACGAAAGGATGTCGATCAGACGGTCGCGAACCTCGGGTTGGGAGTTCTGAAGCGCGTGGACCACCACCAGCGTGCGCTTGCCCTCGGTGATGTCGTCGCGGAACCCCTTCTGCGTGCTTTCCGCCGCGCCCACCAGGTTCAGGATATCGTCCTGGATCTGGAACGCCAAGCCGGTGTCCAGGCCGAAATTGCGCAGGCCCTCGACTTCGGCGTCGGTGCCGCCGCCCACGATCGCGCCCAGAGCAAGCGGAACGGCCCCCGAGTAGTGGGCGGTCTTGTGCGTCGCCATGACCAGATAGTCGTCCACCGTCAGATCGTAGCGGCCGTCGCGCGCCCACCCGATGTCGAGCGCTTGCCCCTCGATGGTGCGGCGGGTCATGTCGATGAGCTCGGAGATGACGCGCACCTTGGTCTCGGCGTCCAGCAGCGGATCCTTCACCACCGTGCCGTTCACCAGCGTGAGCCCCAGATCCCCCATGTTGATGGAAAGCCCCAGGCCCTCGGTGAGGTGGAGGCAGGGTTCGCCCCGACGCAGCTCGGCGTCGTCGGCGATGTCGTCATGGATGAGCGCCGCGGTGTGAAAGTGCTCGATGGCCGCGGCGGCGCTGAGCGCACGGTTGGCCTGCCCCCCCACCGCGCGGGCGGCTGCGAAGCAGATGAGAGGCCGATGGCGCTTGCCGCCGTTCCTGCTGTACTCCGTGAGGGGACCGTACAGAAACGTATCCATATCGGGATGCGACGCCTGCGGGATGTAGGCGTTGATGGCCTCCCCCACCACATCGGCGTAACGGTCGAGATAGTCTTGGAAGCTGTCGGGAAGACCCTTCGAGCTGAGCGTGTTGTCGATGTCGATCATGTACTGCCCGCTGCCCCATTTCCTGATGGCTGACATGCGAGGGCCGATCCCGCGGCCTGCGCCGCATCCGACGGAGAAAACGCCGGTCGCCCTCCTGATTCCGAACCGTCTAGACTGGTAGGAGCGGTGGGACTCGAACCCACATACCCGAAGATGGCGGATTTTAAGTCCGCTGCGTCTGCCAATTCCGCCACGCTCCCGCAACCGTGCGTCCACACGATTGAGTAACTGTATCAAAATTCAAACGGGGCGAAGCCGTTAATCGAAGTCTACAGCCAAAATGACACCTTGCAGGATGTCGGATTCGCTGACGGTGAACTCCCCGATCCGGGCCATGTCCATGACCTCTTCCATGATGACGAGCCCCGACACGATCACCGCGGCGCGCTTCGGGTCGAGGCCCACCACGCGCTGGCGCTC
This sequence comes from Berryella intestinalis, assembly GCF_000814825.1. Taxonomy (NCBI): domain Bacteria; kingdom Bacillati; phylum Actinomycetota; class Coriobacteriia; order Eggerthellales; family Eggerthellaceae; genus Berryella; species Berryella intestinalis. The sequence goes on from NZ_CP009302.1 coordinate 1,676,221, forward strand.
TTCAAGCGGCATATCGGCGAGCATGAGGCGCTGGTCGCCCAGCTGCTCCCTCGTGACCACGGCCCCGTGCACCTTCGTGCAGTCGTAGCTTTCCATGCGGTCGCGCACCGACACGATCGTCGTCGCCGTCCCGGCCACCCCGACCAATCGTCCGTCCAGCAGCCCCGCTTCGCCCAGCTGCTTGAAATGGGGTTCCATCTCGCTGCGGATCCACTGGCGAAGCCGGGCCTCATCCGCAGGATCGATGCGGCCCTCGCCCAGCAGCTTCTCGGTCGCGCGACGGCATCCGATGTCGAACGAGCGGGCGCGTGCGATCCCGCCGCCCGCACGGCCCGCCACCACCTCGGTGGAGCCGCCCCCGATGTCGATCACCGCGATGGACTGTCCCGGAAATTCCCGCGACACCCCGGAAAACGAAAGGGACGCCTCGCGGTCGCCCGAGATGATGCGCAGGTCGACCCCCTCGCCTGCAAGGGCGCGCACCAGATCGGAGCCGTTGCGGGCATCCCGCGCCGCAGACGTGGCGACGGCCCGGATGTCGGCTTTGCAACCCAGGTCGCGCTCGTAGCGGGCGAGCTGGGACTTGAACGACGCGATCGCGCAGCGCACCCGCTCGATCGCCTCGGGCAGCAGGGCTTTGGACGTGTCGACGCCCTCTCCGAGGTTCGTGATGCGGTACAGGCGCTCGATCTCGTAGAGCGCCCCCCGATCGTCGACCAGCGCGACCAGCATGCGGCAGGTCACCGTGCCGATATCGATCGAAGCGCGCAGACGGGCGCCGTCAGGCGCGACGATACGGCCGTTCTCGTCGACCGGAGCGAGCATCAAAGCCACGAGGCCTCCTTAGACGTTGGGAGAAAAGGGCTACGAGACGCCGAAGACGACGTCGAGCAAAGGCGAGTACCAGGTCGTCGGCGGCGCGATGTCAGCCGATTTGACCTCGCTTTGGTAGGTGGTGAGCGAGCCGGCGGACTCCGACTCGGACGACAGGCCGGAAACGTTGGCGGTCTGCTCGCCCTTCTTCACCCAGCCGAATTCCTCATGGGCCGCCGTTTCCACGCCTGCTGCCGTGGAAAGCGAGTCGTTTTGGGCCTCGATCGCCGCATTGCGGCTCTGCAGGGCCGCGTACTCCATCTCAAGCCGCTGATTCTCGCGCATGGCCTGGTAGTAGCTCTGAGCGGGGGCGTACAGGAACGCCGCCACGAACACCGTCATGACGATGGAGGCGGCGGCCACGAAGGGGCCGCGCGGCAGCTCGAAGCGCCCCAGCACGTCCAGAGAGCGCAATCGGGCGAAAGCGGGCAGCGCCGAAGCGGCGGACTGCATATGCGACGTCCTGCGCGCCTGGCGGCCCATCTTTCCCTCGTAGACCGCGGCGCGGGGGGCGTCGGCGGCACGGGACGAGGGGCGGTCCGCGTCGGATCCGAACTGGCGCTCGAAAAGCCGGGCAGCGCGCTTCTTCTCCCGCTGGCGACGGCGCGAAGCGCGAGAGGCCCCCTTATCGGGAGAATCGTCGGAATCCTCGTCGGGAAGCGCCGAGAGCGGCTCGTCGGAAGGCGTGCGGAAAGCGCCGTCGAGGCGGCGCCGGGACGATGCGAAGGCCCCGCGGGAAGACCGGGGTTCGGAGGGCGCGGGTGACGAGGGGCCGGTTCGCTGAGCGTGCCTGGGGAAACCCTGCGCGAGGGAAAGCGCGCGCGAAGAACGTTTCGCTTCATCGAACGAGACTATGTTGCTGTGCGCGGGCAGGAGCGGCCTCTTTCATGCATCGTTTGTCGTTTGAAGGTGGGTGTAATGCGTGAAACCGAGTAGAGAATAGCACAGGCGGGTGCTGGAAAACGGGTGCGTCCGGCCTAGATCTCCGCTTTGAGGCCATGCTCCTTGAAATAAGCACGCCACTTTTCGAAGGACTCGTCGGAGATCGCATGCTCCATCAAGCACGCCTCCGCATCGGCGCGCTCGTCGTCGATGCCGAGAACCTGGGTGAGGAAGGCGAACAGGAGGTGATGGCGCTCCAGCACGGACCGACCGTACTCGTACCCTTCGTGGGTGAGGGTCACGTCGCCGTAGTAGGGCTGGTCGGCCAGGCCCTTTTCCTTGAGCAGGGAGACGGCCTTGTTCACGGAGGCCTTCGACACCTCGAGCTTCTTGGCGATATCGACCGAACGAACGGACACCTCGTCGGTTCCGCCGAGCATGACGATCGCTTCGAGGTAGTCCTCGTGCGATTTGGACATCTTCTCCATGATGAGACCCCCGTTGCTGAAGATGGTTGCGAATCCTATACGATCTGGATGAATTCTACCATCAAAAAGGGCCGCGCAACCGAAAGTACACCGCGGTCACCGATCTCCCGCATCGTTTCGAGCAGCCGATTTCACCAGGGAAAACAAAAAGACGGCCGAGCCGTCGAAGAAAAGTGGCTGGCGAGGGAAGAGAGAGGGGGGTGGGTCCCTCGCCAGCTCGTTGTGTGGTGGATGATCAGACGAGAGGAATCTCCACCACCGGGTCAGCTAATCAGGTCGTACCGTCGGCCGTTTCCGGCTGCGTCGCCGTTCGGATCTTCTCCGCCGTTCCGACTTCCGACATTTGTTAGTTTAGGTTTACACCTAGGAAGCGTCAACAAGTATTTTGTAGCTTACTTCCGTTTCACGGCTTCTCCATAACCGCGCAGCGATCGCTTGGACCGCAGCGGCCGAAAGGACGGCTCAAAAGATCCTCAATGACGAACCGCCAGGGCTTTCATCAGGCGGGACGATAGAACCGACGGGACGATCGAGCCGCTACCGATCGGGACATCGGGGCGCCGGTCGGGCAGGAAGGCTCGCGCACTCGTCGATCAGCGCCCTTCCTTCGCAAGCGCGGCATCCACGTCCGCCATCATCTTGTCGGCCGAAGAGCAACCTCCCCCGCAGCTGCACGAGCCATGCGAGCACGCTTTCCCGTCGCACGAGCCCTTCTTGAAAAGACGTCGCACCGCCAGATAGAACCATCCCGCGAGAAGCGCCAGAACCAAAAGCGTTCCCGGCGTCAGAGAGAAGTCCGCCATCGTCGACCTCCGTTTCATCCCGAATGCACCGCAGGGCAGGCACGGCCCGCCCTGCGGCAAAACTTACCTATAGCTAACTATGGCAGACGGCCCCGTCCTCGCACCCCGTTCGCACGGGGCGTTACGCGGCCGTAACCGCGCCTCCGGAACCGTCGCCACGCGCCTCCGAGGCTACTTCTCGCTATCGGCCTTCTTCGCATCGTAGCGCGGCATGGGGCGGAACACCTGGAAGAGGATCGCGCCCAGAAGCACGCACGCCGCCACGAACCCGACCACGTTCATCTCGCCGGACAGGGCGGAGCCGAACTGGAAGATGATGAGGCCGATCACCCAGGCGAACACGGTCATGTAGCCGATCGCGGCCCAGAACCACTTCGCGGACGCCATCTGGTTGCGGATCGCGCCGATGGCCGCGAAGCACGGGGCGCACAGCAGGTTGAAGGCGCAGAACGCGGCCATGGCGTTCACATTGCCGTTGAACAGCGCGGCGAACGCGGCCCACAGGCTGGGATCGGCGTCGGAGGCATCCGACCCGAGGGCCGTGATGATGCCGACGGTGGCCACGACGTTCTCCTTCGCCACCAAGCCCGTGATGGAGGTGACGGCGGTCTCCCAGCCGCCGAATCCCAGCGGGATGAAGATCCAGCCGATGGCATTGCCCAGCGCGGCCATGAGCGAGTAGCGCATGTAGCCGTCCATCTCGGTGTCGAGCATGCCGAACGAGCCCTCGTAGAACCCGAAGTTCAGCAGGAACCACACGACGACCGACGAGACGAAGATGATGGTGCCCGCCTTGATGATGAACGCCTTGCAGCGATCCCACACCGACATGAGGACGGTGCGCGCCGCGGGGATGTGGTACGCGGGAAGCTCCATGACGAACGGAGAGGCTTCGCCGGCAAACCAGCGGGTCTTGCGCAGCATGATGGCGGACACGATGATGGCGATGATGCCCATGAAGTAGAACAGGGGCGACACCCAGGTGGCGTTCTGGATCGACCCGCCGGCGATGGAGCCGAAGATCAGGGCGATGATCGGGGTTTTCGCCGAGCAGGGGATCATGGTCGTGGTCATGATGGTCAGACGGCGGTCGCGCTCGTCCTCGATGGTCTTGGTCGCCATGACCGCGGGCACGCCGCAGCCGGTGGCCACCAAGATGGGGATGAAGGACTTACCGGACAGGCCGAACTTGCGGAAGATGCGGTCCATCAAAAACGCGATGCGCGCCATGTACCCGCAGCACTCGAGGATAGCCAGCTCGAGGAACAGAACGGCCATCTGGGGCAGGAAGCCCAAAACGCTGCCGACGCCGGTGACGACGCCGTCGATGACGAGGCCCTTCACCCAGTCGGACGCCCCGATGGACTCCAGCCACCCCGTCACGACGGACGGAATGGAGGGCATGTAGGCGCCGTAATCGGCCGGGTTGGGCTCTTCGACTTCGAGCGCTTCGGCGAACCCTTCGGCGGAAACGGGCGTCACCGTGGTTTCCCCGGTCTCCTCGTCCTTGGCCTCGTAGACCCCTTCCACCTGCGCTTCCTCGGCGCTTTCGAGGAAGGCGGCGATGGCCTGCGCATCCTGTTCGGTGGGCTCTTCGGCCTTGAGGGCGGCGCTGACGGCCTCGGTGTCGATACCCGCTTCCTCGGCGGCTGCGATGTAGGCGTCGATCTGGCCCTTAGCCTCGTCGAAGGCGCCCTTGTCCTCTTCGAACTGCTCGGTTCCGGTTATCAGCCAACCGTCGCTGAACAGGTTGTCGTTCACCCAGTCGGTAGCCGCGGTTCCCACGGTGGAGATCGCGATGTAGTACACGAGGTACATGATCGCGATAAAGATGGGAAGGCCCCAGATGCGGCTGGTGAGGATGCGGTCGGCCTTTTCAGACGTGGACATGCCCCGCATCGAGCGCGTATAGGCCTCCGACACCACGTCCCCGATCATGTCGTAGCGCTCGGACGTGATGATCGACTCGGCATCGTCGTTCAGTGCGTTCTCGAGGCCCTCGCGGATCGCGTCGATCGCCTGGACGTCGGCTGCGGGAAGCTTCAGCGAGTCGAGCGTGCGCTCCTCGCCCTCCAGCAGCTTGATGGCATGCCAGCGCACGGTCTCGGCGGGAACGCGCGAGGCCAGGATCGCCCCGACCTTCTCGATGGCGTCCTCGGCGTCGTTGGTGAACCGCACCGTGGGCGCGGGCACGCGCTTGCTTCGGGCGGCGTCGATCGCCGCATCGAGGAGCTTGTCGAGGCCGTCGTTTTTCAGGGCCGACACCGGAACGACCGGGCAGCCGAACTTGCTCGAAAGCTTGTCCAGATCGATCTTGTCGCCGTTTTTCGCCACCAGGTCCATCATGTTGACGGCGATGACCACGGGAAGCCCCAGGTCGATCACCTGCGTGGTGAGGTACAGGTTTCGCTCGAGGTTGGTTGCGTCGACCAGGCTGATCACCGCATCGGGGCGGCCGTCGAGCAGGTAGTCGCGCGTGACGATCTCCTCGGGCGAATAAGGGGAAAGCGAGTACACGCCGGGAAGGTCGGTGATGGTCACGTCCTTGTTCGCCCGGTACTGACCCTCCTTCTTCTCGACGGTGACGCCGGGCCAGTTGCCCACGTACTGCCGCGCTCCGGTAAGCGCGTTGAACAGCGTGGTCTTGCCGCAGTTCGGATTGCCGGCAAGCGCTATGCGAATCGACATCGAAGTCCTTTCACACGTTTTCGGATAGAAGACAGGCGCAGCTGGCGCAAAGTTCTGACCACATTGAGAAACTACCTGATGAAGGTACCTTTTCAACAACGCCGGACACATGCCGCGCGAACGCTGCGCAGAAGGTTTGCGCTAATCGACCAGCACGCACTCGGCTTCGCTTTTGCGCAGCGACAGCTCGTAACCGCGAACCGTCAGCTCCAGGGGATCGCCCAGGGGAGCCACCTTGCGCACGAACACCTCGGTCCCCTTGGTGATGCCCATATCCATGATGTGGCGCTTGATCGCGCCCGAACCCACAAGTCGCTTCACAACCGCCTTGTCCCCGATTGCGACATCGCGAAGGGTTCTCTCCCGAACTTCTTCGGCCATGTCCTCGTTTCTCCTTTCGTTGATGCGTGAACGATGCAGACCTATTCCCCACGGGGAGCCCCGACATAGGCGCTCCCTCCATTGAAGACGAGCGGAATCGCTAGCTGACCATGACCTTCATGGCCGTCGCGCGGTTGATGGCGACACGCGATCCTTTGATCTCGACGATAAGGTTCCCAAGCTGGTCGGCCACAACGCGAACCTCCCCGCCCTCGACGAAGCCGAGGTTCTCGAGGTGGTGGACCGTGTCCTGCCTCTTCAGCTTGATTCCCGATATGCGCACCGTCGATCCCTGATCGGCGAATGCAAGCGGCCGCTCCATCGTCTCGCTCATGGGCCGATCGCCTCCTTCCCCCTTCCGCCCGGCAAGCAGGCGGCCTCGTTGCCCGAAAGATCGTCGGGGGCGGCTCGGCTTGGCTGCAAGGCGAATCGTTCCCGGCGTTTTCGGACGGTTCCGCGCGACCGGACAGGGCGCGCGTCAAGAAACCGTTAGATGTTAAATCAATCGAACACCATTGAGTATTCTACGGCAAACAAATTGGGAAATAAATACAGAACTTGCGCTTTCCTCAACATAAAGCCAGATAGATGAGAGAGTTAGATAGAGATTCCATCACATCTCCCCATCGGCGGAACCCGCATCGGACCGACCCTCGGATTCGCCTGCACACATGATCGGGAAGCGCCGTTGATAGAAGATTTGTCCGATTCCGCCGCCGACACCCAGCAGCGAGTTCGTTTTTCCTGATAGTCGGGTAAAGTAGGGGTTACGTTCTCCACCGCCCTGACCGATGGCCCGAAACGAGAGGGACGAACATGGCCGAAAACCTTTTCATCGACACGCGAGGAGCCTGCGCCGAAGGCGTTGCGTTCACCGAAGCCGTTGTGAACGGCCTTGCACAGGGCGGAGGACTGTACGTCCCCACCGCCATTCCCAAGATGGAAATCGATGAGATCTGCGACCTGGCGCACGTGCCCTACGCGCAGCGCGCAAGCCGGGTCTACCGCGCGTTCGGCATCGACCTTCCCGAAGCCGAGATCGATGCGCTGTGCGAACGAGCCTACGGGGACAACTTCGACGACGAAAGGGTCGCGCCGGTGATCTCCCTCGACGACTCGACGCACATCCTCGAGCTTTGGCACGGTCCCACCAGCGCGTTCAAGGATATGGCGCTCCAGTGCCTTCCGCTGTTCTTCAGCGCCAGCGCCCGAAAGCTGCGCGCGGAGGGCAAGCTGGGCGTCGAGCACATGATCCTGGTCGCGACGTCGGGAGACACCGGGAAAGCCGCGCTCGCGGGATTCAGCGGAGTGGAAGGCGTGAGCATCGGGGTCATGTACCCCGACGGGGGCGTGAGCGACATCCAGTTCAAGCAGATGGCGACGCAGCGCGGAGACAACGTCGTCGTCTGGGGCGTCGCGGGGAACTTCGACGACTGCCAAACCGGGGCCAAGAACGTCTTCAAAGACGGTGCGTTCGCCGATCGGCTGGAGGCCGACTACGGCATCGCCCTGTCAAGCGCCAACTCCATCAACTGGGGACGACTGATGCCCCAGATCGTCTATTACGTTTCGGCCTACGCCGAGCTCGTGGCGAAAGGGGCGCTGCGCGCCGGCGACGAGGTCGACGTCTGCGTGCCCACCGGAAACTTCGGGAACATCCTCGCGGCGTACTACGCCAAGCGCATGGGCTGCCCCATCCGGATGCTCCTGTGCGCCAGCAACGAGAACCGCGTGCTCACCGATTTCATCAACACGGGCACCTACGACATCTCGGAGCGGCCCTTCGTCAAGACCCCGACGCCGTCGATGGACATCCTGGTGTCGTCGAACCTGGAGCGGCAGCTGTTCGAGCTGACCGGGCGCGACAGCGATGCGATACGCGGCTGGATGGAAGACCTCGCGACCGAGAAGCGCTTCCGCATCGACCGCGACACCTTCCAAGCGGTGCGCGCGCACCTCGTTGCCGACTCGGTCGACAACGAAACCTGCCTTGACGCCATCCGAGACGCCTACGAGCGCTACGACTACCTGATGGACCCCCATACGGCGGTTGCCTACAAAGCGGCCTGCAACCTGCGCAGCGACGATGTTCCCGTGATCATCGCCAGCACCGCCCACTGGGCCAAGTTCGGCGACAACGTGTACCGGGCGCTTCACGGGCTCAAGCCGACCGATCCGCTGCCCGCCGACGTCGCGGCGCTCACAGGGTGCCAGCTGAACGCCCTCATCGCAAGCGAAACCGGCGGCTCGGACGTCCCGATGGGCCTCGCCGAGCTGGACGGGCTGCCCATCCGCTTCACCGAGGTGATCGAGGGCGGCGCCGAACGCATCGAGGAAGCGCTGGTCGAATACCTTTCGAAGCGCTGATCGCAAACGACCCGAACGGACCCGGGTCGTCACGGCGAAGCACGGGACGACCGGTCCGCGCCTCCATGCACGGCGGCTCCCGCCGTTCGAAACCGTTCGAATCGGTACGAACCGAAACGCACTGTTAGAATCGGGGTGTTCGTTTCGCACGTGCATAACAGAGGATCTGTCCGATCGGCGCGATAAGCTATATGCTGGTCTGACGCATCGAATTCGAGCCGACGCAACCGAAGAATCGAGGGGAAAATGTTCGAGAACACCAACCTGTCTCCGCTTGTGCGCATCGCCATCTCCGTGGAAGGCGGTTCCCGCGGATCGATGTTCGGCCGCGGCGTCGCCGACCTCTGCCTGGGCGTGAGGGAGAAGGGCTCCCTGAACGCCGCCGCGAAAGACATGCACATGGCCTACAGCAAGGCGTGGCGCATCATGAAGGATACCGAGAGCACCCTCGGCATCCGCCTGCTCGACCGAGACGGAGCCCACGGCTCGACGCTCACCCCCGAAGGCGACGCCCTGCTCGATTCGTACCTCGAAATCGACCGCGATCTGAACGAATACGCCCTGAAGCTGTTCGCTCAGAAGTTCAAGGCGTAAAGCGGGCAGAACAACCCGCAGACCAGCCATAACGAAAGAGGCGGTGCCAGAGGTATCGTCTCTTTTCTCGTCCCGCGACCGCGCCTCCCCGCTATCAGTCCGAATGCCGCCGCGCACAGAAAGCAAGCCGCAAATCCAACCGGGGCGCACGACCCCGTGGCAAGGCTCAGGGCGAACATGCAGCGGATATCCCCGCCCCCGATGGCATCGACGGAACCCTCGCGTGACAGCAGACGGTTCAGGACCAGGGCCGACAGAACCGAAAACGCACCGAAAACCGCCCCATCGACAAGACTGCGCATCCCAAGCGACACAAGCTGCAGGATCGATCCGAAAAACGCGATCGCGTAGCAATACAGGCGGGGAATGCGCCGTTCCCTCAGGTCGATCGCAACGCAGCGGGCCATCGAGAAAGCGACGACGGCCGCGCAGGCGAGGACGGCGATCGACCGGAACTCAGGCATGCGCCCCCTCCATCACCGAGCACGACCATCCCGGCGAAAACGTGAGGCGGAGAGAGCCGTCGGGGCAGGCTTCGACGGTGTACGGGCGCGGAGCGGACGCGCTCATGCGCAACACGAGGTTCTCGCCCCGCACATGCCGTTCTTCCGCGAAAGAGCCTCCCTCCTCCGAAACCGCAGGCGACGGAGCCTCGGCGGCTCCTGTGCCCGCATCCCCGCCTTCCGGGGTCTTTGGGTCCCGTTTCGAGTAATCGTGCAAGCATCCGTAGCACAGAGGGGCGTCGTCGAACGACATCGCCCCGCAAACCGGACATTTCTTCATCCCGCTTCCTTTCCGTCGTGCGCCATCCCCGTAGACGGCGCGATCGATCCCATCCGGGCCGCTACCGCGCGGCCCCATCGGGCAGCCGTTCGCCAGAACTTCTGCCGACAAAGGCGTTTCCGCAGGTGATGCACAGTTCATCACCTTCCGAGAACCAAGGCCTCCTTCTGTCCGAGAACCGTTCTAGAACTGCTCGGGCGCCGCGGCACCTGATCCTCGTCCGGGGCTTCACCGATCGGCGGGATTCGATGATCACCCCGCTTTTCGACACGAACGCCACGTCCAGATCGGCGCGCATCCCGAACGTATGGATATCGCAGCAGGGGCTCAGCATCACCACCCCTCCTTTTTCAGACTGGCCTATCAGCCCCCTCATGCGCTCGGCAAACCCTCCGGCAACCGAAACCGTCTCGACGGGAAACCCCTGCCCCGTGTTGTCACCCATATCAACCTCCTGTCTGATAGCTCACTACCACGCTCGTCTCTTCCCCTATCGAGGTGAACGCGGCGTACGCCCACCGCGTTTCTCCGCAGCCCCTCTCGCACGCCAGGCCCGCCGGCTCGCACGGATAGCATTTCCAGCCCGAGCGCTCCGCCTTCCAGGCAAACGAGCTCCGCGCGTCTTCGACCGGAAGATCGACGCTGTACCCGACGACCCCGTCTGCGCTCATCACGTTTCGCTCGCCTTCGATGAACCCGAGGCCGTCGGGAAGCGGACCTTCGAATCGATCGCCGACGCCCGAAGGATCCTCGCCCGACATCACCCGCCCAACAGCCGCACAGCTGCCCCGCACCGCCTCGAGAGACGGTGCGGCGACCCTTTCCGCCCATCTCCCGATCCAGCCCGAAGCGGCTATTGCGAATAGGAAAAGCGCGACGCATACGCCCGCTTTGAGACAGCGATCCCTCACAGAACCACCCCCGGTTTGTACGGATCGACGGAAAACTCGACTTCGTGAACCGCAGGCTGGAAGTCGATTCCGAGAAACCCCGAGCGCATCGAAAGCCCGAAGAGTGAGGGTGTGAACTCCATGTGTCCGCGGAACCGAACGAAGCCCCACTCGTCGCGCTCGGCCGTGACGGAGCACTCCTCCCCGTCGCCGCACTGCCGCCTGAGCGCATCCTCCACGAGCAGGCACCCGTCCTCCATGGTCTGACCATAGGCGGGGGCAGCCGCTGCCACGCGAACCTCCTGATGGAAAGCCCGATCGAACGACGCGCAATCCCCCAGGTACCTCACCGCGTTGAAAACCACGAGGGAAACGGCCAGCATGGCGGGAAACACCACCGCCAGCTCCACGGTCATCTGGCCCCTCTGGTTGACGATGCTCGGAAAGCCCCTTCCGATCAATCCCATACGCCGCCCCCGTACTCGCTTGGTTCGAGTCCCCTCAGGCGATCGAGGGCCTCCCGAAACACCTCCGAGGCAGAATCGCGCACCGAATCGGGAACGGGTATCTCTATAGGGACGTCGGTTCCAGCCACCTCTATGGAAGCGACCTCGATCGTTTCGGGAACGCCCTCCAAACGGTCGTTCATCTCGCCTTGAATGGCCGAGATCAGCGAAGGGAAAGGCCGCGAACCCGCAAGCGGATGCTCGACCACCGCCTTTTTTATCGAAAGGTAGTTCGCGGCGGCCGGATCGTCCGACGAAGCGGCCACCGACCCCGAGTTGACGAGGACCGGCTTGACCGCAGCGAGCTTGGGAGGATCGAGCCCCACCGACTCGATGCAGGACGAAAGCCCGTCTGCCGCCCAATCGCCCAAGCCGCTCGCACTGCCCAAGGGAAGGGAGTCGAGCAGGTCCTTTACAGCGGAGACCACGCCCTCCTTCCCGCGCGCGTACCCGCGCAGGATATCCGACCAACATGCAAGCGCTTCGGACGAAAGGAGCGAGGACCCGAACCGCTCCGCGACTCCGTCGAGAAGCGAGCTGAGAGCCGTGCTCCCCTCATCCGACGCCTCTTCGAGAAGCGTGGCCCCCGCCACGGCCGTGCGGTTTCCCAAAAACGCGTCGGAATCCACGAACGGCGCGGGAGCCAGGCGGGATACCGAAGCTCCCTCTACGTCCGTCACGATTGCGATCGCGCCGTTCCTTCCAGGGGGAAGCGGCGTTATGCGAGCCGCCACGGCTTCTTCCAACACGCTGCGAATCCTCGAAAACAGCCCGTCCGCCGTCTGCTTCACCTCCTTTTCCAAAGGAGCGAGCTGCTTTCTCGCCCGCTCATAGTCTTCGGCGGCTTCGACGAACTCCCTGAAATAGTGCTCGAACCCGTTATCGATCGAGGTCGATGCCGCCGCCACGCGACCCATATCCGACGCCGAAAACAGGCCGTCCGGATACGAGGGGATGCCCTCGGCCTCCATGCGCTGCAAAGAGATCGGAACCGTGGGAGATCCGGCGGCGGCTTCGGGATAGGCGAACACGACGCGGCGCCCTTCGGGAGACGTTCCCTCGCAGAAAAGCTCGTCGGTGTACAGCGACGTCGCGCGCATCTCGGCGGTGTTGCGCGGGAAATGCGGAAGCGACGCCTCGAAACCGTCCTCGGCATCCCTCACGAACGCCGAGGCCAGCTCGCGAATCGCATAGCGGTAGAAGCACGAGCGCAGATACGACTTCATACGCTCCTCGTCGCTCGATCCCAGGGGGCGCTCGCTTGCCAGGCGCTGGCGATAGTATGCCCGGGCGCGAGAGAGCCCCACCCCGAAGTTCCACGCATCGATGCTGCTGTAGCGGGGGTTCTCCCGCCCGTTCAGACCGGCGAGGGCAGAAGCGCGCTCGAACATGCTCGAGGACCCCTCCGATCCGCAGTCCGCGGCAAACCCCCTCTCCTTCGCATCGTTTACCTTGCGGGCCTCCTCGTCCGCACGCGTTGCGGCCTGCTCCAGCTCATCGGAGTCCCGATCGATATCTTCGGACAACTCGGACGATCCGATATCGTCGTCACATTCAATCGGTTCTCCGGAAAACGGGACCAGAACGGCGATCGCCAGATAGCGGTGCCGACCTTCCCGGTTGTTCGACGACGCAACCGCCGTCGCCCGCAGCGCCGCAAGGAAGGGAAGCGCCTTCTGGTACGATTCCAACCCCTCTTTCGCACTGCGGCAGAACCTCGCACGACTTTCGAACAGAGACTTGCTGGCCCCGATCAGGGGGTCCCCGATCGCAGCGCCTCCGGGAACGCACAGGCACGCAACGCCCGCACCGGCACATGCCAGCCCCCCGACCGAAAGGGAGAACAAGACGGCGTCGCAGACGCGAGCTGCCAAAACGTATTCCGCCACCTGCCCCTGAGCGGCAAGCGCCGCAGAGTCGGCAACGTCTTGCACCCGAGCCGAGACCGCATTCACCTGATAGACCTGGCTCGCCGTGAAAACCAGCGAGAGGGAAAGGAGAAGCGCGACCGCCATCCCGGAGGTCGTGAACCCCCGTTCATCGAAGAACGCCGTTTCGCGCGCGCTCAGAGGAAGGATCCTCATCGGCACCACGCTCCCACCCACGATCGGGGATCGGTTCCCACAGGCGAAGCCGCCGCCCATGAAGGCTGCGTCGGCCGGCTCGCCCGAACCGTTATCGTCATATACCCGTCGCCGTCGAGCGCTCCTAGGGCGCGACCTCCCAGGTCGATCAGCGGAAGCGGCCTCACCTTCGTGGAGATCTCCATTCCCACCTCGGAAGAGGCGGCCGAGCCCTCGACCGCGACGTCCCATCCCCCGTCGGCTTCGCGCACATGGAAGTGCTCTTCGCTGGGAATGGCGAGGAGCCGATGAGTCACGCTCGACCGAACCGACGCCTCGTCGCATCCCTGCCCGTCGCTCGTGGCGAGCAATCTGCAGCCCTCCTCCACCGCGCTTTGCATCACCATGCGGTCGTAAAGGTATATGCCCGGCTGAACCGCCAGAACCATCAAGGCGAGCAGCACGGGCAGGGCGAATGCGGCCTCGACCGTACCCTGCCCGCCGCAGCCGCCCCTCAACCGGGCGGATCCATGCGCAAACATCGCTTCTCCCCTTCGCACTCGCATACCGTCAATACAAGAAGATGTCGGCGATAAGACCGGGGGCTACCCCCTGCACGTGATGGGAGGCCACCGTCACGGCATGCTCGACGAACACGCCCGACGACAGCGCCCTCCAAAGCAAGGCAATCCCCGACACGATACAGAACAGAACCGCCGAGACCAGGCAGAATTCGACGCTTGACTGGCCCGATTCCGACAAAAGCGATCGGAGGCCCGGGCTCATAGCTGCCCCATCCCTTCGGCGATGGCGTTCCAGAGCTCTTGGAGCTTCGGGCGGAAAGCGACGATCGCCACGATCGCGATCACCACCAGCACTCCCACCAGAATCGCGTATTCCGTCGTTCCCTGACCGGTGTCGTTTTTCCCGGCCGTCACCGCCTTCGCATGCAAACGCCCGATCAGCTCCCTCGAGAGCCGCTCCGCATGCCGAACCCTCGAAGCGCACGTTGCACCCGCGTTTTTCCCCATAACCTTCTCCATGTGCCTCCCCTTGTCTCGTAGAACCATCAGAACCTGACATCATGGGCCAGTTCCAGCAGAACAGGCCCCATAACCAGCAGCAACATAGCCGGCAAGATAAGCGTCCCCGTGGGGATCATCATCTTCACCGGAGCTTTCGACACCTCCTCTTCCAACTCGGCCTTTCGTTTCTCGCGCGCAACGGCAGCGATGTCGGCAAGGCGCGCCGACAGCTCGGTTCCGAGGGAAAGCGATCGGTTGATGCTCTCTATCGTTCGGGCCAGCTGATCGCTGTCGTAGTAGTCGGCCAGATCAACCAGGGCGTCGCTTCTCGTCGCCAGGCCGGAGATCCACCGTCTGTGCGCCGCGCGGCAATCCCGGGCGAAAGAAGAGTCGAAATGCTCGGTGTAGAGGGCGAAGCTGAGATCGAACGTCAGCCCGCTCCTCATCCCCAGCGAAACAACCTCCAACATCTCCGAAAGATGGCTTTCCGCTTCGCGCTGGCGCTGCCTGCGCTTTCGTACCATTTCTCCGTATATGAGGCGCGATCCCCCCGCGCCCGAGAGAGCGCCCAGAACGACACCCAGATCGGTCGAGAAAACCAGACCGAACAGCAGCCCCGCCGCAGCCGCGCCCAACGTGAGCCGGATGCGCGCTTCGCGATACCCCGCAAACGTCACGCGGTCCGAATACCCCGTCCTCCTGATGCTCTCGCGAAACCTCCGCTCCGAACCCGCCGAGATAGGGGGAAGCGCTTTGTGCAGCGCGAGATCGCCGAAAGGAAGGGAGCTCAGGCGCGCAGCGTATTCCAATCCGGGGCAAAGCCGCGCGCGCCTGCGGACCGCGACGTTCGGCCCCCACACGATCCTCCTCACCCGCTTCCTTCTCAGGCGCTCGAGCATCCCATGAACCCCTATGCCGGCCGACACCGACAGAAGCGCCGACGCGATCGCGGGGAGCACCGCCAGGGCGCTCATAGGCCATCCCCTACGCGCAGCGAGCGTCTGACGAGGAAGATCCCCCCTGCCTGCATGGAAACGGCCAAGACGAACAGGGCCCATCCCAGAGGGCTCGAGACGAACGGCATCAGAAAGCCGGGGCTCGCGAACGAAAAGGCCGACACCAACACAAGCGGCATAATCGAAACGATGCGCGCCGACAAGCGGGCTTGGGCCGTCTGGGAACGCAGCGAGCGCTTCAACGCCAGCTCGCTTTTGGCCGAATCCGCCGCCGTCTTCAGCGTCGCCTGGATAGAGCCGCCCGATCGATGGTGCACGGCGAGGGCCACCGACACGAAGCCGAGATCCGCTGAATCGGACAGGTTCTTAAGGCACAGAAGCGCCCTTTCCGCCGTCCCTCCCGTCCTCAAGATCCCATACCCTTCCCTGAACGCCGGGGAAACCGCGTCGTCTGACCGTTCGGCCAGATAGCCGAACACCTGCATGAGGCTGTACCCCGAACCGAAGCAGTCGGCCATCGACTCGAGCACCTCCGGAACCGCCTCCCGAACCCGCTGCCTCTCGCGATCTTCCTCGGTCCTTGCATGGATGAGCCCGACCGCCGAAACCAAGACGGGAGCGAGGCATCCGAACAATGCAGAGCCGGAGACGAGCAAGCCCACCGCGCACGACGAGATCAGCGCAAGCATCGCCGCGCTTGCCGCACCCTGGGGGGACGCCGCGACGCCCTTCCGCTCCAAAAAGCGGCACTCGACGTCGATCAAGCGTTTTACCTGCGAAAACCCGAGGATGGTGCGAGACGGCCCTTTCAAGCCCCGCACGCCTTCGACCAGGATTCCCCCAGCGCGGACGCCGCCCTTCGGCCCGCGTCGGGGCAAACCGCAGAAAAGGGCGCGGGCAGCGAAGAGAGCGGATAGGAAGCTGCAGGCGACCGCTAGGGCGCCCACAAGAACCGAAAAGCCCATCAGGCCTCCTCCCATGCAGCGGCAAGCGGATCCCCGCAGGCCCCCGCGATATCGGATGCCGCTGCGCCCCACACTCCGTCCTGCTCAAACGACGGCCTCTCGTACAAGCGCCCGACGCAGCAACGTCGCTGATCGGGATCGAACGTAAGCGCGGCGGCGTCGGATACGAAGCGCCTCCCATCGGACGAGCGCTTCACATGGACGATGAGATCGAGGGCCGTTGCGATGCTCGATTCGATCACGTCGACGGGAAGGTCGATCCCGAACCTCACCATCATGGTCAGGCGCGAGATAGAATCCTCCGGCGAATTGGCGTGAAGGGTGGTGAGGGATCCCTCGTGACCCGTGTTCATCGCTTGGAGCATGTCGAGTGCCTCGGGTCCGCGGCATTCGCCGACTATGATCCGATCGGGCCTCATCCTCAAAGCATTAGCCACCAAATCCCGGATGGTCACCAATCCGGCCCCCTCGGTGTTTCGCGGCCGGGCCTCCAAGCCGACGACGTGAGGATGGTCTAAGAACCGCAGCTCCGCCGAGTCCTCCACCGTCACGATCCTCTCGCGAGGCGATATGCAGCAAGAAAGGGCGTTTAACAGCGTGGTTTTGCCCGAACCGGTTCCCCCGGTAACCGCAATGCTCCTTCTGGCCTCGATCGCTCGCCGCAAGAAGCGCTCGAGCTGCGGCTCAACGCTGCCGCGCTCGACCATGTCCTCGAGCGTCATCACCTTCTCGGGGAACTTCCTCACGGTGACCGACGGACCGCGCAAGGCGATGGGCGGCATGGCGACGTTCACCCGATAACCCTGGGGAAGACGCGCATCCACCAGCGGAGACGATTCGTCGACCCGTCTTCCCAAAGGGCCGAGCACGCGATCGATCAGAGCCCGTATGTCGGCCTCATCGGCATAACGCACCGGAGCGGCGAACAGAACCCCCTCGCGTTCGTAGAACAACCCATCGGTGCCGTTGATCATGATTTCGGTGATGGAGGGATCGGCAAGGTAGCCTTCGATCAAGCCGAATCCGAATATCTGATCGATCAGGGAGTTTTCAAGCCCGACCCGGTCCTCGGCTTCGACGTCTACCCACCTCGGCCACGAAAAAACCTGTCGACATGCGCTTTTCACCTCGGCACGGGCGCGCACGGGATCCTGGGCCGCCAAAGCGGCTATCCTCTCGGCGGAGATGACGCGCTCGACATCCGCTCGAAATCCCGCCGTCGAAACGGCGGCGCTGGAAACCCGATCCCGACCCCTTCCCCGCTCGCACGCCCGGCTTCTCTCGAGAAGACTCATGCCCTCCTCCTCGATCCCCAGCAGAACAGCGCGGGGCGCTTCTCCCTGTCGGGCCCGCCATCTGCGATGCTCGCAAAGGGAAGAACCCCGTCGAGCAGATGCGCAAGCGACGAGCACAGCTCGTTGCGCGACGACAGAAGCTCGTCTGACATCCCCGCCGACAGCATCTCCTCGACATCCGACCCCCCATCGCGCAAAAAAGCGGTCGGGGCGTCGTCGAAGAAACCGGAGGCGTCCTCCAGCGAGATCCTGCAGTTGCGGGAGACCTTGTTCACAACCAAGACGAACGGGACCGTCGGGATGCCGCAGCGTGCGCACAGATCGAGGCAGCGCCTCGCCGCCTTGAGGGAGGAGAACCGCTGGTCGATGAGGAGCAGCACCTTTTCGGACCGCTCGAGGACCACCGCATGGGACTCGTCCCAAAACGACCCCGTGTTCACTACCACGACGTCGAAGCAGCCCGCCAAAGCGTCGATGGCCGCGGGAAGCAGCCCCGCGATCTCCTCCGCGCATTCGGGCCGATCGCCTGCCGACACCAGCGTAACCGCCTTGCCGTCGGCGTTTTTCCCGAGCACCTCGGGATGCCGGGCGACCTCTTCGACCGATAGCGGATCGCAAGATCCCAGCAAACCCGAGGCATCGCCGAACTGGAGGTCCGCATCGAGCAGGGCCACGCTCAGGCCCCGAGCGCTCAGTTGAAGGGCGCTGAGCGCCGCCACCGTGCTTTTCCCCGCGCCTCCGCTGCCGCTGACGACGGACATCACGAAGCCGCGACCCGCAGAGCTTTGCGGCAACCGCGTCGAAACCTCCCTCTCGCGCCGGCGGTCGGTCGCCGGGCCGACCCCATCCGATCCCGTCTCCACCGAAAGGGAAGCGCCCGATCCAGCGGCTTTTTCGGGTACGGGCGAGGAAGCGGGCACGGGCTGTGCCTTCGTCGGCTCGGGTTGATGCAAAGACCGATTCGCGTCGGCGGCCGCGCACTTCGCCTGCATGTAGCGCTTCACGAACAGGGCGCGGTTGTAGAGCGCATCGATGTTCGCAGCGCGGGCGCGGCTTCTGAGCGAACCGCTGTCCGAAAAGGAAACCAGGCATATGCGGGCGTCGGGACGATCCACCTTCAGCGAAGCAGCGAGGTTGATCGGCTCGATGTCGGACGGATCGACCACCCACGCCTCGCGTATCCCCGGCCCCCTCATCAAGGACCGTGCCTCCTCCCCGCTCTCCGCACTGGACAGCCAGGGGACGCAAAGCAACTCTTCTCCCGACAGCCCCAGCTCACCAGGGTTTGAAAGCGATTCTCGACACGCGCACAGCAGGATTTCGCTCATGCGACGCTCCTTTCTCCCGAAACGGAAGGCGCGGCATCCGACAAGCGCGATGCGGCCCCCTCTTTCCCGACATCCGATCGGTCATCCCGTGAAGCGCCTTCGGCGTCAGACGGGAGGACGAAGCAGAGCTTGGTCTTTTCCGAGGCCGCCACCAGCTCTTGAACCACTTCGGGGCGCACAGCGAGCGTGACCCATTCCAGCCGCTCCGCGCCCTTGCCCTCCCCCTCGCCTCCCGCAGATGTGGCGAGCACCAGAACATCGCGCGCGATGGCCGCCGTGGACGACCCGCCGGATGCGTACACATCGACCCTCATCCCCTCTTTCAGGGCGCCGCCGAGCGCCTGCACCGTTTTCGCCGGCAGGCTGAGGGCTGCGGTTCCCGCAGGCACTTCGAGCGCAGACGAACCCTCTTCGAACCGCCGCTCGACGCACACCTCCCCTTTGCATATGACGCTCGTGGGCTTGCGGCCCACCACGCGATCGAGCTCGATGATCGCCCCGTCGGGAAGCAGATGGGCGGCGCTGGTCTTCGGCTCGAGATCCGATGCGGATATGACGTGGCCCGGTTCGATGTCGGTGCGGGCCACGTACACATCGACGAGCTGCCCGCCGTACTTCTCCAACGCCTCGTCCTGGGCGGCCTTCGCCTCCCCCCGCAAACCCGAAAGGTAGACAAACATGCAAAGCGCCGCAGCAACAGCGCAGGCAACCGCCACCACCGTATTCGCCTTCTTCGACATGAACCCTCCCATCGCGCATCGTGCGTGAGGCAGAGTATGATCGCGAAACCAGACCGCGAACCATCCCGAAAGCCGCCGCGGCGCATCGGATCCGCCGTCGAAGTTCCCTGCGCTTTCCCGGAAAGCAAACGAATAGCCGCCGAAACGACCCGAAAACCCAACGACAATCCATCAGATAACGAACAGCCTGGTGAAACGCCACCGCGAACCGCCCCGAAGAAGCTCGGAGCGCAATAGAGGCGCGCCCGATCGTTGCGCGGGCGGGCTTTGTGTGAGAGAATCAACCTCCGCCGAAAGGCGATTCGGTCGATTGGCGCAGCGGGAGCGCAGGTGCCTTACAAGCACAAGGTCGCAGGTTCAAATCCTGCATCGACCACCACAAGCGACAAGGCCATCTATCACCGATGGCCTTTCTCTTTTCAGTCGAAACGTAGCAGAAAACCAGGTGATAACGCGTGGCTCGATCGAACATCGGCGGCTTTTTCGCCTTTTGCGCAAAGGCCGTATGCGCATGCCTGCTCGGCGCCGTCCTCGTCGTCGGGGGGACCAATGCCTATGTCGTGACCTCGGCGACACCGTCCATCACGTCAGCCGAGCAGGCCCGGCTCCGGGGGACGTGCGATGCCGTCGTGGTCTTGGGGGCGTCGGTGTTCACCGACGGCACCCCCTCCGACATCCTGCGCGATCGCCTGGAGACGGCGGCCGGCCTGTACGCGTCGGGCATCGCGCCGACGATCATCGTGTCCGGGGACGGCAGCACCGTGTACAACAACGAACCCGAGACCATGAAGAACTACCTGGTGAACCTCGGGGTTCCCGAGTCGGCCATCGTCCGTGACGACGCCGGCCTCTCGACCTATGAGAGCATGTACCGCGCGCGCTACGTCTACGGCGTCCAGTCCGTCGCCGTCGTCACCCAGAACTACCACCTTCCGCGCGCGATCGCTTCCGCAAGGCTGCTGGGATGCGACGTCGTCGGCGTCCCCGCCGATCGGGGATCCTACGAGAACCAGATGAGCTACGAGATACGCGAGATCCCCGCCCGCACCAAGGACCTCGTGCAGGCCGCGCTGCATATGGACCCGAGCCGCCTGTAGCGCACCGCGGCGGTTCGGCTCACAGGGCCTTGCCCATCGACTCGGCCACATCGAGCAGCTCCTGGCGGCTGTGAACGCCCGTCTTCGCGTATATCCGGCGAAGGTGCGTGTCGACCGTCGACTTGCTGACCGTCAGCTCCTGGGCGATGCGCTCGCTGGTGCGCCCGTGCAGGGCGAACGCCAGTATCTCGGACTCGCGGTGGGACAGTTCGAAGCGGGAGGAGATGGCCTCGCACGTCCGCTCGAACGCGTCTTCTTTCGTAACGATCTCCGACAGGCTGTCGAAATCGCGCTCGGTGAACAGGAACACATAAGCGACCAGCACCAACCCTCCCGCAAGGACCACGGAAAGGTACGAAGCCGAATCGATCGCGCCCGCGGCAACCGGCATGTCGCGCACCAGAGACGCCAGGACCAGATCGTTCACGTTGCCCAGAAGCAAGCCCGCCAGCTCGCCGGCGAACAGGGCCGCGAACCCCTGCGAGAACGCCAGGCTGGAATCAACCTCGAGGATCTCGGCGAGCACAAGGAACAGCGAGATCAGAACGGCCTCCAAGCCCAGATACCCCGCCAAAACGTACGCTTTGCCGGGCGTAGGCGAAAGGTCGGCCACGGGCCACCCGACCACCAGAATGCCCACCATGACCACGAGGATCGCCAGGCGGTACGACTTGTTCAGCGCCGCCCCTCGGCCGAACCCGTGCGACAGCAGCAACGAGAGGCTCCCTATGAGAAACGCGCAGAACACCACGAACGACGCCGTATGAAACGGCATCGTCGCCGATCCGGGATCGGTCCCGTACGTTTCCATCAGCCCCGCCGCAGAGCCGAACAGAAACGTCCCCGCCATGATCTTGGCGGACAGCCTGCCCTTCTCGTCGGCGCCCTCCGCCAGATCTGACGGGATCGCGAACGCACCGCCCTCCCAGGCGGGAACGTCGATATTGAACACGCTGGCCAAGGGAAGCAGCGCGAAAGCGGCTGAGAGCATCGAAGACGATCCGACGAGCGAGAACAGAAGGCACACGGCGCCGCCGATGAGCGAAGCGAGGAAAACCTCGGACACCGTTACGGCCGTCCGCTCGCGCCCGAACGTTAGACCCCAGGCGATCAGGAGAAACGAGATGGGCATCCCCACAAGCAGGCCTTCGGGGACAACCCACGCGACCGAGTGCTCGGGAAGCAGAGACGACGCGAGCGAAGCCGCCGAGGCGACGAACGCGCAGACGTAGAGAGCCGGTTTGGCCAAAGCGACCCGGCGAAACCCCGCGCCGGCGCGGCGGAACAGCGAGAAGCCGACGACCAGGGCCGCCAGCATGAAGAACAGCTCGGCCCGCTCGAACGACAGCCCGCCGACCTCGAACGACCGGTTGAAGCCCATGTACAGCACGTAGAACATGAAGGCCTGGTTGCAGGCGAACCCCACCGTACGGCGCGGGGACAGCGCTTCGAACACGCCCGCCTGCTGTGCCATCAACGCGCTCCTCTTCGAGAACGAAAGCCGAAACCTACGCCTTCATGGTAGCAAAAAAAGGGCGCGGGACCTTCCGATCCCGCGCCCCGAGCGCATCATATACATGCCTCGACGAGAACCCTATTCGTCGTCCCGGGCAGCCTCGACCTTCTTCACGACCTTGCGGGGCTTCTCCTCGACGGCTTCCTCGACGACCTCTTCGACCTCGCCCTCGATCGCCTCGTCGGCCGTATCGGCCTCTTTCATCCCCGAGCGCAGGTTCTTCACCGTTTTGCCCACGGCGCTTCCGAGCTTTGGAAGGTTCTTGGGGCCGAAGATCAGCAAGATGACGACCAGGATGATAACGAGTTCGGGAACGCCGAGACCGAGAAACTTCATACAGGACTCCTCTTCGTGGTATCGCGGATAGCGCTTGACGTGAAACGTCGCTGCGGGAAAAGGATCGAAGGGGCCTCTCTCCCCCTGCGATTCGAGCCGATGCGCGGCGACGCGTTGCAGTGGGAACTATGCGCTCAAACGGGGGCTTTGGCTATCGTGCAAAATGATGAAAAAGGGGATCTCCGAAGAAATCCCCTTGTCATGCAAACTAGGTACAGCGCTTGACCTGCGATTATCAAACACCGCATGAAGCGACGCCCGAAACGCAGGCCCCGAAAGCCCGCCGGCAGGTGCGGCGCGGAAGAAGTCCGTTTAGCCCGCCACGATGCTGACGAGGCGTCCCTTGACCACGATGACCTTCCTCACGGTCTTGCCGGCGACGGCCGCGGCGGCAGCCTCCAGGGCGGCAGCCTTCACATCTTCCTCTGCGGCGTCGGCGGCGACGGTCACCTTGGCTTTGACTTTGCCGTTCACCTGGACGGCAAGCTCCACCTCGTCGCGCGCGGCCTGGGCCGGATCGAACGTCGGCCAGGGCTGCTGATGGATGGACCCGCTCCCGCACAGAGCCGACGCCCACAGCTCTTCGCACATATGGGGGGCGATGGGAGCGAGCAGCTTCACGAGGGTCTCGGCGATGTCGTGGTCGAACGCGCGGGTCTCCTCGCTTGCGACGCGCGCCTCGGGCGAAGCGGCGCGCAGGTAATCGCCCGTCGCGTTCACCAGTTCCATGATGGCGGCGATCGCCGTGTTGAAATTGTTGCGGTCGAAGTCGTCGACCACCTTTCCAACCACGCGATGGCGTTCGCGGTTCAGCTGCGCGCGCAAGTCGGACACGCGCGACTCATCGGAGTCGCCCCCTGCGAACAGGGTGTCCTCACCGGCCGACCCGACAAGGTCGAACACCTGGCGCCACGCGCGGTTCAGGAACTTGAACAGGCCGGCCAGGCCGTCCTCGTTCCACAGCAGCTCTTTGTCGGGCGGCGCCATGAACAGGATGTAGGCGCGCACCGCATCCGCGCCGTACGATGCGATCATATCCTCCGGCGCGATGACGTTGCCCTTCGACTTGGACATGACCTCGCCCTTGCCGTCCAGCACCATCCCCTGCGTCAGCAGGTTGGTGAACGGCTCGTCGAAATCGAGCATCCCCATGTCGCGCAGCACTTTCGTGAAGAAGCGGCTGTACAGCAGGTGAAGGATGGCGTGCTCGATGCCGCCGATGTACTGGTCGACCGGAAGCCAGCCGTTCGCAACGGCCGGATCGAACGGGGCCTTTTCGTTGTGCGGATCGGCATAGCGCAGGTAATACCAGCTCGAGCACGTGAACGTGTCCATGGTGTCCGTCTCGCGGCGGGCGGGCCCCCCGCATTTCGGGCAAGTGCAGTTCACGAAGCCCTCGTGCTGGGCAAGCGTCTCCCCTGCCGCCAGATCGATGTCTTCGGGAAGACGGACCGGCAGATCCTCCTCCGGAACGGGCACGACGCCGCAATCGGGGCAATGGATCGCGGGGATGGGGTTGCCCCAATAGCGCTGGCGGCTGATCAGCCAATCGCGCAGGCGGAACTCGACCTTGCGGCGACCGCGCCCCGCAGCCTCGAGCCGCTTCACCACGGCTTCCTCGCCCTCGGAATGCTTTCCGCCCACCATTCCGGTGAACTCGCCCGACTGGACCAGCACGCCTTCCGCTGCGTACGGCTCGTCCCAGTCAACCTGCTCGACGACGCGTTCGCGCTGGTCTTTCAGCTGCGCGTACAGCGGATCGTCCTGCCCGAGGATGATGGGGACGATGGGAAGGTCGTACTTGCGCGCGAACTCGAAATCGCGGCGGTCGCCGCAGGGGACGGCCATGACCGCGCCCGTGCCGTAGTCGGCCACCACGTAGTCGGCCACCCACACCGGCACCTTCTCGCCGTTGACCGGGTTCACCACGTAGCGGCCGGTGAAAGCGCCGTGCTTCTCGCGGTTTCCCTGGGCGCGCTCGACTGCGGACACCTTCTTGGCCTCTTCGACCAGATCGAGAACCGCCTGCTCCTGCTCCATACCGGCCACAAGGTCGCGCAGTCCGGCATATTCGGGCGCGAGCACGAAGAAGCTGCATCCGAACAGCGTGTCCGCACGCGTGGTGAACACCGTGACGATGTCGTCTTCGGAGGGCTGATCGGGGACGTTGCCCTCGCGATCGCACAGAATGAAGTCGACCTCGGCTCCCTCGGAACGGCCGATCCAGTTGGCCTGCTGCTGCTTGACGCGCTCGGGCCAGCCGGGAAGCTTGTCCAGGTCGTCGAGCAGCTCTTGAGCGTAATCGGTGATCTTGAAGTACCACTGGGTGAGGTTGCGCTTCTCGACCTCGCTGCTGCAGCGCCAGCACTTACCGTCGATGACCTGCTCGTTTGCGAGCACCGTCTTGCAGCTCGGGCACCAGTTGACCGGAGACTCGCGACGTTCGACCAGGCCGCGCTCCCAGAACTTCTGGAAGATCCACTGTCCCCAGCGATAGTACTCGGGGTCGCACGCCACCACCGTGCGGTTCCAGTCATAAGAGAAGCCCATGCGCTTGAAGCTGGCCTTCTGCGTGTCGATATTCGCGTACGTCCACGTCGCAGGGTGGCTGTTGCGCTTGATGGCGGCGTTTTCGGCAGGGAGGCCGAACGCGTCCCACCCCATCGGATGGAGCACGTCGAACCCACGCATGCGGGCGTAGCGCGCGGCCACGTCGCCGATGGTGTAGTTGCGCACGTGGCCCATATGGATGTCGCCCGAAGGATACGGGAACATCTCCAAAACGTACTTCTTCGGCTTGTCGGTGCGTTCGCCCACCGAGTCGAGACCGGTCTCGTCCCAGGTCTTCTGCCAGCGCGGTTCGAGTTCATGCGGGTTGTAAGGCTTCATGGTCCGTCTTTCCTCGCTCGATCGGGGCGCAAGGTGGGGCCCGTCTCGTCATGCAACAAATGCGTCCATTATAGAAGCTTTGCCCGACCTTGGGCGCACATTGTCCAGCGCATCATAAGAACAGCGGCTGAGCAGCAGCAACGCTTCCCGAGGCCGGTTTTGAGGGAGCCGTCCGCACCGGTCGGCGCCGCAGCCGCAAGCCCGGGTGCCGCAGCAGCAGGCCCGGGCGCCGCATGCCGAAGGCGGGCTCGGCTCCGACAAGCGGGGCGGACCCGCACAGCC
The DNA here is from genome assembly GCF_000814825.1 of Berryella intestinalis. Classification (NCBI taxonomy): domain Bacteria; kingdom Bacillati; phylum Actinomycetota; class Coriobacteriia; order Eggerthellales; family Eggerthellaceae; genus Berryella; species Berryella intestinalis. The sequence continues at coordinate 1,701,968 of NZ_CP009302.1, forward strand.
CGCGCCCCAGCCCCTACAGAACCGCCTCGATCTCGAACGAGCGGCTATCGGGGCTGTTCGCAGACAGATAGCCACCGTGGGATTCGACGATGGCGCGGGCAACCGCCAGCCCGATGCCGTGCCCGCCCGTCGAGCTGCGGGCCCCGTCCGCCCGGTAGAACCGGCGGAAGAACTCGTCGTGGGGCCCGGGCTCGATGCAGTCGACCTGGTTGGAAACGCGCAGCGAAACCGATCCCCCCTCGGGCTTGAACAGCGACACCCGCACGTCGGAACCGGGCGTGGAGTACTTCAGCGCATTGTCCAGCAAGATGCCCAGGAGCTGATCGATCCGGTTGCGATCGCCCTCGTACTCGAGCGTCGGAGGAGCGCTGAGGACGATGCCGCGATCCTGGGCGAGGGCCACCGCCTTGAACTCATCCACCTTGTCGCTCAAAAGCTTCGCGAGATCGAACGGAGCCTTGGCCAGATCGCCGCGCCCTTCGTCGACCAGGGAGAGCAGCACCAGCTTCCCCGCAAGGCTGTCGAGACGGCCCACCTGCTTCCTGATCGAATCGATCCATGCGCTTTCCCCGTGCTCGATCTCCAAGATGTCGGCCGACGAGAGGATGACCGCAAGCGGCGTCTTGATCTCGTGGCTCGCATCGGTGACGAACCTTTTCTGCGCCGCCTGGCTCTCGGCCACGGGCCTCACCGCGCGCGCCGAAAGCGGGATGGATATCAGGAGCACCATCAGCACGCCGGCGGCCCCCGCCATCATGCTCGACGAGAAGAACGACCAGAAAGACGCCAGCTCGGCGCGCACGTTGAGAAACACCGCCGTGCGCTCTCCCCCCAGCCGCGTGACCACGTAGCGGAAATCGCCCACGAAACCGCGCCGCGCCTTGCCCTGTGCGACCTCTTCGCCCATGGAAAGCGCCGTGGCCTCGTCGATGGTCACAACATGCGCGGTGTTGGCCGCAACGGCGTCGCCCGATTCGTCCAGCGTCACCGTGAAGTACCGCGTTTCGTAGGCAAGCTCTGAGGCTTCGGGGAACAGGATATCGGTCACCGGGTCGGTTTCCTCTTCGGCGACCAGGGGGATCTCCTCGATCTGCACCGGCTCCTCGAGCTCGCCGCCCTCCGAGACGATATAGTCGACCAAACCGTCCAGACCGACGCACATGCTCTGCCAGTTCACCATGTTGGTGAAGGCGAGCACCATGGACAGCACCAGGACCGACGAAGCGAGCGCCACCGCGATGTAGAGCCTGCGCAGTCGGCAGATCTCGGGCGGCATGGCGGGCTTCGCCTTGCCGCGCTCTTCCTTATTTTCGGGGATGTTCATGAGAAGACTCCAGATAGTAACCGACTCCGCGCACCGTGGAGATCACCATATGCGACCCCGCTTCGCGCAGCTTCCTACGCAGATTCGACACGTTGACCCATACGCTCCCCATATCGGAAAGGGAATCGCCGCCCCATATCTTCAGCTTCAGCTCTTCGCCCGAAACCTTCCGATGCGAGTTTTCGACCAGGAAGGTGAGCAGCTTGCATTCGAGAGCCGTGAGGTCGATCGAGCGCTCGCCGCACTTCAGGCGAAACGCCTCGCGATCGACGGAGAAGTCGCCGAAGGACGCCGAGGCAGACGCCGTCTTGGCCCGATCGCGGGTCACGGCGCGGATGCGCGCGAGCAGCTCCTTTGCGGCGAAGGGCTTGACCAGGTAGTCGTTGGCGCCCGTGTCGAGCCCCTCCACCCGGTCGTCCACCGTCGAGCGAGCCGTGAGCAGGATGACGGGCGTGTCGTCGCCCGCAGCGCGCATCTTCGACACCACTTTAAGGCCGGACACCTCGGGCATCATCACATCGAGGACCACGGCGTCGTATCCGCCCGAATCGAGCCGCCTCAGCGCCTGGGCTCCATCGTGCGCCGTATCGACCTCGTAGCCCGCATGGGTCAGGATGGCCCTGAGGGAAAGCGCGAGGTCCCGCTCGTCATCAACAACCAGCAGCTTCACGAGGAAGCCCTCCTTTCGACAAAGCGGATGCCAAAACGCGAGCCCGCCTTTCCCCCATTCTAACAGCCGGGTATGTCGAGAATCCTTGAAGGCGGTCCATCTTAAAGTCCGCTTAAAGTTCCGGTCCTAGAATGCCGAACCGATCCCGTAAGCAATGCTGATGATTCAGCGCGAAGCCCAGGACGAACCGATGACCAACGTGATTCTGAACAGCGTTCGAAAGACAGCGCTCGAAAACCCGGGCGCGCCGATCCATCGCATGGCCGGTGCACGGGAGGTCACATACGGGCAAGCGTGGGATATGGCGGGGCGGATCGCCGGGAAGCTGCGCGAAAAGACGTCCGGCCGCGAGCCCGTCATGGTGTACGGCCACAAGTCGTCGCTGATGGTCGTATCGTTTCTCGCCTGCCTGCGCGCGGGCCACGCATTCGTCCCCATCGACTCGGAGCTTCCCAGCTCGCGCGTCGTCGACATAGCCCGTCAGCTTGATTTCCCCCCTATCATCTGCGCTGAACAGGCGCCCTGCGATCTTTTAGAAGCCATGCCCGCGAACCGCTTCCTGAGCGCTGCGGACGCGGCGAACGGAGACGGCTCCGTCGAAGACGAGCCTGAGGACCTCTGGGTTTCCGGGGAGGAGACCCACTACATCATCTTCACCTCGGGCTCGACCGGCGTACCCAAGGGCATCGAGATCACCGCGAACAACATCGAGCGGTTCGCCGCCTGGATGAAGACCTTCCCCGTCGTGCGCGAAGGGGGCGCCGTCTTCCTCGACCAGGCCCCCTACTCGTTCGATCTTTCCGAGTACCAGGTGGTGGGCGCGCTTGTCACCGGGGGGTGCCTGCACGCCGTTTCGGCCGAAACTACCCACGACTACGGGCTGCTGTTCTCCGACCTGCGGGGATCGCAGGTCGACGTGTGGATCTCAACTCCGTCGTTTGCCGATATGTGCCTGGTCGATCCCTCGTTTTCCCAAGATATCCTGCCGCACGCGCGGCTGTTCCTGTTCTGCGGGGAGACCCTGCACCATCGAACGGCGCGCGCTTTGAGGCAGCGCTTCGACCGGGCGCTCGTCGTCAACACGTACGGCCCCACCGAATCGACGGTGGCCGTTACCTACGCAGAGATCGGCGAGGCCGATCTGAACAGCGAAGACCCCCTTACCGTGGGCTCCGCCCGGCCCGGAACCGAACTGCGCATCATCGACCCCGAAACGGGCGAGCGGAAGCCGGCGGGAGAATCGGGCGAGATCGTCATCGTGGGCGACACGGTGGCCAAGGGGTACTACCGCAGCCCCGACAAAACCGCGGCGGCCTTCTTCGCCGCGCACCTGTCCAACGAAACGCCTGTGCGCGGGTACCGCACCGGCGACCAGGGCTCCCTCGACGAGCGGGGAAACCTGCGCTTCGAGGGAAGGCTCGACCATCTCGTGAAGATGAACGGCTTCCGCATCGAGCTGGGCGACATCGAATGCAACCTGACGTCCCTCGAAGGCGTCGAGCAGGCAGCCGTCATCCCCGTCATCAGGAACGACCAGATCAGAAGCTTGAAGGCGTTCGTCGTCATGAACAGTGCCTGCGAGCTCGACGGACTCGAGCTCGCCCAGGACCTCAAGGCCCGGCTGGCAGGGCGCATCCCCGCCTACATGGTTCCCCGCGCCTTTTGCCGCCTGCAGTCCATGCCCCTCACTCCCAACGCCAAGATCGACCGCCGCGCGTTGGCCGCCATGGGACGATAAGGCGCGCGCATGTCGTTTTATGCGGACCCCAGCTTCTTCATCCTGCTGGTAGCAGCCATAATCCCGGCCGCCATCCTGGGGTTGGCCGAAAAGCCGCTCGGGCGCTACGGCGCCGTCGCCTCGGTTGCGCTCATCGCCTGCCTGTTCTGCAAGACCCCCCTCGAAGGGCTCTATGCTGCCGGCTACCTGGCCTTATCGTGCGCAAGCATCCAATGGCTCGTACGCAGGCCCGCATCGAGGAAGCGCTTCTGGGTCGCGCTGGCCCTTGCGCTGGCGCCGCTGGTCGTGTACAAGGTGAGCGCCGTATTCGACCAGAGCCTCCTGGGTTTTTTGGGCATCTCGTACCTGACGTTCAAATCCGTCCAGATGGTGCTCGAAATCCACGACGGCATCATCGACCGGATGAAGCCGCTCGACACGTTTTCCTTCCTCGTGTTCTTCCCCACGTTCACCTCGGGCCCCATCGACCGCAGCCGGCGGTTCCTCGAAGACGCCTATGCGGTGCGCCCGCGGGACGAATACGCCGGCATGCTTGCCCGCGGCATCCTGCTGATCGTCGCGGGGCTGGTGTACAAGCTGTTCATCGCGGGGCTGCTGTACAAGGCCTACTCGTTTGCGCCCTGGGGTTCCGGCCCGTTTTTCTGGGAGCTGCTCCTGCAGGTGAAAACGGCTTACTCGTACGGCCTCTACCTGTTTTTCGATTTCGCCGGATACAGCCTCATGGCCATCGGCGCCAGTTGGTGCCTGGGTGTCAGGACCCCCCGCAACTTCCGCGCGCCCTTCATCGCCGTGGACATCAAGGACTTCTGGAACCGCTGGCACATGACGCTTTCCTTCTGGCTGCGCGACTTCGTGTTCATGCGGTTCGCCCGAGCGGCCATGAAGCATAAGCTGTTCAAGAAGCGGCTGCACACCTCTTTGTGCGGCTACCTGGTGAACATGACGCTCATGGGCGCCTGGCACGGATTGACACCGAATTACCTCGCGTACGGCGTGTACCACGGTGCGCTTCTGGCGCTGTGCGAGCTGTACCAGAAAAAATCGTCGTTTTATAAGAAGAACAAGGATAGGACCTGGTACAAGATCCTTTCCTGGATCGTCACCATCCAGCTGGTGATGCTCGGGTTCGCCCTGTTCTCCGGACAGATATCGCTGCTTTTGAAAGGACGGTAGCCATGGCTAGCATCTCCCACGAAGAACTCGAATTCCGCATGCTCGGACTGCTCGAAGAGGTGTGCGAGAGCAACGCGGTGCTCTCGCATCGCGACGAGGACCTGTTCGCGCTCGGCCTGCTCGACTCGATGGCCGCAGTGGAGCTTTTGGTGTGCATCGAAGACGACTTCGGCGTATCCATCGCCCCCACCGAGGTGGCGCGCGAGGAGATGAACACGGTTAACCTGATCATCTCCCAGGTGGAAGCGCGGCTGTAACGATGCGGACGCACACCGACCCCGTCAACGAGGCCGCATGCGGTAAGAAGAAGGCCGGCAGCGGCATGAGGCTTTTGCGCGCGGTGCTCGCCGGGCTTCTCGCGGCCGCATTGGCGGTCGGGGGGCTGTGCGCGATCCTGCCCGGCCTGGGCAAGGCCGACGACCGGAAGCTATACGACTACATCTATTCGGACACCCGGTCGCGCTACCCTTCCTTCGTCACGCAGAACATGTCGCCGAACTCCTACCTGGCCTTCGGGTCGTCCGAGTTCGCCACCCCGAAAAGCCTGGTGCCCACCGTTCCGGCCGCCGTGTTCGGCGAGCACAACACCGGCGTGGATATGACCGTGGTAGGAACCGCCTTCGACCAGAGCCTCTGGCAGGCGATCGCCGCGGGCGCCTACGACGGCACCACCCCGAAGAAGAAGATCGCGCTGATCCTGTCGCCCCAGTGGTTCTTCAAGGGCAACGGCGCCCAATGGGCGTTCAAGCGCAGCTTCTCCTACGAGCTGTACCGCCAATTCTGCGACAACCCCAACGTCTCGGACGAGACGAAGGCCTACGTGCGCAAGCGCCTGAAAGAGCTGAAGATCGACGACACCTCGCTGGCGGCGGCGAACAAAGACACGTTCATCGACGCGCTGAACGACCAGATCTTCACCTTCGGAAACCAGCTGAACGCGCGGAGACAGGTGAGGTGGCTGAACGCCGAGGCCCCCTACAAGACGGCCGAGCGCCGCGATTCCACGACCCCGGTCGAGCCCGACTGGAACGCCCTGATAGAGCAGGGTCGCGCCGTCGGGAAAGCGAAGTGCACCAACAACGAATACGGCATATACAACAGCTACTACAATCAGAAAGCGCCGCTGAACAGCGAGAAAGATGAGACGTTCAGCCAGGCCGACCTCGAATACGAAGACCTGCGCTGCTTCATGCGCGTCTGCAGGGAATGCGGATGGGAACCGCTTATCGTGATGCTTCCCGTGCACGGGTCGTGGTACGACCGCCAAAACGTCACGGTCGAGGAGCGCCAGGGCTACTACGCGCGCATCCGCTCCATCTGCGACGAGGCCGGGTACCCCTACGCCGACTTCTCGAGCTGCGAATACGAGAAGTACTTCCTATGCGACATGACCCATCCGGGCTGGGTGGGCTGGGTCCGCATCGAGAAGGCCTTCTACGATTACGTCAACGACCGCGACGACGAGTTCCTTGGCGGAGGCTCCTTCGGAGAGGCCGAAGGGCTTTCCGAAGCCGATCTGAAAGCGAGCAACGGAGATGATTAGGAAACCCGCCCGCCCCATCGCACAGGCCCGCCAGGTCATCGAGGGTTTCGCTCAGACGCACCCCCTGATCGTGGCGATCGGCGCCGGGGCGTTCGTCGCGGCCGGCACCCTCCTCATCGTGTGGCTGCTGGTGTTCTCGGGGCTCAACGCCCCGGTGCAGTTCGTCTACGACAACTTCTAGGCGAAAGCGCAACCGACCCGCCTGGGCCCGAAACCTTCGCATGCCGCGCGAGCGCCGCCTGCACGGCCCCGTGCCCAGGCGGCGCATCCCGCGCCAAGGCGCGTCATGCGCCGCGCGCCTCGATCAGATCGATCAGCTCCTGCTGGCTGTGGATTCCGAGTTTGGAATATATATGCTTGACATGGGCTTTCACCGTATTGCGCGATATCACCAGCTGCTCTTCGATATGCTCGCGGTTGCGTCCGCGGGCAAGCAGAAGGAACACCTCCGACTCGCGCGGTGACAGCTCGCCTTCCTGCGCGATGGCGCGGCACCGTTCCTCGAAATCCTCCGCAGTCGAAACGAGCCGTTCGGGGCTTTCCTCCACCGCCTGGACCACCGAGTCGATGAGCTTCCTGAAACTGAAATCGACCAGGTGCAGCAGGGTGTAGCCCACGAGGATAACGATGAGGGCACCGCAGATGAGCGTTAGCGACTCGGGGTTCTGGCGCGTCGTGCGGTTGATGAAGGCGCCCAGAAACGACCCCAGGGCCGTGCCGACGGATATGAGCCCGATGCCCCAGGCCATAACCGATACCGCGTTATGCCGGTTGCGGTTCGCCATGGTGAGCAGCAGGTAGTAGATCACCAAGTCGAGAATGCCGCTCCCTGCCGAGACAAGCGCGGCGCACAGGTAGCGCACCGAGGGCTGGGCGATGGGCAGCAGCACCAAACCCGACACCATCACCACAACGGCTATGCGGATGAGCTGGTCGGTCTTCGCTTTGCGCGGGCCCAAAAGCCCGTACACGGCCAAAAACACCACGACCGGGATGGAGATCGCCGCCGTGAACGGAGCGCCCCCGTCGCCGTTTCCCAGGCGCAGCGAGGCCCCGAACATGAACTTGAACAGGAACAGCGCCACGAACACCTGACTGACCAGGGGAATGAACGTACTGGGCTGGGTGATGGCAAGGTCTGCCGGAGCTTCGCCCGCACGGGCCTCTTCGAACATCGAGATGGCCTCGGCGCGGATCAGCGAGAAGCACACCGCCGGGGATATCAGGCACAGGAATATCGCCACCGCCACCGGGGATATCCAGCAGAGGAACGACACGGAAAACGACGCGACCAGCGAAACGGTCACGCAGGCCGCAAGCTGGTCCTCCCTCATCCGCGACACCACGACGCCGCACGACACCGCTATCCACCCCACGCCCAGCGAGAACAACGTCATGGCAACCAGCACGAGCGTTGCATCGTAAGTCCAGATCGCAAGGGGAAACAAGATCGCCGCGAGGACCCCGATGGCAACGAACAGCTTCTCCAGCGTATACATGCGCAGCATGCGGGGGCGAAACGTCGCCAGGACCCCGAACGCCAGAAGGCCCAGTCCTTCGGTGCCGCGCGACACCGCATGAACCAGGCCTTTGTCGAGAAACGCCGCCTGGGATAAAACGAAGGTGTCCAGCAGCAGGAAGCACAGCTGGATGCAGGCGAACGCCACGGTGTTGCGCCAGAACAACGGCAAGAAAAGGGATCTATCCCCCTCTGCGCGAGCCATCGCCAACCGGCACCCCCTTCACACGGCAAAGCCGCCCTGGAAACCCAGGGCGGCCCAATTCTACCAAACCGTCGAGCATCGACCGCTCTCCGAGTGTCGCCGCACGCGTCGAAACAGGGCGACCGAAAGCGCCTTCGGTGCAACGCGGCGCGGTTCGCGCTCGGTAGCGCCCGCTTACGCCTGCCCGGTTGCGGCCAGCATGCCGGCACGGCGGCCGAAGGTCATCGTGCGTCCGCAGGCCAGGCCCGTGAACAGGTTGGGGTAGCTCACCGCGAACATGCCGCCGGACGCATCGCCGGTCATGTACAGGCCCTCGATGGGGCTTTCATCCTCGCGGACGGGGTGCATGTTCGTGTCGATGATGACGCCGTCCAGCGTCGCCAGGAACCACGACCCCGTGCGCACGCCGTAATAGGGAGGCTGGTCGAGGGCGATCATACGCGCCTTCTCCTTGTTGTAGTCCTCGTCCTTGCCGTTGTTCGCCATCTCATTGTAGCGCTTCCAGGTGGCGACGGTCTGCTCGACGGGGAGGTTCAGCTTCTCGGCGAGCTCTTCCATCGTGTCGGCGCGCTGGAGGTACCCGTCGTTGATCAGCTGCTCGAAGTTGTCGGGCATGGACGTGATCGGGCGGTTGGAGGGCGCCCCGTTGTCGAAGGGGTACAGGCGGCAGCAGCCGACCTCGCCCATCTGCTTCACCTTGGCGGCGTAGTCCGAGTCGAAGATGTCCACGTAGGTGTGGTACGGCTGCTGCCAGGCCGAATGCAGCATGTAGTCGTACGGACCGGACTCGTTGCAGAAGCGCTTGCCCAGCAGGTTGATCTTCAGGAAGGGCTGTTCGCCGAACCAGAACCAGTTCTGGGCCTTGGGGTCGTCGCTAGGATCGGACTTTCCCATACCGGCCGTCTCGTCGGGCTTGCAGCACGCGCGGTTGAACGTAACCGCCGCGCCCATGGCGTCCATGCGCCCGCCGGCCCACAGCGCCGCCTTGATGCCCTGGCCGGTGGGGTTGCCGCCGCGAGCGGGCACGGGGATGCGCAGCTCCTGGTTGTACTGCTGACGCGCGGCCATCATCTCCATGTTGTTGCCGTAGCCGCCGGTCGAGATGATCACGCCCTTCGATGCCTTGATGCGCAGGTAGTGGCCGTCGGCGACGTCGGTGGCGATGATGCCGGTCACGCGCCCGGTTTCGTCCTGCTCGAGCTTCACCAGCTCGGTCTGCCAGCGGAACTGGGCGCCCTTCTCTTCGGCGTACTCTTTGAGCGACACGCCGAACGAGAACGACTTATCCTCTTTGCCCAGCTCGGTTTTGTTGGGGCTGTGCCCGGTCACCCAGGCCTTGAACGGGGATCCCTCCGGGGGCAGGCCGCCCTCGAGGTCCATGCGCAGGCGGCCGTCGCGCTCGACGATCTCGGTCATCCAGTCGAGCATGGCTCCGGATTCGTCGGCCCACAGCTTTACCAGGTCGAAGCGGGCGAACCCGTTCGAATAGCGGATGATGTCCTCGATGGCTTCGAACTTGTCGATCTCGAACTCGGGGAACTGGGCGAACGAATCCTTCTGGAGCTTCGAATCGATCGCGCCGATGTCCTCGCGCGGGTTGGGCACGCTCGCGGCGCGGTCGATGCCCAGCACCTTGGCTCCGTGCTCGGCCGCCGAGATGATGGCGGGCAGGCCGCCCGTGCGGCAACCGCAGACCAGAACCTCGGTCTCGATGGTCTCGGTGATGTCGCGCTCGGCGATTTCAGGCGCGGCGCCCAGCCACGAGGGGACGCCCACCTCCCCGACCGAAGCGTTGGCCGGAGTCTCGGCCTTCACCCCGTTGCCGCATGCGGACAGCGAACCGGCCGCGACCGCGCCCAGCGCGCCGATGCCGGCGCTTTTAAGAAACGTGCGTCGAGAAAACTGAGCGGTCATGGTTACTTCCCCCATCCTTCAGGAGCGTTCAGAGCATGGCACTCGTTGCACTCGAGCGCGCTTTGACGGTGCATCTTGTGGCAGTCGCTGCACTCCAGCACGCCGTCCTGGTGGCTGGCATGCGGATTGTACTTGGCGTCGTTCCCCTCGAAACCGGCGGTGGATGCGACCACGTCGTTCCAGTCGTGGCATCCCGACCGCAGGCAGAAGTCGCCGTCGGCCTTGACGTTCTCGGGAACCAGGTACCCGTGGGCGTCGGTCGCGAAGTCGTCGGATACGAACGACATAACCTCGGTCACCTGCTGGGTGAGCTCTGCCTCGTGGCAATCGAGGCACGACTTGCCCGCCGCGGCATGAGCCGCCACCCCCATGCCGGGTGCGGGGTCGTTGTACGTCTCGACGTACGTGTCCATCGGCGCATGGCAGATGGCGTTGCAGAACCCGGGCGTGTTGTGCCACACGAAGAACGCGGCTCCCAACACGACGATCACGCCCAGCGTGACTCCCGGGATCATGAACTTGTTCCTCTTCGACGCGCGCGGAGCGTTCGCATCCTGCGATGCGGGCGCATCCTGCTCGACGCCGATGTCGGTGCTGTCGGTCATTGCCTCCCCTTTCATTCTTCCTCTCGAAGACCGTGGGGATATAGTGGCCCCGCAAGGGCCGCCTGACCATTACCCCGGTGGGGTAATCTTTCCAAAGCACCAGGTAAAAGGCATTTATCGCCAAAAGGGCCCGAAAGGGCGAACGCTATAATCCGAGGTCGGAGCTTTCGACCACTTCGAAGCGCGTGGGCCTTTCGCACGAGCGGACGGGAGCCTCTCGAACGGGCATATCATCGAACGCCGGCCCCGACGCCGACATACGGACGTCGAGATAGGAGATCATCAGCAGCACGATGCCCACTTGCAGCGCCGCGCACGCCAGCAAGGCCGCCGCGAACGCGGCCTTGCTGGAGGGCGTGCGATCCGCATACCGCTTCGGGTGCGAGAGGAAGATAACGAACAGGCACATGCCCGCAACGACCAGCTGGGCGACGATGAGCGCGATGCGCATGTGGGTGATCAGCCAAACCGTGTGAAGAGCCGCCCAGGCAAGCGAGAACGCGACGATCTCGTTGCGCTGCGGGAGCCCGACCTTGAAATTCACCGCGGACAGGGCTGCTACGAGGACCAGCTGCACGACGGTCGGGACGACGGCATCACCCGTCAGGATAAACGGGAGCGCCGAAGCCGCCCAGAGCGCCGCCGCGATCGCAGACGAAACCCTGTGGGACAGCGTGTCCATCCGATCGACCACGTTCGGCGCCCCCTTTCAAAAGATAAGTAATTCCTAATGATTATAGATCCTTCCGCCTCTCTTCTCGCCCATAAAATGAGCCGATGAGCCGACTTCCCAACGGTCGGATAAAACGAACCATGATGAATCGTGACACGAACGCTGACAAACCCGTTCCCCGCATCGACGAGACCGCGTTCGGGCGCATACTGAACCCAACAGGTCGGGAAACGAACCCGCCCAACCATTAAACGAAAACCGTCTCAGAAAGGTCGAGAAGCCATGAAACTCTCCGCGCGCAACCAGCTGAAGGGAACCGTCGAATCCGTCACCGAGGGCGCTGTCAACAGCATCGTCGCCATCAAGGTCGGAAACGACATGGTCAAGGCGAACATCACCTCCGAGGCCGTCAGGGACCTCGCCCTCGAGGCCGGCAAAGAGGCCATGGCCATCGTGAAGGCAACCAATGTCATGTTCGCCGCCGGATCCGAGAAGATCGCCGGGATCTCTACCCGCAATCAGATCTGCGGCAAGGTCGTCGCCGTCTCCGAGGGAGCCGTCAACGGGCACATCACCGTCGAAACCGCCGAAGGGGTTCGCATCTCGGGCTCCATCACCAACGAAGCCATCGAATCGCTGGGCCTGACCGTCGGCTCCGACGCAGTTGCGCTGGTCAAATCCACCGACGTCATCGTCGGCGTCGAATAGCCCCGCACCGGGACCGAACCACAGCCCTCCCCCGAAAACCCGGGAGGACGCACCTCCGAAGGGCCGCATACGTGCGGCCCTTCGTCGTATTCCGGCCTCGAAAACGCGGTGGTTCGCCGTCGGCATCACCCCCTCTGCGGCGGTTCGCCGTCGGCATCGCCCCCTCCCTGCGCCGAAGCCCCGTGTTCCCCCGGCGCTTTTATGCGTACCCGATGCACGTTTTTCTGAGCCGCAGGCAACCGCGTTATACTGGTTTTCGATACCGACGGAACCGCTGGACCCAACCCCCGAAGAGGATCGATCATGCCCATCACCCAGTACCTCATCGACAACGCGCGCACGAAACCGAGCGATATCGCGCTGGTCGAAGTGAACCCCGAAAGGCGCGAGAGCCGGGGCGTGACGTGGCGCGAGTACGAGCTGGTCGAGCCGAACCCTTCGAAGCGCTATCGGCGCGAGATCTCATGGCGCGAGTTCGACGAGAACGCGAACCGCTTTGCGAACCTGCTGATAAGCTCGGGGGTGAAGCGCGGCGACAAAGTGGGCATCCTCCTGATGAACTGCCTGGAATGGCTGCCCATATACTTCGGCATCCTGAAAGCCGGGGCCATCGTGGTTCCCATGAACTTCCGCTACACCGCCGATGAGATCAAGTACTGCCTGGACCTGGCCGATGTTTCGACCCTCGTCCTCGGGCCCGAATTCCTCGAGCGCGTCGAAGAGGTCGTGGGCGACGTTCCGCGCATCGAGCGCTTCTTCTACGTAGGAGAAGCATGCCCCTCGTGGGCGGAGAGCTATTTCAGCTGCATATGGAACCAACCAGCCGTCGAGCCGGGCGTGAGCCTCTCAGACGACGACGAGGCGGCCATCTACTTCTCAAGCGGAACCACCGGGTTCCCCAAGGCGATCCTCCACCTCCATCGGGGACTCGTCCACGCCGCCGAGGTCGAGCGGCGCCATCACGGGCAGACGGCCGACGACGTGTTCCTGTGCATCCCGCCGCTGTACCACACGGGCGCCAAAATGCACTGGTTCGGAAGCCTGGCCTCGGGTTCGCGCGCGGTGCTTTTGCGCGGGGTGCGCCCCGACTGGATCCTGCAGACCGCCTCGGAGGAGCGCTGCACCATCGTGTGGCTGCTGGTTCCCTGGGCCCAGGACATACTCGATGCCCTGGACTGCGGCGATATCGACATCGACGCGCTTTCCCTCGACCAGTGGCGCCTCATGCACATCGGAGCCCAGCCCGTTCCCCGCAGCCTCATCCGCCGCTGGACCGAGTACTTCCCCGCCCATCAGTACGACACCAACTACGGCCTGTCCGAGGGCATGGGACCGGGAAGCGTTCACCTGGGCGTCGACAACCTCGATCACCTGGGCGCCATCGGCGTGCCCGGATACGGCTGGGAGGCCGAGGTGCGCCGCGAGGACGGGACGCCCGTGACCGCCGGAACCCATGAAGCGGGCGAGCTGTGCCTGCGCGGCGACGGCGTGATGGTGTGCTACTACAAAAACCCCGAGGCGACCGCCGAAACGCTGCGCGGCGGATGGCTCTACACCGGAGATATGGCCGAGGTCGACGAAGACGGGTTCATCTACCTGGTCGATCGGAAGAAAGACGTCATCATCTCGGGCGGCGAGAACATCTATCCCGTTCAGATCGAGGACTTCCTGCGCGGGCATGCCGCCGTCAAGGACGTCGCCGTCATCGGGCTTCCCGATGCGCGCCTGGGAGAGATCTCGTGCGCCGTGGTCGAGGCGAAGCCCGGCGCCGACCTGACCGAAGACGACCTGAGGAAGTTCTGCATCAGGCTGCCCCGGTACAAGCGCCCGCGTACCTATATATTCGCCGACGTGCCGCGCAATCCCACGGGAAAGATCGAAAAACCCGTGCTGCGCGAACGCTACGGGGCCGCGCGCCTCGTCGCACGTGAAAACGAGTCGTAGCGCAGCGCTTCATCCGCACCCGACGCAAAACAAGGCAACCGAGGACCCCTCATGGAATTCGACTTCGTATCGCTGTTCGTCATCGTGACCATCGGGGCGCTCTGTCCCGTGTTCGCCGACCGCATCCCGGGAAAGATCATCCCCGAAACGGTGTTCCTCCTGGTGATAGGCGCAGTTCTGGGACCTTACGGCCTGGATCTGTTCGCCGTCGACGAATCGGTGTCGCTCTTGTCCGAACTGGGCATGGCGTTTCTGTTCCTTCTGGCCGGGTACGAGATCAACCCCGACTCCCTGACCGGCTCGCAGGGGCGCGCCGGGCTTGCCACCTGGGCAGCGAGCTTCGCCCTCGCGCTGGTGTTCGGGGCCGCCCTTCCCGACGTCGGGTTCGGGTCGCTGGCCAACTTCGCCCTCGCGATCGCGCTCACCACCACCGCGATCGGCACGCTCATGCCCATCCTCAAAGAGCGCGGGGTTCTGGGAACCGCGGTGGGAGACAGCATCATCAGCTACGGGACCTGGGGAGAAGTGGCTCCCATCATCGCCATCGTCATGCTTCTGTCGGCCCGCAGCGCTTGGAAGAGCGCGGTCATCCTGCTGGGCCTGGCCGTCTTGTGCGTGCTCATCGCACGGCGGGCCACCGTCGTGCGCGAGCGCGGAAGCCGCTTCTACCGATCCATCGAGGCGAAGGCCGACACCACGTCCCAAACGTTCGTCCGCCTCACCATCTGGCTGCTGATACTGCTGGTCACCGTCTCGGCCATCTTCGACCTCGATATCGTCTTAGGTGCATTCGCGGCCGGATTCACCCTGCGCTCGATCATGCCCGACGGCGACCATGCGCTCGAACACAAGCTCGACGCGATCGGATTCGGCTTCTTCATCCCGGTGTTCTTCGTGGTATCGGGCGCGAAGATCAACCTCGCAGGCGTGTTCGCCCAGCCTATCCTGCTCGTTGCCCTCATCGTGGCCCTCGTCGTGATCAGGACGATCCCCATCTTCGTCGCAACCAGCATCCATCGGGAAACGCGCGGCATGCCCGCGCAGAACCGCGCATCGGTCGCCATCTACTGCACGACGGCGCTGCCCCTCATCGTGGCCGTGACCTCGATCGCCGTGCGGGCCGACGCGATGCCCCAGGAATTCGCCTCCACCTTCGTCGCCGCAGGCGCCATCACCGTATTCCTCATGCCGCTCGTCGGCCAGCTGGCCTACCAGGTGGTCGACGCCCAAACCGTCCACAAGATCGGCCTCGAGGCGGCCGGGGACCAGCAGGATCGCAGCGCGGGCGGAAAGCGCCGGCTCGTCGACCTCGGAACGCGCTTCGAAGTCGAGCGGATGGTGTACTCGGACGCCCCCGCTCGCGACGTCGCGATCATCATGGCGGAATCCCTCGGGTTCGCGGAGGACGACCCGCGCATCGACGCGATAGCCGAGCGCATCGAGAGCATCCGCCGCCTGCGCGGCGACGAAGTGCGCGGCCTGAGCTTCACCGACCGCAGGCGCCTCCATCACGAAGAGATCCTCCGTATCCGCGAGGCCCGCATGAAGGCGCACCGCAAGTACCTCAAACACAAGGAAAAGCAGCGCGCCCGTGAGGAAAAGCAGCGGAATCGAGCGTAGCTGCGGCTACAGCGCCGCCTCGATCTTCTTGGCGAAATCGTCCTCGCTGATCGCCCCGGCACCGTTGTACAGAAGGGTCCCATCGGCCCCGATGATCAGCGTCGTGGGAAGGCCGCTTACGTTGTAGGCCCTGCTCCCCGCGTGCTCGAGGTCGTAATACGCCGGAAACGAAAGCCCCTTGTCCTTCACGTAGGCCTTCCCCGCCGTCGCCTCGCCCGAGGTGTCGGCCACGTTCAGCATGACGAAGTTCACCCTATCGCCGTAGCGCTCGTACAGGGACTGGAACGCGCCCATCTCCTTGATGCAATACGGACACCACGTGGCCCAGAAGTTCACGACCGTCGGCTTCCCGTCGCGAATGGCCGACAGGCTGGTCTTGTTCCCGTCGGCATCCGAGAACGAGAAGTCCGCCGCCTTTCCGCCTACCTTGGTTCCCCCCGAAGATTCGGCCGATCCCGAAGAGGGTCCGCTGCCCGGCTGCGCACTCGAGGAAGCGGAGCTTTCGTTACCGGACGCACTGCGGGCGGTTTCCGCCCCTCCCATCTTCGACGGGGCGAACACGGTGTTGTAGGCGAAGGCGGCCCCGCCGATCACGGCGACCAGCGCAACCGCGATCGCAGCGGTCCTCAAGCGGCGGTTCGTCTGTTTTTCCATAAAGCGCACTCCTTTCATGCGGCGGATACCCACCGCAGGTCAAACGAGGATTAGGGATTCAGGATCGACATAAGCGCCGTCAGCTGTCCGGTTATCATAAGCACGCCCATCACGATGAGGAACACGCCGCACACCAGGTTGATGATGCGGTAGTTCCTTTTGATGAAAGAGAACGCCCCCGACAGCTTGTCGATGGCAAGCGCGCTGATGAGGAACGGAACGCCCAGGCCGGCCGAATACGCCAGAAGCAGCGTGATCCCCTGCATGACCGAACCCTGGGTCGAAGCGAGCGCAAGGGCGGAACCCAGATACGCACCCACGCACGGCGTCCATCCAAGCGAGAACACGATGCCGAACAGAATCGCCGAGGGAAACGACACCAGCGTCACCTTGGTCGAGAGCCGATGCGTCCCTTCCAGGAAGGGAATGCGGATAACGCCGGCGAAGTTGAGCCCGAACAGGATGACGATCAGGCCGCATATCACGTTGACCCAGGTCGCATGCCTGATAAGCACGCCCCCGAGGCCGCCGGCCAGCGCGCCGAGCGCCACGAAGACCAAGGTGAAGCCCAAAATGAAACCGAGCGCGTTCACCACCGTGGTCTTAGTCGCACGCGAGGCCCCTGAAGAAGCCGCGCTCCCCGTTTCGGACGATTCGGCCGAGGAACCGGCGAAATACGCGAGGTACAGGGGAAGCATGGGCAGCAGGCAGGGCGAGACGAAAGTCAGGATTCCCTCAAGAAACGTAGCGATGTAATCCAATACGGCCTCCTTTCGAAGTTTGCGACATTATCACATAGCTAAAGATGACCTTTATACTTTGTAAACTGAGCGTGACCGTGGGATTATCGCACCAGATCATAAAGGTGGCAGTCTGTGCAGCACTTGAGAGGAACACCCGACCGGCTCGACGCGGTGGAGGCGGGGTTGCGGCCTTCTCGGTTCTCCGTCGCGCTGAGCGAGGGGACATCCCTTATGGTAATTATGAGCAGCGGGCACCGCTAACCGTTTTCGGCGCGCATCAGCGGTAAAAGCGGCACGGGAGCAGTGTTAGTATGTTCTCCCGTCATCACATTCAATCGCCGTGCCGGCACCGCGAGTCGGGCGCAGCGGGAACACGAAAGAGCCCGTATGGAAATTCTGGAGTCGATCGACGCCCTCGTATGGGGGCCTGCCATGATCCTTCTGCTTTTGGGATCGCATCTCTTCCTCACCGTGCGCACCGGCTTCATCCAGCGCAAGCTCCCCTTGGCCGTGAAGATGTCGCTTAACAGCCAGGGCGACGGCGAGGGCGACATCAGCCACTTCGGCGCGCTGGCCACGGCGCTTGCGGCCACCGTCGGCACCGGTTCCATCGTCGGCGTCGCAACCGCCATCCTCGCCGGCGGCCCGGGCGCCATCTTCTGGATGTGGATCACGGGCATCTTCGGAATCGCCACGAAGTACTCCGAGGTGTTCATCTCCATCAAGTACCGCGTGAAAGACGCCAACGGCAGCATGCTGGGCGGCGCCATGTACGCTTGGGAGCGGGCGTTCCGCAAAAACGGGAAGACACCCCTGTTCGCACGCGTATTCGCCGTGCTGTTCGCCGTGTTCGCCGCCATCGCCGCGCTGGGTATCGGCAACGCGGTCCAGTCCAATGCCATGACCGGCATCATCACCTCCCATACCGCGGCGCCGGCCTTCGCCGTGGGCATCGTCATCGCCGCGCTCGCCGCCATCGTCATCATCGGCGGCGTGCAGTCCATCGCGCGGGTCTGCGAGTTCCTCGTACCCGTCATGGCCGTCGGATACGCGGGCGGATGCATCGCCATCCTGGTTATGAACAGCGCCTTCATCGTCCCCGCGCTCCAGGAGATCGTGCTGTGCGCCTTCACGCCCCGCGCCGCGTTCGGAGGCGCCGTCGGCAGCGGCGTCATGGTCGCCCTCCAGTACGGCTGCGCGCGCGGCCTGTTCTCGAACGAAAGCGGCCTCGGCTCGGCTCCCATCATCGCCGCGGCGGCCCAGAGCAAGAACCCCGCACAGCAATCGCTGGTGGCCATGACCGGCGCGTTTTGGAGCACCGTGGTCATCTGCGCCCTCACGGGCATCGTCATCGTATCCACCCTGCTGGCCAACCCCGAGCTGGTCGGCACGGTCGCCTCCATCGAGCACATCACCGGCACCCAGCTCGCCAGCCTCGTGTTCGAGAAGATCCCCTATATCGGCGCCCCCATTCTGGCGCTGGGCATCATCGCGTTCTCGTTTTCCACCATCATCGGCTGGTACTACTACGGGAACCGCGCCGTCGCCTATCTGTTCGGCCAGAAGGGCATCAAGGTTTACCAGATCATGTACGTCGTCGCGACGTTTTTGGGCGCCGTCGGCCTCGGAAACGTCGTTTGGACCGTCTCCGACATCACCAACGCGCTGATGGCGGTTCCCAACATCCTCATCACGCTGGCCCTGTCCGGTATCGTCGCACGCGAAACCAAGCATTACGTGTTCGACGGGAACCTGGACGAAGAATCCAACGAGGCGATTCCCTTTGCCGAGCGCCGATAGCCCGCATACCGCCGATCCCGCGGCCGACGGGGCGAACCGCCCCGCCTCGGATGACCGTGCCGCCAACAGCCTGGTCATCCGCCCTCTATCGCCCGATTCCCCCTCCGACCTGGAATCGACGCGGGCCATCTACAACCACGAAGTCGAGCACGGCGTGGCCACCTTCGATATCGAGCCCGTCGGCGCAGATGCATGGCGCGCTTTCGCCCTGCGACACAACCGCGCCAACCACCCCCTCGTCGTCGCCGAATGCGACGGGGTCGTCCGCGGGTACGCCTGCCTGTCGCCCTACCGGGACAAAGACGCCTTCGACCCCACCGTCGAACTGTCGGTGTACGTCCATCCCGACGGGCGCGGCCGCGGGATCGGAGCGGCGCTCATGGACCACCTGATACGAACCGCGCGGTCCGATGAGCGCACCCACCGCATCGTATCGGTGATAACCGGCGGAAACGACGCGAGCGAGCGGCTTCACGAGCGGTTCGGGTTCGAATACTGCGGAACCCTGCGCGAAGTCGGCTTCAAATTCGGACGATGGCTGGACATCCGCCACTGGGAACTGGACGTTTGCGAATAGCCGCACGCCTTCGCGGAGTAAAGGCGCCCTAGCCGACCCTCGACATCTCGATGTTCAAGTCCACCGAACCGGGGATCCCCTTGACGCTCCCCTTGCTGGTATACTGCCAAACCTTGAAATCCAGGATGGTGGTGGGGACCGTAGCGTCGTATTCGGCCCACCACAACGGGTACTTCATGACCCGGAACAGGTCGTAGCGCTGCAGGTCGGAAGCGTTTCCGTACACCATGGGCTTGTATCCCGCAGCCTCGATGCTCTCGCAGAACGTCAGGGCGATATCGCTCATCTGCTCGTTATCCAGATCGGCCGTACGCGACGTTCCCGTGCCCGCCGCGTTCGTTTCCGAGTCGAACACCACGGGAAGCTGGAGCGATCGGCCCTTCAGCTGGTCGACAACCGCCTGGGCCTCCTCGCGCGACTCTTCCACGCTGATCGCCTGGGAGAAGTAGTACACGCCGCAGTCCAAGCCGGCTGCCTGCGCGCCTTGCAGGTTCGCCTCGAAATCCTCGTCGATCATCATGGTGCCCGTCGCGGTTCCGCGATACCCTAGGCGAACGTAGGCGAACTCGATGCCGTCGTTTGCCACCGCGTTCCAGTCCACAGCGCCCTGGTTGCTGGAAACGTCCACCCCCATGCGGGAGAGCACCTGACCGTCCACCGCATAGGCCAGCCGATCCCCGCTGCGCTCGAGGTTGGTCCAGCGGTACTGGTTGCGGGGAAGCGACGGGAGCGCCTTTGCGCCCTCCCCTTCCACAACCGACGCGCCCTGCGGGGCGACCTGGCTCGACGATAGGCAACTTGTGATGTTGAACAGCGCGAATACAACCGCGAGCACCGCCAGGGCCGCGATCGCGAATCGGACGCGGGCCTCCCTACGGGGCCTTGGTCGCACAGGGCGGAGATCGTGTGCCGGCATCCGGCTCCTTTCGGTCGGCACGGCCGGCGTCGGACGCCGCTTGCAAAGAGTCCATTATAGGGATGGGGGACCTCGTCCACCGAGAGCCCACACAGTATTGCTATAGTCGTAGCGCAAAACACCCGAGAGAGAGGCGTCACGTGGCTTCAGAAAACCGAGAGAGCGAAGGTCTGACCCTTCTGGGCAACCAGGGCACCGTCTATTCGTCCGACTACGATCCCACCGTTTTGGAAACGTTCGAGAACAAGCACGCCGAGCGTGATTACATGGTGACGTTTCGCTGCCCCGAATTCACAACGCTGTGCCCCATCACCGGGCAGCCCGACTTCGCCACCCTCTACATCAACTACATCCCCCATATCAAAATGGTCGAGAGCAAGTCGCTGAAGCTGTACCTGTTCTCGTTCCGAAACCACGGTGACTTCCACGAAGACGTCACGAACGTGATCCTGAACGACCTGGTGAAGCTTATGGAGCCCAAGTACATCGAGGTGCGCGGCATGTTCTATCCGCGCGGAGGGATTTCGATCTATCCCTTTGCCAACTGGGCAAACCCCGATTTCGGCTACGAGGGGATGGCGAAGGGCCGCATGTTCGAGCAGCTTTCCGACCTCGATACGGGAGACGGTGCTCGCTGATGGACGGCTCTGTTTCCGCCGCCTCGTGCGCCGTCGTGCTTTCGAGCGGAGGCATCGATTCCACCACCTGCCTTGCGTTGGCCGTCGATCGGTTCGGCGCCGAGAACGTGACGGCGCTGGGCGTGAGCTACGGCCAAAAGCATGTCCGAGAGCTGCAAAGCGCTCGCGCCGTTGCCAAATACTACCAGGTGGCTCAGCGCACGCTCGATCTTTCGAACGTGCTTGCGGCGTCGACCAACGCGCTTATGGCCCACAGCTCCCGCGCCATCGAACATGAAAGCTACGGCCGGCAGATCGAAGAGCGCGGAGAAGGTCCCGTCAGCACGTACGTCCCATTCCGCAACGGGCTCATGCTCTCCGCCGCCGCCGCATTCGCCCTATCCGTCTATCCCGATCGCCCTGTGCTTCTCTACCTGGGGGCCCATGCCGACGATGCGGCGGGAAGCGCCTACCCGGACTGCTCGCCCGAATTCGTCGCCGCCATGGGGCGCGCCGTCGAGCTGGGAACCTACGGGCTCGTCTCGCTGGAAGCCCCGTTCGCAAACGTGAACAAGGCAGCCGTGGTCAAATGCGGCCTAGACATGGCGGTGCCCTACCATCTCACCTGGTCATGCTACGAAGGGAACGAGAAACCCTGCGGAACATGCGGGACCTGCATCGACCGCATCGCGGCTTTTCGGGCAAACGGTATGGACGATCCGCTGGAATACGCCTAGAATAGGCACCCGCGCCAAACGGCGCGTTCCCGCTCCGGCGGGGGTTGTTCGCGAAATCCAACCATAAAAAACTAAGGATGACAAATGAAGAGAACGAACCGCAACCTTATGCTGTGCGCCATGGTGTTCGCCGTGTCGCTGGTGGTCTCGAACATGGTGACCGCCAAAACCGTCCAAACCGGAATCCCCCTGTTCGGAAGCACTATCGCCGTTCCCGGCGCCGCGCTGTGCTACGCCATCACCTATCTTATGACCGACGTGATCGGCGAGATCTGGGGACGCAAAGAGGCTCAGACCATCGTATGGGGCGGCTTCGCCTGCCAGCTTATCGCCCTCGTTCTCATAATCATCACGCAGGCCCTCCCCGCCGTGAATCCCGACATGCAATCGGCCTACGATATCCTGCTGGGCCAAAACGCCGTGTTCGTCGTCGGCAGCATGACCGCGTACCTGCTGTCACAATCGTGGGATGTCCAGGTGTTTCACCGGTTGCGCAACCGCTTCATGGCCAAAGACGAGGCGACCGCCCCGAAGAAGCGCTGGATCTGGAACAACGCCTCCACTATGACCTCCCAGATAATCGACACCGTGGTGTTCATCGGCATCAGCTTCGGGTTCGGCTTCGGGTGGCTGTTCGATCCCGCCATGCTTCCCACGCTCGGGGCTATGATGGTGGGCCAGTACATCCTCAAGTTCGCGATGGCCGCGCTTGACACCCCCATCTTCTACTTCCTCACGCGCAAAACCCATGCAAAAGCCCAGACCGGAAACGAGGCATCGGCCTTCGACGCCGCCTAAGGGATACCTAAGGGTGTTCGATTAAGAACTCTTCCTCAATACAAAAAGGGAGGACAGGATACCTGCCCTCCCTCGACAAACCTATGCCGCTAGAAAACTAACGATCTTCTTTCCCTCTTCTTAAAAGAAGAACCAGACCAAGACCAAGCATAGAAAGAAGTGCAGAGGTCGAAGCGATAACGCCGGTACGATCCCCGGTTGCGGGAAGCACGCGCACGCTCTTACCAACAATCTTTTCATCCATAGAATTCTGAACCTGTTTGTCGCTGACCGCGGCGAGCGACTGCTTGACGGTCTTCTCGGCCGGGATGGAGTCGGTCGTGCCGTCGGGGTAGGTCACGGTCACCGCGCCGTCGGCGGCCACGGAGAACTGGGTGCCCTCGGGCAGGCGGCCCTTGTTGGCGTCCTCGACGGCCTTCCTGACGGCGTCGCGCTCGTCCTGGGTCAGGGCCGAGGGGTCGGCGACGGGCAGGGGCTGGGCCGGGGCCGCCGGGTCGCTGACCGCGGCGAGCGACTGCTTGACGGTCTTCTCGGCCGGGATGGTATTAACGGCTCCGTTCGGATACCTAACCGTCACGGTTCCATCGGAACCGACCTCGATCTGAGTGCCAGAAGGAAAATTCCCCTTATTTGCATCTTCAACGGCTTTTCTAACCGCATCTTTCTCGGGCTGAGTAAGAGAGGACGGATCGGCTACGGGAATCGTGATAGCAGGGGCCTTGGTCGCTGTTGCGTTGCCTTCGGCTGGTTCGGACTCAAGCCCGGCCGCATCGATCGCGGTAGCGGTAACGCGACCCTCGGGAACAGGATAGGTAGGCGTGATCTTTGCGACACCGTCCTGATTGGCTGTAGCCTGACCCAAGAGTTTACCGTCCTTATCGTACAAACGCACAATGGTTCCGGCTTCGGCGGCTACCGAGATCTCGTCGGTAGTGTTAGCGCGCCCGGAAAGATCGGGCAATACGGGGGGTTCAGGCTTAGTGGTATCAGCAAAAACGACCCTCACCAGGTTATACACAGATTGGCCGTGGGGGTTTGTGGTCATTACCTCGATATCGTACGTACCAACCTTGGGAAACTTCGAAACATCGGTTCCCGCAACGAAGTCCGCACCGTCTACCTGCTGGTAACCCACTATGCTGCGAACGCCGTATTTGGCTGCAAGGTTATCCTGGAAGTACTTCTTGAAATCAGCGGGCTGATCGAAGGAGTTGCCCTTGGAAGGGGTGCTGGTCGATAGCCTCATCTTGGCAAACACCTCGTCATTCACGAAGGTGTCCGTGTCTTTTTTCTGAATCGGATCCTTATCCACAACCTCATCGGTGTAGGCGATATAGCGGAAACCCTGGGCCGTTTCATTGTTATCGTTGTCTATGGCCCGAGCAAAACGCGTATACAATCCGCCAGGCTCCCAGTTGTACTGACCTGAAATGTACAGTGCATTCGAACCGGAGCGGGTTACCGTAAGCGGGTTGGAATGAGCTTCCGCTTCCTTATTGTTCGAATCGAAGATATAGAACCTGTTCAGCGTTCCATCAGTGTCGCTTGCGGTAATCTTCATTGTATCGTGCAGCCCTACGATCGCAGGAGCCGTCTTGCTCCCATCGACATTGAAACCGGTCGTGGGCTTGCCCATGATGAAGAACGTGGGATATGGAGCTAGATCGTTACCGCTAATAACAGGTGTTACCGGTACATTTTCGGCAGCGAGCGTCACGGTCGGAGACGTACCCGCAGCAAATGCGACGTTGCTCGCAAACCCGAAAGTCTGCAACGCCAAGGCAAACGCAATGAAAAGAGCGGATGCTTTCTTCAATCTCGAGGACCCCGCGAAAAAACCCTTCCTTGTCTCACCCTGCATGTTTCTCCCTACTATTGGTGTTACGTTAATGCAATCCTATTACTTAGAGTAATTCGCTGTTTTTTAAAAGTGAAGATTATTTTCTTAAAGAAAGTTGCTATTTTTTGACCGGTTACTGATAACCCGACAACCATATGCTGAGAACAGGCTGATCAAGCAATAAGAACTTGTCTAACGTAGACGAGGGAGAAAACAGATGGCAGGCCTTTCGATCCCCTCCGTATCAGAGGTGAGCAGGTACGGAGAAACTCACACTTAACCCAAACGAAAGCGGGACCCCGGACGCTTCTACTGGAAGCATCCGGGGTCCCGCTGAAATCAGGTGCGCTTTTCGGTCCCGAGAATCTCCCGAAGACCCTGCTCGCGCGCCTACTTACCGCTTGAACAGCTTCGAGAACAGACCCTTCTTCTGAGGCTCCTCCCCTTCGGCATCCTGGGGGCTCTCCTTCGCCTCCGCCTCGAGGGCGCGCTGTTCGGCCCTGGCGCGCTTCTGTTCGGCGCGCGCCGCCTTCGACTTGTTGCCCGCGACCTGGGCGGCGTACTGCTTGCGCAGCTTGCGGGTCTTTCCGAAGTCGATGTAGAGAGCCAGCAGGATCAGGGCGTACCCCACAACCAGAAACGCCGTCGAAACGGCTTCGAGCCCACTGATGGTGGAGAGGGCGAACGACAGAACCGTGCAGGCGATAGCGGCCACCAGCACGATCCACCAAGTGCGGCGCAGCCGCTTGTATTCCTCGGTGGGCACGTTGTACAGGTCCTGCTGGGCACGATAGCGCTTCGCATCGGCCCTGCGCTCGCGTTCGCGCTGTTCGGCTCGGCGCTCCTTCTTCGACTTCTGAGGCGCCGAACGCACGGTTGCTGCGCGCTTGGCCGCCGGCTTGGCCGATGCGGCGCTCTTGCGCGTCTTGCCGATCTTGTCTTCGCTGGTGTATCGCTCGTTGAGGGGATTGCGCTGACTCATGCTCGAATTGCTCCTTGGGTTGCTGCGTGCCTAGTACGAAAACGAACGGCCGGTGATCTTCTCGTAGGCCTGCACGTATTTCTCGGCGGTCTTTTCGATGACGTCCTGCGGAAGGTGGGGCGGGTTTCCCTGGCGATCCCAGTTGGCGCTCAGCCAGTCGCGCACGAACTGCTTGTCGAAGCTGGGCTGGTCTTTGCCCTCTTCGTAGGCGTCGCCGGGCCAGAAGCGCGAGGAATCGGGCGTAAGCACCTCGTCGGCAAGGACGATCTTACCGTCGACGCGGCCGAATTCGAACTTCGTATCCGCAATGATTATCCCGTTTTCGGCCGCGTGGTCGCGCGCGGCGGTGTACACCTTAAGCGACAGGTCGCGCAGCGCAGCCGCATCCTCCTCGCCCATGAGCTGGGCGCTGCGCTCGAAGCTGATGTTCTCGTCGTGGCCTCCCACCTCGGCCTTCGTCGAGGGCGTGTAGATGGGCTCGGCCAGCTTCGACGAGTTCACCAGACCCGCAGGCAGCGGTATCCCGCACACGGTTCCCTGGGCGCCGTATTCTTTCAAACCGCTGCCGGCAAGGTAGCCGCGCACGATGCACTCGACGGGGAACATCTCGGCCTTCTTCACCAGCATGAAGCGCCCGCGCAGGTAATCGGCGTAGGGCTTGAACTGGTCGGGCAGGTCGGCCACGTCGGACGACACCAGATGGTTTTCCACCACGCCGTCCAGCAGCTCGAACCAGAAGCACGACAGCTGCGTGAGCACGATGCCCTTGCCGGGGATCTCGTCGGGAAGGATGTAGTCGAACGCCGATATGCGGTCGGTCGCCACCAGCAGCAGCTTGTCCCCCAGATCGTATAGATCCCTCACTTTGCCCTGAGCATCGGGCTTGATGTCGATTACGCTCACAGTCGCTCGCTTCCCTTCGCGCTCGCCAACCAACAGATAGGCGCCATTATCCCGCATGATCGGCTGCGCGACCACGTCATCGGCATGTTTTCTCGCTAAAAACGCTACGAGCGCTTGCGGGCCTGCTTCTGCTTGGACCGCTCGTCGTACAGCGGCAGGTAGAGGGTGAAGCGGGCTCCAACGCCCTTCTCCCCTTCGACGCCGACGCGCCCGTGATGCCGCTCGACGATCTCCTTCACCACCGACAGCCCGATGCCCAAACCGCCGCTCTCGCGGTTTCGGTGCTCGTCGGCCCGCCAGAATCGATCGAACACCATCTTGGCTTCTTCGGGCGACAGGCCCACGCCCGTATCGGACACCGCGATAGCCGCCATGCTTCCCTCGCGCTTGACGCTGACGGTGATGGTGCCCTCCGGCGTATAGCGAACAGCGTTGGAGATGAGGTTCGCCGTTGCCTGGCGGATCATATCGGGGTCCCCCATGACGCACACGCCCGGATCGGCGTCGTAGACCAGCGTCAGCCCGGACTCGCGCACATACGAATCGTGCGTGGTCACGATGCCCGCGATAAGCTCGCCCACGTCCACCAGCTCCTCTTTCAGAGGCATGGAGCGGTTCTCGAGACGCGAGAGCTTCAGCAGGGAGTCGACCAGGCGGCTGAGGCGCTGGACTTCGGAGTTCACGATATCGAGATGCTCTTCGTCGGCGGGATACACGCCGTCGACCATCGCCTCGACCGTAGACTGGATGGCCATAAGCGGGGTGCGCAGCTCGTGGGCGACGTCGGTGGTGAGGCGGCGCTCGAGCTGCCGGTCGCGTTCGACGGATTCGGCCATCGCGTCAAAGGTTTTCGCAAGCTCGGCCACCTCGTCGTCGCCGGTCAGGCCGGTGCGGGCGGACAGGTTGCCCTCCTTCATGGCCATGGCGGTATCGGTCATGCGCTTGATGGGGCGCACGAGGTTGCGCGCGAACAGGTACCCGATAAGCGACGCGAGGATGATGGCGATGACGGTCGCCCAGATCATAGCCTGGTACGAACGGTCGCGAAACTCTCGGTCCGCATCGCGCAGCAGCGTGTCCGAACCCTCCACCCACACGCGCACCGACCCGATGGCCTGGTTGGAGACGACGATGGGGGAACGTGCGGTGTTGCCCGTGCCGTGCTTGGGGGCAAGCGAGGGCAGCTCGACGCTGCTGCCATCGCCGTCGACCGCCTCGATGATGGTGGAGTCGTACACCACCTTGCCGTCGGCATCGACCACCTGCACGCCCACGCCGCGGTACACGCTGACCGCATAGTCGGCCGGCGCCACCGACGAAGAATTGTAAGAGCCGTACTGAACGTAGCGCAGGGCGATCTGCTCGGCGGTCGAGTCGGCCAGCGCCTGCATGTTGTCGCGCGTGTACATCTGGAAGTACTGCTCCCACACGAACGAAACGACGCCGATGGCGATAAGCGCCGTCATCGCCGCGATCAGGGCGAAGTACACCGTCATGCGCGTCGTGTACGTAAGGCGCGCCAGCACGGCGAAGCGCTTGGCCCGAGATGGCTCGTGCAAGGACGGTTCCTGTTGTTGGGTGAGATCGGACACGGCTGTTCCTTACGAGGCGTCCCGCACGCGGGATGCCTGCGAATCGCGCAACCGGGGCGCTATTCGTCGGAAGGGGTTGCCGTGGGATCCTCGAACCGGTAACCCACACCGTGAACGGTATGCAGCCACTTGGGATGGCGCGGGTTGTCGCCGATCTTGGCGCGCAGGTTCTTCACATGGCTGTCGATGGTGCGCTCGTATCCTTCGAAGTCGTAGCCCAGCACCTTCTCGACCAGCTCCATGCGCGAATAAACGCGTCCGGGATAGCGCGACAGCGTGGTGAGCAGCTTGAACTCGCTCGCCGTAAGATCGACCTCGCTGCCCAGGACCAACACCTTGTGACCGGAAACGTCGATGGTGAGGTCGCCGAACTCGAGAACCTCGCGCTGAGGCTCGGAATCGGCATGGACGCGGCGAAGCAGGGCGCGAGCGCGGGCAACCAGCTCGCGGGGGCTGAAGGGCTTGATGAGGTAGTCGTCCGCACCCAGCTCGAGACCGATGATGCGATCCTCGACCTCGCCCTTGGCGGTCAGCATGATGATGGGAACGTCGGAGTTGTCGCGAATGGCGCGGCATACACGCTCGCCCGGGACACGGGGGAGCATGAGGTCGAGGATAACCAGGTCGAAATGGTGTTTCCCGAACTCGTCGAGGGCTTCCTGGCCGTCGCCCACCGCGGTCACCCAGTAGTTCTCGCGCTCGAGATACGCGGTTACCGCATCGCGGATGGCCTTTTCATCTTCAACCAGAAGAATGCGACGTGTTTCGTTGCTCATAGCAAGATCACCTCATCCTCGTATAGGAAAAGAAGTCGACGCAGCGCATCCGGACGCATCGAGGTAGCGCGCTGCATTTGGGGTTATTGTAACAATTCCCAGCTAAACAGCGCAGAGAGTCCTTTAAATGACAAAATCAACAATACGATGAGCAGTTCTAGAAGAAACAACGGAATGCGCGCGAGCCGCCCCTCCCGTTCGGCGGGGCGGCCCTCGTCGCGCGCCCGCACCCAACGCGTAAGCCACCTGAACTCGGCAAACCCCAAGCGCCGCCACAGGGGCGCAGCTCCCGACGGCGAACAGACGCTTATATCCCGCCGGAAGTTCCTCTACGGGGCGGCGGGCGTCGGCGCCATCGCCTTGGTGGCGGGCGGCGTCAAGATCGCCACGTCCAACTCCGAGGCGAAAAACCGCCAGGTCGCGTCGCTCGACGTGCCGGAAAGTTCCGTCAAAACGCTCGACGATTTCGAGCTGATCGAGGATTACAGCTCGCACCTGCGCCAAACCGCCTCGTTCGACCTGCCTTTGGGATCGCTCGTATTCGCCAGCGACGACGCGGTGGCGGCCTGCCTCATCCCCACCGATACGGGAAGCCCCCTCGCCCGCGTGGGCGTCATCGAGATCGGCAAGGCGAACGATCCGGTCACCGTGATCGAAAACCCGGTGGGTCTCTCGGAGCACTTCGAGATATACGACGTGCGGGCCTGTTCTGCGGGGATAGTATGGACCGAAGCGAACATCCTCGACGGCACCTGGCGCATCTACACGGCTACGCTCAACGGAACCAAGGCGGGTCCTTCCGTCCTGGCGGCCTCGGGCGACGCATCCACCGACACCCCGACGCTCGCCGCATCCGGATCGTCCGCCTTTTGGCTGGTGAACCCGAAAGCGGTGGACGGGATCGTGAAGGGCTCCTGCGCGCTGTACGCTTGCGCGTTCGGGACGGACGACGCGCAAGAGATCCATACCGCGAACAAGAACTCCCCCACGCCCCTGTACGCGGCGGCAAACGGCGTGTCGTTCGCCGCCCGATCGGCCGAAAGCTCTGCCAATTTCGAGCTGCTGTACTTCGGAGCCGCCTCGCGCGAACAGGAGGACTCCGTCGTGCTGCCCGCCGGCATGACGCCCCTTTCCGTAGCCTACGGGCCGCAGGGCTTCTCGTTCTCGCTGGAGCGCATCTACAATTCGGGTGGGGGGTTGTCCCAAATGGGAACCTACTGCCCCATAAACGATACCCGCGGGGGCGATTACGATACGGCCCCGTGGTTCCGGTTCGGACGCACCCCTTCCGCCCCTCCCTGCTGGTGCGGAGACTTCCTCGTCGTGAAATCGACCTATGCCGTTGCATTGGCGAACCTGAAAAGCGGGAAGTACTTCACCATCGACGTCGACGACGGTGCGGACACCTACGGCGAATACACCGCCACCACAGGGGCGCACACGAGACTCGTCACATTCACCAGCATCGACTACAAGCCGGTGAACGCCGAGAAAACGCAGGTCTGCCGCGTGAAGATATGGAGCCCGGCAAGCTAACCCCGAAAAACCGACCTCGAACGCAAAGTCGCCCTCTCTGCCGAAGCAAAGAGGGCGACTGCGAGTGAAACCCTTGAGAGCCGGGCAAGGGGCTATCGGCGGCGCTTCAGAGCGAATCCGAAGGCGCCCGCGGCGGCAGCGCCGGCCACAGCAGCAGTGGCGGC
This sequence comes from Berryella intestinalis, assembly GCF_000814825.1. Taxonomy (NCBI): domain Bacteria; kingdom Bacillati; phylum Actinomycetota; class Coriobacteriia; order Eggerthellales; family Eggerthellaceae; genus Berryella; species Berryella intestinalis. The sequence continues at coordinate 1,732,239 of NZ_CP009302.1, forward strand.
GGCGAACAGGGACGCATCGCCGGTCTGCGGCATCACCGTTTTCTTAACGGCGCCGTTGGTTGCGCTCATGACGGGAGCCACGACCCTCTTGGACCCGACTTGGTTGTCGGAGGTCTTCTGAGCCTCATTGACCATAGACTCGGTCTTGGGTTCGGTCTTGGGTTCGGTCTTGGGTTCGGTCTTGGGTTCGGTCTTGGGTTCGGTCTTGGGTTCGGTCTTGGGTTCGGTCGGGGCAGCCGGGCCGTCAATGGGCTTGGAGGGAGCGCCGGGGTTGTCGATGGGCTTGGCCGGATCGGAGGGCTTCTCGGCGGCCTTCTCCTTCACCGTGATGGGCACCTCGACGACATCCATGGAATTGTCGGCGTAGCGAACGACCGCCTTTTTGGTGAAGCTGCCGGGCTTGGAGGTGTCGACGGCTTTACCGTCCTCCCAAGAAACGACAGCGCCCTCGTACTTGTCGAGGTCGACGATGCCCATCTCCGGTTTCACGTCACCGCCCTGCTCGACCTCGATCGGCTGGGGCTGCGGGTCGTAGATGCGGGTGTAGGCGGGAAGGAGGGTCAGCTTGAGGTTCGATATGCCGAATCCGAGATCGCCGGTGTTGTTCATGGTCACGGTATCGGTTCCCGTAAGCTGGGTGTCCGCGGAACCGGCCGCAAGCATCGACCCGCGGTACTCGGTGGAGCCGATCTGCACAGTGATCTTGTAGCGGCCGGCGGGAACGTCCTGAACGCGCTGCGTCTTTGCATCCAGGGTAGCGAGTTTGTAGGTCTTACCGTCCTCGAGGTTCTTCAGCGTGATGCTCACCTTCTGGTTCACATCCATCGAAACGGGCTGGTTCGTCAGCCCATCATACAGGGTAACCGCGAGCCACTGGGGCTGTTGAGCACCTGCGGGATTAGCCGAAGGCGCGGATGCGGCAGGGCTGGAAGCAGCCGGGGCGGGAGCCGTCTGGGCGAACGCGGGAAGGGGCGCCAACGCGGCGGTGACCGCAAGGCTGAGAGAGACGGCGCAGGCAGCGCGGGCACCGCGGCTCGCAGCAAGGTTCTTAAGATCGGGGCGGTTCAATGTCATCTCCTTCCTGGGAATGGAAGGCCACAGTTTATCAAATTAATACGACGCAGATGATCAACGTAGACTGTTTTACTGATCATCACATCGGATTGCCAAAAACCTTAAGCGAACCTTTTTTCGACGTACCAGCCAAAACAGTCAACGAAAAGGCCCGACCGCCTATCGGGCGATCGGGCCGTGCATCCCATCCTATGCCGCGCCTCGCGCTCCGCTACGCCTCGAAGCTCAGTTCGCGCAAGCGGGCGAATATCACATCCTTGCGCATGAGGAACGCCCGGGGATCGAAGATGGCGTCGAGCTGCTCGGCCGTGAGGCGCGCATCGGGATCGGCCTCGAGGCGCTCGCGATACGTAGGACCGTCCACCGCGTTTTGGATGTCCTCCCACACCGCCATGGCGTTGCGCTGGACGATAACGTAGGCGTCCTCGCGCGTGATGCCCGTCTGCACCAGGGCCAACAGCACCTTCGACGAGAATATCAGCCCGCGGGTGCGCCATAGGTTGTGCTCCATCTTGGCGGGATACGTGAACAGGCCGTCCAAAAGGGGCTGCATCTTGCCGAACATGTAGTCGAGTGCGATGAAGCTGTCGGCCAGCGCCACGCGCTCGGCGCCCGAATGGCTGATGTCGCGTTCGTACCACAAGGCGACGTTGTCGAGAGCAACCTGGGCGTTCGCCTTCACGATGCGCGAAAGGCCGCACACGCGCTCGACCGTGATGGGGTTTCGCTTGTGCGGCATGGCAGACGAGCCTTTCTGGCCCTTCTTGAACGGCTCCTCGGCCTCGATCACGTCGGACTGCTGCAGAAGGCGGATCTGCGTGGCTATCGCCTCCAGCTCGGAGGCCACCACGGCCAGGGAGCACATCGTCTGCGCATGACGGTCACGTGCGATGACCTGGGTTGACAGGGGGTCGGGGGTCAACCCCAGCTTTTCGCACACGTAGTGCTCGACGAACGGATCGATGTTTGAATACGATCCCACCGCGCCCGAAATGGCGCCGGAGGCCACCATCGCGCGGGCCTGCAGCATGCGCTCTTCGGCGCGCTTGAGCATCCACGCCCAGCTTCCGAACTTCATGCCGAAGGTCATCGGCTCCGCATGGATGCCGTGGGTGCGCCCGACGCACAACGTGTCCTCGAATTCGAACGCCCGACGGCGGCAGGTCTCGCCCAGCTGGCGGATGTCGGCGAGGATGATGTCGCACGCCTGCACGATCTGGTAGCACAGAGCGGTGTCCCCCAGATCCGACGAGGTCATGCCGTAGTGCACCCAGCGGCTGGGCGGCTCGGAGCCCTCGGGGATGTCCGCATCGATGTATTCGGCCATGTTGGTGAGAAACGCGATGACGTCGTGGTTCGTGGTTTTCTCGATCTCGTCGACGCGCTCGACCGTGAAATCGGCGTGCTCGCGGATCCAAGCGGCCTCTTCCTTCGTGATCCCCGCCGCTCCCAGCTCGGCCTGCGCTTCGCACGCCAGGATCTCGATCTCCTTCCAGATCTCGAACTTGTTCTGGGTTTCCCAGATGGCCCCCATCTCGGGGCGGGTGTAACGGCCGATCATGCTGTTCCTTCCTATCGAATCCGCCTCGGCGGCTTGAAAACACGGTTTCTTAAGGTGCGGGGCGCCGGGACCCCGAAGCGCCCGCAAAGGCGCTCGGACCTGGGCGCATCCGGGGGGCTACAAGCTTCTCAGCATATCGCGAACATCGTCGACGGCCTCCTGATCGGCTATGACGATCGCCCGATCGCCGGGATGCACCACCGTCTCGGGGCCGACCACCTCGATGCGGTCGGACAGCGCGACGGCCGCGATGATGCTTCCCTCCGGCATGTCCAGATCGGCCACCAGCACGCCTTCTTCCTCGGCGTGGTTACGGAAGCGCGGGACGACGATCTCGGTGAGCAGCACGTTGCTGTGCGTAAGCGACGTGATGGTGCTCATCGAACCCAGCAGGGTTTCCTCTTCGATGAGGTTCGCGATGAGCTGGGTGGACGATACGCTCTCTATCCCCAGCGTGCGGAAGATGCGCTGGTTTTTCGGGGCGTTCACGCGTGCGACGGCGCGCGGCACGTTGAACACGCGCTGGGCGATCTCGCACGCGACCAGGTTGTTGTCATCTTGGCCGGTGGTGGCGACGAACACGTCGGCGCGGCGGATACCCGCGTCCTCCTGGCTTTTCGAGTCGCACCCGTCGCCGACGATGACGAGGTAGCGACCCGAAAGCAGCATGGACAGACGGTCGGCCACATCGGCGTCGCGCTCGATGATGGTGACCTCGTTGCCGCTGGCAAGCAGCACGGTGGCGAGGTATTCGCCCACCTTGCCGCCGCCCGAGATTACTACGCGCATGGCCTCCCCCTACCCCTGTATGTACACGGAGAACTGATCGATGAGCTCGTGGCGAACGCATGCCAGCACGGTATCGCCGTGGTAGAGCACCGAATCGCCCGTCGGGATAGACGAGGCCGACCCGTCGGCGCGCTCGAAGGCCACGATGCGGATATCGTGCACGCGTTCCATCTCGGAAACGCGGATGGTCTTGCGGTCGAGGTGCTTGAGGTTCAGCGAGAAGCGCAGAACCTCGTATTCCCCGAACGTGTCGAGGTGGGCGCCGTGTCCCGATACGGTTTTGCCGAACACTTCCTCGGCCACCAGCGACGTGCCGCACACGTAGTCGATTCCCAGCTGCATGTAGGCTCGCTCGTGGTCGGAGTTGTACAGGCGCGCGATGACGTGGGGCACTCCGTACAGGTGGGTGGCCACCTCGGTGACCATGAGGTTGGCGGTGTCTGACTGGGTGACCGCCGCAAGGACGTCGCAGTCCTCGATTCCTGCTTTCACCAGGGTGTCCTCGTCGAAGCCGATACCTTGGACGGTCGACCCGTTGAAGTTACGCCCCAGGTTGGCGAACGCCTCGGCGTTCTTGTCGATGACGCACACGTTGCTCCCGTTGTCGGAAAGCATGTTGGCGAGCTGCGAGCCCACGCGTCCGCAGCCGACCACGATGATGTTGCTCATGCGAGCCCTTTCGAGATGAGAGAACGAAACAGACCCGAGCGATCGCTCGGGTCCATTGTCTCATATCGGATTACCTTGTCGGCTGCGGTCTGAAAAGCCTAGATGCTCTTCATCGACGCCAGGGTGCTGGCATACCAGTGGTCGGTGTTAGGCGGGCAGTACTTGGCGGCGGCACCCTTGGAAAGCGTGTAGCCGTAGCCCTTGGCCAACCCGGCAACATGGGCCTTCACCGACTCGTCAAAGCTATCCCAGCTCGATGCGCCCCAGCCCCAGGCGTTGTAGGGCAGGAAGCAGATCGCGCCGCGCGAGCTCTCGGTTTTCGAGATGGCGGGCGACCAGCGCGGGTCGATCCCGTTGTCCCAGGCGGCCTCTGCGAAGTTCTCGCCCTGGCCGGCCAGCGGGGATCCCGCCAAGAAGGCGTCGATGCGCTCGGACCATTCCTCCACGAACGCGTCGTGGCCCACCGTCCAGTCCACCTCGGACAGACCGGCGGATGCCCCGGTGGATCCCTGGGCAGACATCGCGTTGCGCGCCCGGTTCAGCCCGGCGGCGTCCTCGGCGGCCTTCGCCTGGCGCTCGGCCTCGGCGGCGGCGTTCTCCTCTTCCTCGATGGCGGAAACGCCGGCGGCGATATTGCGCGGAGACGATTGGGAAAGCGTGGAGGCCCCGTACGAAGCGTCGGCGGCCTCTGCCGCGAAAGCGCCCGAAGGAGCGGGGGAAGCGGAGCTCAGCGCGGCCATCTCGATGCCGAACCGATCCGCTTGCGTACTTCCGCTGTTAGCGGATGCAACGTTAAGGCCGATCACCCCTACAAGGGCGACGGCAGCGACTGCGCCGGCGATAGAGCCTGCCGCAACGCGCTTCCGTTGCTTGGTCGTTGAAGCCATTAGGCGTTGTTCCTCTCTGTATGCAAACGCTCCAGCGCACAAAGCCATCCCGCCGCGAGTCGCGGAGTCAGCTGATGGTCTGTTTGGAGGATGATCCAGCTGAGTGCGCATCTGAAACGATTGCGTATGCAGAGCGGTATTTTACCGTAGATGGGTTGCCCGGCCAACAATCCGAGCGCCGCCTCTCCATAAACCCTGCGGATTCTGTTCGATGTTAGAAGAGCCACACCGAACCGTCGGAATTGACTGCGACCACGCCGCCGCCGATGTGCGAGAAGTCGATGCATTCCAGGCTGCCCGGCACCGCGAAGAAGAGCACGCCGGCGATCACGAAGACACCGTGGAGGGCCACACCGGCCAGCATAAGCGGGGTCGACTGCCGCCGATATCCCAGTCCGAACAGGCAAAACGCCGCGATGACCACCGGCCAAAGCGCGATGATGTCGTTAAGCCACGTGATAAGCGACAGCATGCCCAGCGTCGTGGGCGTGAGGCCGCCGCCCAGCAGGACCATCGAAACGCCGAACAGATGCATTGCCGAGCGGTTCGCAAAGTCGCGCAGCGGCAAGATGATGAGCACCACGCCGAACGCGATCAGCAGAAGGGGCCAGAACTGCCACCATTCGGCCCCCGGGAAAAACGGCATGCCCAAAGACACCACGACCGCGAACATGGCCAGAAGCCCGATCGCGATGCCCACGCGCGCCACCGTGGGCAGCGAGCGGCGGTCGCGACCGAACAGGTCGTCGTCGGGGGATCGCGGGCGAAACACATCCCCCCACCCCATCAGCCTGCGCGGCGGGACGGGGCGCTCGGGTGCTCCCGCGCGCTCGGAGGCTCCGATCTCGCCGTATCGATCGGACCGGGCGGACTCGGGCACCACGTCCAACATCGCCGAGGCGTCTTCGCGCTTGGGGATGAAGTACCACATGGCAAGATACACCGCGCCGGCGAACCCGACGCTTACCACCAGCAGCAACACGGCGATGAAGCGGATCACGGCGGTGCTCGCGCCAAGCGCTTCGGCGCACCCGCCGCACACGCCCGCTATGATCCTGTCCTCGCTTCTGAAAAGCTTCTTCTCCACCGTAAACCCTCCGCGCGCCCCCGGGGCGCGTCACGTTGTGGGGATGCTAACCGCGAGCGGATGCGGCAACGTCGCTACCAGACTCCTCCGACCCGCATGCGGCGTCTTTGGACACGCGCAGCGAACGGATGCGGCGCCGGCGCATACCCTCCACCTTGAAGCGATAGCCCTCGATGGTGAACTCGCGTCCGATCTGGGGAACCACGTCGATCACGTCCATAAACCAACCGGCGATGGTATCGTAGCCCTCCGACTCCTGCACCGGCCAGCCCAGTTCGCGCGCCTCTTCTACCGTGAACCGCCCGTCGACGACCCATTCGGCGTCCGAAACCGCCACCACGAACGGATCCTCCGTGTCCGTTTCGTCGATGATCTCCCCTACGATCTCCTCGACGATGTCTTCGATGGTAATTAAACCATCGGTGCCTCCGTACTCATCGACTACCACAGCTATCTGTTGCCTATTCGTTTGCATCTCTCTGAGCAGCGGAAACATGTCTTTCGACTCGGGAACGAAGTAGGGTTCGGTGGCGAAATCGACGGCGGGCGCATCGCCTTGCCCCTCGACGCAGGGTTGGATGAGGTCTTTCAGATGGACGATGCCCACCACGTCGTCGAGATCTTCGTGGAACACCGGCAGGCGGGAGTACCCCGTGCCGAGCATGCGGTCGAGCGCGTTGCGCGCGGTTTCGGTGTCCTCGACGCCGATCATGTCGACGCGCGGCGTCATGACATCGCTTACCACCAGCGCATCGAGATCGAGGATCTCCCCGATCATGCGCTTCTTGTCGTCGATGATGTTGTCGGTGCCGGTGACGAGGGTTTTGATGTCCTCTTCGGAAACCTGCGCACGGCGGCCGATTCCCAACGTTTTCTTGAGGTGGGAGAGAAGCCCTGGATCGGGCTCTGATTTCGCTGAAGCATTCATGCCCGCCACTTTAGCAGATCGGGCGTCTTCCATCGGACCGAACGTCACATCGTTTCGACGAACCATACGAGGAATCCACTGGGAAAGACGCCCAATCTGCCCGCACAATTCAGATGCGGCCGATCTACCCGATCGGCCACGAATGCTGCGCGCAAAAAGGGCTCCGTCGCCTAAGCGACGGAGCCCTTCCTCATTTCGGATTCGCCACCCGAAGCACCAAGGGGCGAAAAGCCGTCGAGATTCGCAGCGGCTTAGTAGCCGCCTTCCAGATCCTCGTCGGTGATGCGTCCCGCGAAGAGGCGGTACGTGATCACGTGATAGGCGAGCACCAAGGGCACGCCCACGCACGTGATGAGGGTCATCCAGAACAGCGTGGAGTCCGCGGCGACGGAGTTCGCGATGGTCAGCGCAGGGCCGATGCTGTCGGCCGAAGCGACCACCAGAGTGGGGAACATCGAAGTCGCCAGCAGGAACACCAGGGAAAACGCGGCAGCGGACTGCAGCACGAAGGTGGGCAGATCCGCGTCGTCGCGCCCGGCGAGCACGAACGAGCCCACCAGAGACGCCACGAACAGCAGGGCGAACGCCCAGCGGAGAATTCCCAGGGACGGATCCATAGCGGGCTGGATCACGAAGTGGCCGTAAACCGAAACCAGCAGGAACAGCGCACACGCCGCGATCTGCAGCGGACGGCGGATCGCAACCGCGCGCTTGCGCAGGTCGGAACCGAGCGGCGCCTTGAGGGCGAGCCAGCAGGCCCCCGCCGCGAGCATCATGGAAAGCCCCAGCAAACCGCACAGCAGCGTGAACGGAGTGACCAGGCCCAACAGCGGAACGCCGATGTAGTTTCCGGCCGCATCCATGGGGATGCCCGCATAGATGTTGCCGACGGCAACGCCCGTGAGCAGGGCCGGGAACAGCGAGCCCACGAAGAACAGCACGTTCCACACCTTCAGCCATGCGGGGTCGCGATGCGCGAACTCGAGGCCGACCACGCGCAGGATCAGGCCGAACAGAACCAGCATGATGGCGAGGTAGAAGCCCGAGAACGTGGTGGCGTACGCCGGGGCGAACGCCGCGAACAGGGCTCCGCCCGCGGTCAGCAGCCACACCTCGTTGCCGTCCCACACCGGCCCGATCGCACGGCGGGCGATCTCCATCTCGTGCTCGTTTTTCGCCACGAACGGAGCGAGGATGCCGATACCCAGGTCGAAGCCGTCAAGGATGAAGTAACCGGCGATCAGCAGGAAGATCAGGAAGTACCAGAGCACTTGCAGGAAAGTGAAATCCATGCTTACTCACCGTCCTTTGCAACATCGTTGTGCAGCTCGACGTTCTGGGGGCCTTCCTTGAGGAAGCGCCCGATGACGCGGACCCAGGCCACGAACAGGAACACGTACACCAGGATGAACAGCCCCATGGTCAGCAGCAGCTCGGGAGCCGACACCGACGGCGAGATCGCGTCGGCGGTGAGGAGGGACACCCCGTCGGGGCCCGTGGTGGAGGGATAGACGACCCAGGGCTGACGTCCCACCTCGGCGGTCATCCAGCCGGCCTGGATCGCGACGAACGGGAAGAGGGGGCCGATCAGCATCAGGCGCTGCAGCCACTTCTTCTCGAGCAGAGCGGGCTTCTTGAGGCCCACGAACACCAGGATCAGGACCAGGGCGATCAGGCCGAAGCAGGCCACCATCAGATGGTAGGACTGGAAGATCGCGTTGACCGGGATGTCGTGCGGATCGAGCGCGCCGAACTTCTCGGTTTCGGACAGCGAGTTCAAGCCGGGCATGACCGTATCGAACGAGCCGGTGGCGAGGAAGCTGGTGCCGCCGGGGATCGAGATGGGCGCAACGACCTTCTCGTTTTCGGCGTCGACGTATCCGAACAGGTACAGCGCGGCAGGTTCGTCACCGTACTGGCCCTCCATGGCGGCGAGCTTGGTGGGCTGCTCTTCTGCCACGCCGACGGCGGTGGAGTGAGCCGACACCAGCAGAAGCGCGGTCGCGATGCAGCCGACCACGGCGCCGACCTTGGCGGTCTTGACGGCGAAGTCCTTGTGGCGGCCCTTCAGCAGGTAGTAGCCCGCGATGGCGATGGACACGAACGCGCCCAGAACCAGCAGGGACAGAACCGTGTGCGAGTAGCGCGCGGCGGTAGACGGGTTGAACGCGGCTGCGAAGAAGTCGGTGATGATCGCCTTCGAGCCGTCGGCCGCGAGCTCGGCTCCGGCCGGCGTCTGCATCCAGGAGTTCGCAATGAGGATCCAGAGAGCGGAGAGCATGGAGCCGCCCCAGACCAGCCATGCGGACACCATGTAGAACTTACGCGACACGCGCTTGCGCCCGAACAGCAGCACTCCCAGGAAAACCGACTCGAGGAAGAACGCGAACAGGGCCTCGGCCGCCAGCGGCGCACCGAAGATGTCGCCCACGAAGCGCGAGTAGTTCGCCCAGTTCGTTCCGAACGAGAATTCCATGGTGATGCCCGTGGCAACACCGATTGCGAAAGTAGTAGTGAAGATCTTCAGCCAGAAATTCGCGGCGGCCGCGTCCTCCTGTTTGCCCGAGCGGTAATGCTTCGTTTCGAAGATCGCGACGATCAGGCCAAGGCCGATCGACAGCGGCACGAACACGAAATGAAACGCTACCGTAAACGCAAACTGGATGCGCGAAAGCGTAACGACGTCGGTAAAGATATCCATACTGCACCTCCCCTTTCTTATCCCTTTTCGATTGCTTTCCCCAGACAAAAACGCATGCAATCGAATTGCATGCAGTAATGCCTGCACCCATCAATTATTCCCGCTTTCAACCGATCCCGCAAGGGCTTAAAGATATCATTTCCCCAGATCAGAGACATTGAACAGTATATTCTGATATGGATGATAATCATCTGTTTCGCAACTATCGAGCATTATTGAACGTTTTTAACTTATTCGTTTAATTTCTCGTAGGGCATCGAAGTCTTTTTGGCCCTTTTTCAGGGAATGTGTATGTTTTCTGACCGTTCGGTCATTTTTATGGCGACGCCGCAGCTCGGATCTATACTCTTCAAAAACTGATCAGTCGGTATAAAAGGAGAACCGTGAACGCGAAATCGAAACGCATCGTGCATGGGGCGAACATCACGCCCTACGCCGAAGGAGGGGCCGTCCTCAGCTGCGAGGGCCTTACCCTCAGCACGCTTCTGGGAACCCCCTACCACGACGTGAGCCTCGAGGTTCGCCAGGGAGACACGTTCGCCGTCTGCGGAAAGAACGGGTCGGGGAAAACCGCCCTGCTGCTCACCCTCGCTGGGCGCATGAAGTTCTCGAAGGGCAGCCTGCGCATCCTGGACTACCGCCTCCCCCGCCAATCCGCAAAGGCGCAGAGGCGCGTGGGACTCGGGCTGTTCGAAGGCTTGAACGACCTTCCGAGCACGCAGAAAACGGCCGACGCCGTCGCCGCCGAATTCGAGCTGTATGGACGCCGCCCGGCCAAGGCCGACGTCGCATCCTACCTCGCAGAGTGGGGGCTCGACGGGGAGATGTCGAAGGCCATAGGCGACCTCACCTCGAAAAAGCTGGTCGAATTGGGGGTCGCGCTCGCCTGGGTGGGCCACCCCGACATCATCGTGGTCGACGACATCGAAAGCGAGCTGACGCTCGACCAGTCCTTCGCCATCCTCGATAACATCAAGCGCTTCTCCAAGGCCCGCAACGCCACCGTCCTCGTCGGCGTTCTCGAGCCGGAGCTGGCCGCAGCGGCGGATGACGCGTACTACCTCAGCGAAAGGAGCTAGGCCAATGGCTTTCAAGGGCTTAAGGTTCGCCGTGTCCGAAGTGAAGAACAACATGTCGGGCGGCGTCATGAAGGTCGTGATCGCAGCCATCGGCGTGATCCCGCTGCTGTACGGGGCGCTGTACCTCTACGCGTTCATGGACCCCTACAAAACCCTCGACACCGTGCCCGTCGCCGTGGTCATCGAGGACCGGGGAGCCGTCATCGACGGCGAGCAGCGCAACGTCGGACAGCAGGTCAAAGAGCGCCTTCAAGATTCCGACGAGGGATTCCAATGGAACTTCGTCGATGCGAACGAGGCCGAGCGGGGGCTTGAGGACGGCGCCTACTACATGGTCGCCACCATCCCGTCCGACTTCACTGAAAAGATAGCCACAGCCGAAACCGACGAGCCCGAGCGCGCCAGCATGCTGGTAACTTACAACGAGGCCACCAACATGCTGGCCTCCCAGCTGGGATCGAGCGCCTGGAAGCAGGTGCGCAGCCAGGTGAGCGAGGCCGTGGTGCAGGAGTATTGGGAAACCGCCTACGGCAGCATCAACAGCGGGGCCGACGATCTGGGGCAAGCCGTGGACGGGGCCCGGCAGATCGCAGACGGGGCCGAGACCGCGCAGGACGGGGCCGACCAGCTTTCCGACGGGGCCTTCACCCTGCGCACCGCCCTCGGAACGCTGGCAGACGGCCTGAGCACCCTGTCTTCGGGCGCAAGCGAACTGAAGGGCGCGACGAGCTCGCTCGTCGCGGGAACGTCCAAGCTCCAAAGCGGCGCCGACCAGCTTTCCAGCGGAGCGGGCCAAGTCGCCTCGGGAGCCAGCCAACTGAAGAGCCAGGGCACCGAAAAGATAGCGAACGGCGCCGATCAGCTGAGGACGCAGGGCACCGCGCCCCTATCCTCCGGAGCAGACCAGCTGCGGGAGGCCACCGCGGCCCTTCCCACATCCGACCAGGTTGCGCAGCTGCAAGCTGCGGACAACCAGCTCAAAGAGGGGCTGTCGTCCCTATCGGCCAAGGTGGGGACGTCCTCCGACACCGACTCGACCACCCTGTTCGGCGGCGTCAACCAGCTGGCAAGCGGAGCCCAGCAGGTATCTTCCGGAGCCGACCAGCTGAAGGGCGGCGCCGACGCGCTGGTGGCCGGCATCGGATCGTCCGGGGATTCCGGCACGTCCACGCTCTACGGGCTGAGCAACAGCGAGTCCGCAGCCATCGACGCGGCGCTTGCGACCTTGCAGGGCTCGGGCAACACCGATGCCGCCACCCAGCAGGCCATCGCCTACCTCAAGGGAGCGCAGCAGGCGGCGTCGGGAGTGAGGACCGCCGAGGGAAGGATCGCCGCCGGTGCAGCCGGGCTGCAATCGGGGCTGAACGGTCTTTCCTCCGGAGCCGGCAACCTCTCCCAGGGCCTGGTGTCGCTGCAGACGAACATGAACCTGCTCTCGGATGCGGCAGGGCAGCTGAAAGGCGGATACGATACGCTTTCTAGCACGGTGTCCCCCCTGATCACAGGAGCGCCCGCCCTGAAAAGCGCTATCGGCCAGTTGGCAAGCGGGGCGAGCCAGGTCGATGCCAAGATGCAGGCCCTCGCACAGGGAGCCGGCGAGGTCGACGCGAACATGCAGTCCCTCGTTTCGGGAAGCCGCCAGGTGGCAGACGGTGCCGACAGCGCCGCCGCGGGCGCAAGCGAGCTGGTCGGCGGAGCAGTGAAGCTCGATGACGGGGCCGCCAAGCTGGCTAACGGCGCGCAAACCGCCGCCGACGGATCAGGCAAGGCCGAAGACGGAGCCGCGACCCTAGCCGAAAACGAGCTGAAGCTCGCAGACGGCCTGGGAGACCTGACGGACGGATCGAGCGAGCTGGCGTCGGCGCTGGCCGATGCGCAGGACTCGATGCGCATCGACAACGTGCAGGCGCGCTCGGAGATGATGAGCTCGCCGGTCGAGCTCGACGAGAGCCGCTACACCGACGTGCTGAACTACGGGACCGGCTTCGCGCCCTACTTCATCTCGCTTGCTCTGTGGGTTGGCGCGCTCATGGTGGGCTTCATCTTCAAGCCGCTGAACAACCGCCTCATCCTCTCGGGAGCTCATCCGGTCATGGTCGCGTTCTCCAGCTTCATGCCCTTGGCGGTCATGGCCATCATCCAGGCGCTCCTGTTGCTGGCGACCCTGCAGTTCGGCCTGCGCCTCCAGATCGACAACGTCGCGGCGTTCTACCTGATCGGGATCTTGGTCGCCCTGGTGTTCGCAGCGCTCATGCAGCTCATCTTCGCGGCTCTCAAAGTGCCGGGGCGCGTCGTGGCCATCGTCTTCCTCATGCTGCAGCTCACCAGCGCGGCGGGAACCTTCCCCATCGAGATGACGCCGCCGTTCTTCCAGGCCATCAGCCCGTTCATGCCCATGACGTACTCGGTCGCATCGCTGCGCCAGGCCATGGCCGGCCTCGACACCGCCGCCATGCTGGGCGCCGCCGCCGTCCTTGCGGGGATCGGCATCGCCAGCTTCGCGGGAACCGTGCTGGTCGCGCGGGCCAAGCGCAACGTGACCATGACCGACCTCCATCCCGCCATATCGCTTAGTTAGAATCTCGGCTAGAATGAGCGCATGATGATGAAGAAATCCGAACAGACCAGAGGGCGGCTTCTCGAAGCCGCCCTGCGCGTGATAAGCCGCAAGGGCTACAGCGCCGCCACCGTCGACGAGATCGTCAAGGAAGCGGGCGTGTCCAAGGGCGTCGCCTACTACCACTTCAAAAGCAAAGAGGATATCGGGAGCAGCATCCTCGCCATCCGCACCGAGCAGATCTTCGAAGAGCTGAAGTCGTGCGCGGGCGAGAAGGATGCGGCCGGGGCGCTGGCCGCCATGCTGGGCAAGTTCGTCGACATCGCCTTCGACGACCGCTCGTTCACCCGCTTCCTCATGAACGAGCTGTGGCGCGAAGGGCGCACCTGGTCGAACGACATGCGGCAGAAGATCGAGGCGATCATCGAGCTTCTGGCCGAACAGGTCGAGCGCGGCAAAGCCGACGGGCTGTTCCGGGAATCCCTCGATCCCGCCTTCGTGGCGAACGGCATCCTGGGGCTCATCATCACCGACACCCTGTACGCCACCGGCCCCGACGGCGAGCCGACCGTGTCGAAAGACCAGTTCCGCGCCCGCATCTCCGACTTCGTCAGCCACGCGCTCCTCAAGTAGGAAAGGCTTCCCCCAAGAGCAACGCCCGCTCGCCGCATCCACGCGCACCCGCGCCCCGCTCGAAGGCGCGCCGCACTCGGGCAGGGCGCATGCCCAGCGCCCCGAGCGGACGCTACCCCTCGTCCCCGAAATCAAGCACGAGCGGAGCGTGGTTGCGCCGCGCCTCGACGGGCGGCAGCTCCATCCAGTCGTCGCCGTACATGATGGAGAGATGGCGCTCTGGATCGGCCGGCCCGAAGAACTCGCATCCCTCGAACGGGATGGGGGCGACACGCCCGAACCCCTCGGCGGGCAGGGCGATCGAAGGCCATGCGAGGGCGACGTACTCGCTTCCCGGCGATTCGGTTCCGCGCGCCGCCTCGCGCTCGAACCGCTCGACGAGGCGGCGGTGGTCGCACGCAAGCCCCAGGACCGTATGCGCAACCCGGCAGGCCGCCTTTTCAGCAGTGCCGAGGAGCCCCGTGTGCGGAACCCCGACGCGGCCCGAATGCAGCAGGTACAGCTCGCTTTGCAGCGCTCGGCACCGTGCGCGCTGGCGGCGGGCGACCCCGGGGTCGGAATGCATGACGTCGTAGGGGAAAATGTCGATGAATATACCCTGGTCGAAGCCGGCATCAAGCGTCTCTTGGGTATGGAAGCGCGTTCCCGTTCGGCAAACCTTGCCGAACATGCCCGCCTGCTGTGCGCACGTGCGGGGGTCGGACACCGCATAGCGCTCCCCCAGCGCCCGGGGCGCCACCTCCATGAAGCGCTCGTAGTCGGCGCGCGACATCCCCAGGTCGATGTCGTCGTCCCACGGAATGAAACCCCCGTGGCGCACCGCACCCAGAAGCGTTCCGCTGTCGAGGAAGTACGCGATCCCCTCGGCACGGCACACGCGGTCGATATCCTTCAGCATCTCCAGCTGGAAAAGCTGGAGCCTGCGCAGCGTCTCCGGATCGTAGCTCATGCTCGCCCATCCTCCGTCGGTTCCATAGATTCGCCTGCCAATCTGCGGTAATACTCTTCAAGCCACGCCGCGGTGCGCACGATGTCGAATCCCGCCGCGCGCACCGCCTGCACCCCGGACGCGCGTTCGAGGGGGTGCTCGAGCGCGCAGACCATGGCGTCGGCCCACGCCTGCGGGCCCTGCGCCAGATCGAGCCTGGTCGCGATGCGGCCGTCCATCACCGACAGCTCCGGCACGCCGGTCGACAGCAGCGCAGGCACGCCCGCGGCCTGCGCTTCGATGGCCGACATGGCCAAACCCTCGGACAGCGAGGGGAACACGAACAGGTCGAACGCCTTCTGCAGACGCGCCACGTCGTCGGTCACGCCCCAGAACACCACGTCGTCTGCGCATCCGCTTTGCACCGCATGCGCCCTCACCTCGTCTTCCAGCGCACCACGACCCACCAGCACCAGCAGGGCCTCGGGCACGCGCCGTCTGAACCGCGCGAAGGCCTCGATCAGAAAGCGATGGTTCTTCACCGGGTCGAAGCGCCCCACATGGCCCACCACGACGCGATCCGCCCAGCCCAGCTCGTCTTTGACCGCTGCGTGGCCGCGCTCGTCGCACTGAAACGCCGCCACATCGATCGCGTTTCTCAGCACAGAGAACCGATCCCCTTCGACCACCGCGCGACCGAACCGGTCGATCCCCGCTTCGAGCGAGCACGCGAGAAACCCGTCGGCCTGAAACCTCACGGGAAGCGACAGCACGCGGAACAGCGCTTCGGTCGGGGAAAGGGGGAAATGCCGCGCGTGGCTGTGCGCGATGGCGATCTTGCCCGCCCGACGAGCCTCGGGCAGGTAGATGAGCGCGCTGCTTCCGATGTGCCCATGGACGATCGCATGCTCGGGATGCCGATCGAGGAAGCCGCGGCACGCCTTGCGGTACGCCCGCGCATTGGCCACCGTGAAGCGCGGCAGCTCCCGGAACACCGAGCCGCCCAGGTCGGCAATCTCTTCGTCGTAATCGCAGGCGCGCTGCTCGTGGACGAGGAAGTCGAACTGGATCCGATCGCGATCGATCGCGCGGTACAGGTTCATGATCATGGTTTCGGCACCACCGCGATCCATAGCGCCGATCACCTGGAGAACACGCATGTCGCACCTTCCTCGAATCAAACGGGCCCCGACGCGCCCGCACGACGGCAAGCCCTGGAGCCGGCCGCTACCGCCCTTCTTCGGAGCCGGCGGGGAACTTCCGCAGCTTTCGCACGATGAACAGCAGCAGCACCCCGGCACCCAGCGCGCAGGCGGCCATGCCCGCGAAGCTCACGCCGTTCATATCCCATATCCTGACGAACGGGTAGCTGAAAGCGGCGACCGACGCGAAGGCCACCAGGTTGCCGATCAGGTTCCCCCTGAAGTCACGCAGCGCGATGAGCAGGTCCCCGAAAAACCAGAGGAACGCCGTTGCCAGCGTGGCCGCAAGGATGGGCTGGAGCAGGTACACGTACGGCAGGATGCTCTCTCCGAACAGGAATTCGAGCAGCCAGGCCCCGGCCAGCGCCAGCGCAACCGAGCAGACGGCCGCCACGCCGACGATGCCGAGCGCCGTCCGCGCGAACAACTTCAGGAACCTCGCGCGCTTCCCGCCGAAATACAGCGCGGGGAACACATCGAGCAGGGGGCCGTACAGATAGTTCGCGCCCATCTGAACCACCAGCGCCAACGCCGCCACCGACGAGTAAACGCCCAAGGCGGCGTCCCCGGACAGGTACGACAGCATCTGCTTCGGAACGACGAACAGGGAGCCGGCCGCCAGAGCCGCAAGCGTGGCGGGAAAGGAGGTTTTCAGGAAGAAGAGCATCTTGTCGCCGGTGAACCTGATCCGCACCGGCTCGAACCGGGACGTGCGCGGGATATCCCAGAACACGAGGACCGAAAACGCGGCGACGCCCATGGCAACGATGGCCAGGTCGAGGTTCTGCGTGAGGTAGAACACCGCCGAGAAGGCCGCGAGCGTGGACACGCCCTGGAGGATGAACGACATCCCCGCGTAGTCGAGCCGCCGATGCTGCTGGTCGGTTCCGTGCAGCACGTCGATGACCAGGCCGACCGCCTTGAAGCAGTAGAACAGGGCGACGGTGGGCAGCGCGTACCACGAACAGGTGGCAGACGCGTAGACCATGCAGAGCACGAACGAGGCCGCCAGCATGACGATGCGGAATCCCAGGTATTCCGATAGATCGTTTTCCCTGTTCACATCTGAAATCTGGTAGGTTCCCATCTTGTAGTTCGCCAGCGTGCCGAACAATCCCACGACCGACATTGCAAGCGCCAGAAGACCCGCGGCGTCGTAACCGCCCGACGAGAGGCGCACGACCAGCACGGTCACCAACCACTGGCAGGCCAGGTAGGTAAGCGAGCCGACCGAGTTCCACAGCATGTTCCCCTTCATGGACAGGGGGGGTATCGTTTCGGGAGCGGGCGCGCTGCGCCGGATACGGGGCGCCCTCATCGCGGCAACCGATACGCTTCGGCTACGTGCACGGCCCGGCGATCCTCGGGAGGAACCTGCCTCCAGTCGCCGTAATGCAAGGTCAGAAGCTCCTCGTATCCCACCGGCGCCGAAAGCGCGCGACCTTCGAATGAAAGCTCGACCGCCGACGCGAACACCCGGTCGGGAACGGGGCGCGGCGGATACCCGTCGTCTACCAAGGCGGCCACGTACCCCGTATCCCGATCGCACGCGTCGCGGGCGACCTGGTCGATCAGGCGCGCGTACTTCACCGCATCGAGCCGATGGGCGATGGGGCACACGATGCGCTTGGCGGCCTTCGCCAGAAGCGACGAGCCCACGGAGGGGTCGGCCACGATGAACGACCTCGTCAGGGATAGGCGCGCGATGCGCTTGGACGCCCGCAGGTCCTCCGGGTCGACGCGGTCGAAGGGAAACACGTCGATCCACACCCCGGTGCGGATGTCCTTGCGCGCGAAGTCCTCTTTCACGAGCGTGGTCGTATCGACGATCTTCGCGAACGGGTACACCGAGCGCCCGTCGCGGTAGAACGCCACGGAGAACCGCTCGCTCGAGCGCCAGCGATCGAACCCGTCGACGAGGCGCTCGTAGTCCTCCCTCATCATGATGACGTCGATATCGTCATCCCAGGGGATGAAGCCTTCGTGTCGGGCGGCGCCCAACAGGGTCCCGTACCCCAAGTAGTATCGAATTCCCTGCTCAGAGCATACGCGTACGAACTCGTCCAAGATTTCGAGCTCGATGCCCTTCACCTCTTCGACACCCAACGGCTCCACGGTCCGCCTCCTACAGCTCTCGATCGCGCAGATCCCTCAGCGCGCGGTCCTGGGCGAGCTCGGCAACCTTCTTCTTCAGGCTGGACAGCTCCATGGTCGAATAGAACCCGCGCACCACCAGGATAGCGATAACGCACAGGAACACGAAATTAGAGGGGGACTCGATATCCAGCAAATCCGAGAAGAAGAACGCTATCTGCGGGAATACCGATAGGATGACCAGAGCCAATGCGAAGAAGAACCAAAACATCGCCTCGTCGACCTTCAGCTTCTCGTGGCGGATCTTGACGAGAATGAACGCGAACGTGAGGATGGCCCCCGTTACGAGCACGAAGACGAGCATATCTCCCCCTTCTTCCGAAACCACAGCACCAGCAGGATGGAGACGCCCATGCGCAGCATATAGGACACCGACTTCGTGAAGTTCAGGTAGCTCTCCCCGGCGATGCGCTCCCTCATCTCGACGGGAACCTCGCGCACCTCGAACCCGTTGCGCATGAGGTACGAAAGCGTGTCGGGTTCGGGCCCGAAATCGGAATCGCGCGCGAACAGGGGAACGACGCGGGCGCTGAACAGCCTCATGCCCGACGTCGGATCCTGGATCTTCTGCCCGGTGGTGAGCTTGATCATGGCCGTGATCAAGGTCGAGCCCATCATGCGCGCGGAAAGCGGTTTCCTGCAGTTCACGAAGCGGGATCCCACCACGATATCGGCGCCGGTGCTCTCGGCGCACGCAACGAGGTCGGAAACGTAGGCCGCCGAATGCTGCCCGTCGGCGTCGAACTGGATGACGTAGTCGTAGGCCTGTTCGTGCGCATACTTCATGCCCGCCTGAAACGCCCCGGTCAGACCGAGGTTGATGGGAAGCGACAGCATCCGATAGCCGCGCTCCCGGCAGATCGACGCGGTCGCATCGCGCGAACCGTCGTTGACCACCAGGTAGTCGATATCGGACGCGTGCGCCTTGAGGTCCTCGATGGCAGAGACGATGCTGCCTTCCTCGTTGTAGGCCGGCACCAGCGCCAGCACGCGTTTTCTCAAATCAGCCATACCCAACCTTACCAAACGACGGGCCCCGCCACCGAGGCGCGATCCGCTACCAGAACCATATGATGACGAACGCCAACGACAACGCATCCAGCGCAAGCACCGCGACCGCGAACAGATGGACCGGGGCCTCGCCTATCCGCCATCGCTTGAGGGAGAACAGCGAGGCGGCGCCCAGAAACACCGTGGGAATCAGGTAGCGGCCCTGAAAACCCCCGATCGGACCCGTCTCGCTGAGGTCGTCGAGCAGAAGCACCGTGAACAGTATGAGCTGCTCTGCGATGGCCAGAAGGAAAAACAGCAGCCTGTTGTGCCAGGGAAGCGACAGACGGCCGTCGAAGCTCGCCAGAAGCGCCACCGCCAGAACCGCAAGGTACGCGGCCCACGCAAGCGGGACGTGAGCGGCAGCCGGGTAGAGCGCGTCGCACGGCCAACCCAGGTTCTCGCCCGCGAACTGGCATATCGTCGGGATTCCGCGGTCTTGGACGGTTTCGGCGAACCGCTGGGCGAACACCGAGGGAGCCAGCCTGTGGGACGCCTCGTCCAGGATGCGCCCGTATCCGCTCGACAGAACGAACACGGCCGCGAACACGGCGAACCCCGCCATGGCAAACGGAACCCCCCAGCGTATCCAGCGCCTCTTGATCTGGGGGAGCAGGACCAGCGCCGCAGCGGTGAGGGGAAGGTAGATGTACTTGCACAGAAACACCAGCGAGAAGAAGAAGCCCAGCAGAGCCCACTGATGCCAGGGGATCCCTATGCGCCCCTCGGCGCGCAGTGCGATGACCTGCGCCAGGAAGCAGAGGATGGCGATGTTGCACAGGGCGTCGGCCGAGCACGACGCCTCCTGCTGCAACAGCATGGGATTCAGCAGGAACACCAGCGCGAACTGCTTTCCCGAGGGAAGGCGGCGGATGATCCACCACGCAGCCAGCGCGAACAGAGCCGCGTTCGACAGGCGCGCCAGGTAGATGAGCACGTAGGCGTTCAGCCCGAGGGCCTTGCCCGCCGACACCACCAGCGACGGGATCAGGTAGTTTACTTCCGAATAGGCCGCAACGGTGAAGTCCGTCTGCCTCAGCTGGGTGTAGTCGAAGGAAACGGCCAGCTCGCTGGCAAGCTGCTCGTAGTTTCCTATGAACGTGTAGACCTGATGCAGCTGGGCGGGAACGTTGAGGAACTCTTGACCCGCCCTGTTGTCGAACAGGCGATGGATATGGGTGAATTCGTCGGGCACCGCGTAGGGCATCATGAAGAAGGCGAAGCCGCCCAGAAGGACGGGGGCCAGAACGAGGAACAGATGCTCGGGGCTGGCGCGGTGCCGGTCGAACAGGCGCACGAACAGCACCAGCGCCACTCCGGCGCATGCGACGGCCAGACCGGTCGCAAAGGTGAGCCACCCATCGCGGTAATGGGCGCACAGCGCGCCCAGCAGCGCGGCCTCGCCGACGATCACGAAGGCGAAATAGAAACCGAAAAGAGCGATGCGCTCGGCACGCGCGCCCCCTCCCGTTTGCAATCCTCCCGACATGCCACCCGTCACTTGTCTATCCGTCGTCTTTCGATCCTCGATCGACTCCTACGCAAAAGACTTTACATGATACCATTAATCGTGTTTTTATCCATTCCACCCCTTGAAACCGAGACCGCAAGCCATGGACCGTCAACGCTGCATCTGCATGTTCTCCGCCCTGTACTCCCCGAACGTGGGCGGCGTGGAGTCGTATACAGAGCACCTGGCGCGCACCCTGGTCGAACGCGGCGTGCGCGTGATCACGGTCACCTCGAACACCCACGGGCTCGAAGCCCGCACGTCGGAAGCGGGCCTTGACATCGTGCGGCTCCCCTGCCGCAACCTGCTGGGCGGCCGCTACCCCGTTCCCCTCAAAAACGCCGAATACCGCCGGCTCATGAACTGGATCGAACGTCAGGCCATCGACTGCGTGGTGGTGCACGCCCGGTTCTATCCGCATTCGCTGGAGGGACTGGCCCTCGCCGACAGGATCGGCGCGAAAAGCATCGTGGTTGAGCATGGCTCGGCGCATCTGACCATGGGAAACGGGTTCATCGACCCGGCCGTGCGCGCGGTCGAGCACGCCATGGCCAAGCGCGTGGTCCGCTATCGGCCCGCATTCTTCGCCGTCTCCCGCAAAGCGAGCGCGTGGCTGGGCCATTTCGGTATCTCCTCGTCCGGAGAGCTTCCCAACGCCATCGACGCCGACGCGTTCGCCTCGTGCGCGAGCGATCGCGATTTCCCATCCGAGCTGCATCTTGAGGACGGCGCCTTCATCGCGGCGTTCGCCGGAAGGCTGGTGCCCGAAAAAGGCGCGCTCGCGCTGGCCCGAGCGGTCTCCCTACTCGAAGGGACCGACGCGCCCCCCGTGCATGCCCTGATCGCAGGGGCGGGGCCCGAAAGCAGCGCGATCGATGCGCTTGGCTGCAAACGCGTTCATACGCTGGGAAAACTGTCGCGCGAAGACCTGGCTGCCCTGCTGACCCAAGCGGATGCGATGGTCCTGCCCTCCCGCTCCGAAGGGTTCGCCACCGCTTTGCTCGAAGCCGCCGCCTGCAAGACGCCCGCGATCGTCACCGATGTGGGGGGCACCGACGAGCTGATCCCCGATCGGAGCTTCGGCACCCTGTTGCAAGACGCCCGACCCGAAACGGTGGCGCAGGCGCTGAGGGACGCCGCGACCGACCGGGCGCTTACCGCCTCCCAGGGAGCTGCCGTCTATCGGCGCGCGAAAGACCGATGCTCGTGGGACGAAACCGCCCGATTGCTCCTGGATGCCGTATACGGCCCGTCCGGAAGCGGGATCGGTCGGCGGAATCAGTAGTAGCGGAAGTACGCCGCGCAGCTGCCCTCGCTGGACACCATGCAGGGCCCCACGGGGTTTTCCGGCGTGCAGACCCTCCTGAACAAGGGGCACTCGTCGGGGCGCATGATGCCGCGCAGGATATCGCCGCAGCGGCACCCCTTCGGCTCACGCGTCTGCTCGACCTGGGGGCGCAGCTTCGATACGGCGTCGAACCCCGCGTAGCGCTCGCGCAGCCGGTACCCCGACCCCTCGATGGGTCCCAGACCGCGCCACGTCGCCGTGCACGTGTCGAACACCTCGTCGATGGCCGCCTTCGCCACGGGGTTGCCCTCGGGCATGACGCCGCGCGCGTACGCGATCTCGATCGCCGCGCGGCCTTCGTGCAGCTGGCGCATGATCATGGCGATGCCCTGGAGCATATCAACCGGCTCGAAACCGGTGATGACCCCGGGGATGCCGTATTTCTCGGCCAGGAACCGGTACGGCTCGGCACCGATGATGGTGCTCACGTGGCCAGGGAGGATGAGGGCCGACACCTTGAGCTTCGGGTCGGCGATGATCGCCTCGATAGCGCCCGGCATATTCTTATGGGCTGCGAATACGCTGAAGTTTTCCAGCCCCTCCTCAAGCGCCCGCTTAACGGCGATGGCCACCAGGGGCGTGGTCGTTTCGAACCCGACGCCCACGAACACCACCTCGCGACCCGGATTGTCCTGCGCGATTCTGAGGGCGTCGAGCGGCGAGTACACGATTCGGATGTCGCGCCCGTCGGCCTGCTCTTTCAGCAGGCTGGACGTAGATCCGGGAACGCGAGTCATATCGCCGAACGTGGCGATGATGACCTCGGGAACGCGCGCGAGGGCGATGACGGTGTCGATGTCGCTGTTCGATGTGACGCACACCGGGCAGCCCGGCCCCGATGCGAGGCGCACCCCCGCGGGCATCAGGTCGCGGATGCCGCTGCGCGCGATGGATACCGTGTGCGTCCCGCACACTTCCATAAGCACCGCTTCACCAGGGGAAAAGGCTGCGATCGCGTCGAGCATCCTGCGAGCAAGCACGGGGTCCTTGAAACGCGCGAGCTCCTCTTCCATGCGCGCGGCGCCCTTCTCGGAAGCGCCGGCTCCCCGATCGGCCGAGCGCTCCATCAGCGGACCGCCGCCTGGGAGCTGGCCTCGAAATCGTCGACCAGCTCGGACATCTCGTCGATGAGGGCTAGCGTCTCCTTCGCGTAGGCCTCGCCCACCACCTCGATGGAAAAGCCCGCGTGGACCAGCACGTAGTCGCCCAGGCCCGCCTGGGGGGTGAGGTCGATGGAGATGTCGCGCGTCGTGCCCATGATGGACACCTCGGCCATGTTGTTTTCTTTCAGCTCGGTGATACGAGCGGGAATCGCTAGGCACATACCCAAACCCTCTTTCCGGTCGATTCCAGAATAGCCCCTCTCGCCGCAGCGCACCCCGCGCTTCCGGCCCGTTTGCACGGTACTAACACACGGCCGATGCTACCACCGCCTGGCCGAAGGATATGCATCCGTCATTCGGAGGTAACTCGGCGTTGATGGCAACGGTGAACCCCGCCGCTCCCAGCTCTTCAAGCCCGCGCTCGACCAGGTAGCGGTTCATGAACACCCCGCCCGACAGCGCAACGGTCGAGATCCCGTACACACCCCGCACCAGCTCGGCGACGTCCACCATCGCGCGCACGAAGGCGGCGTGGAACCTCAGAGAGACGGTCTGGACGGACACCCCCGCCTCGAGGTCGTCCAGCAGCGCCGAGAACGTCGGGCTCGCGTCGAGCAGAACCGCCGAGGTGTCGTGGGCGGTGCTGTCGGGAAGCGCGGCGTTCTTCGTGATGGCGATACGGTAGCGCTCGTCGTCTTCGACGCGGGACTCACCGCAGCGCGCGGCGTCGAACAGGATGGCGGCCTCCCCTTCGTAGGTGGGATGGGCGCACACCCCCGCAAGCGCGGCAGCCGCATCGAACAGCCTGCCCACCGACGAGGTGGAAGGCGCGTTCAGCCCCCGCTCGATCATCTGGTCGCATACCGCGGCCTGATCCCCCAGCTCGTCGAGGACGCGCCGAGCCGCCGGGTGGTCCAGCAGGTCGAACGCCCATAAAACGCCGTAGGCCATGCGCAACGGGTTCTCGATGGCAGCCGCACCCCCCGGCATCGGGACGTACGAGAAGTTCGCGAAGCGCTCGTAGTCGGAACGGTTGGCCAGCAGCACCTCGCCGCCCCACAGGGCCCCGTCGGCGCCGTACCCGGTTCCGTCGAACGCGATGCCGCACACCGCGCCGTCGATGCCGTGCTCCCCTATCACCGAGGCGATGTGAGCGTGGTGATGCTGTACCTCGATCACGGGAATATCCTGTTCGCGCGCCCATTTCGCCGTAAGGTACTCGGGATGGGCATCGCATGCCGCGACGGTCGGGCTCAGTTCGAACAGGCTTTCGTAGCGCAGCTTCGCCTCGAACCAGGCATCGTAGGTCTCGACGTTTTCGACGTCGCCGATATGCTGGGACACGAACACTTCGGGGATGCGCGTGAGGGCCAGCGTCGATTTCTGCTCGGACCCGCAGGCCAGGATGCAGGGGGCGCCGCCCCCGCGCGCATCGGAGCCAAAGCCCGTTTCGGCCTCCCCCCGCTCGCCCGCAGGCGCAGGGGCCCCTTCGCCTTCGGCCGCAGGGGCGCTTGCCGCATCGCCGGGGAACTCGAGCCGCAGGGGTGCCGGCGCGAACCCGCGGGCGCGGCGGAAGAACTGAACCGCCCGGTTGGGCTCGCCCGCGGCATCCGTGCCGGGAACGCTCAGAACGCGCACGACCGAATCGTCGTAGCGCGACTCGATGGCCCGGTCGTTTCCCAGGATGGCATCGGCGATGCGGGACAGCGCAACGCGAGCCGCCCCATCGTCGGTGACGATGGGGTCGTCGTGGACGTTGCCCGAAGTCATGACCAGCATGCGCTTTCCCGTCGCCTCGGCGAAGTCGTGGATGAGCAGGTGCTGGACCGGAGTGGCGGGCATCATAACGCCCAGATCGGGCAGGCCGTCGGCCAACCCCGCCGCCAAGCGGGCGTCCGCCCGCTTGCGCAGAAGCACGATGGGGCGCGCCGGCGACTCGAGGAGAGCCGCCTCGGAGCCGTCCACCTCGCACGAGGCGCGGGCGTCCTCGACCGTGGCCACCATCACCGCAAACGCCTTACCGTCGCGCTTCTTACGCGCCCTCAGCTTGGCCAGCGCCTCCTCGCTGGATGCATCGCACACCAAGTGGAAGCCGCCCAGGCCCTTCACCGCGACGATGCCGTCGGCCGACAGGACCCGCACCGCCTCGGAGAAGATGCGGTCGCTCGATTCGCGCGTCGCGCCCCACGTCACCTCGCCCGCCGTGCCGTCGACCACCTCGCACCAGCTGATATGGGGCCCGCATTCGAAGCAGGCGTCCGGCTGCGCATGGAAGCGCCTGTCAAGCGGGTCGGCGTACTCCTTCGCGCATCGGGGGCACATCGGGAAGTCGGCCATCGAGGTCTTCGGGCGATCGTAGGGAAGCCCGTTGATGATGGTGAAGCGCGGCCCGCAGTTCGTGCAGTTGATGAACGGGTAGCGGTACCGCCGGTTGTCGGGATCGAACAGCTCGCGCCGACAGTCTTCGCAGGTCGCCAGATCGGGAGATACCAGCGTGGTCGCTTCGGCGGCCCCGTCGTCGGAGAATCTGATCTCGAACTCGGTGAAGCCCTCCAGCACGGCATCGCGCATCTTGATGCGCTCGACCTTGGCGGCCGCAGGGGCGTTGTCGGCTATCTCCATGACGAAGCCGTCGAGATGCTCCCGCTCCCCTTCGGCATGGATGGTCACCCCGTCGACGGCGTTCAGCACCCATCCGTTGATCAGGTAGCGCTTGGCCAAGCGGTAGACGAAGGGGCGGAAACCGACCCCCTGGACGACGCCTTTCACCTGAATGTCGAGAGCTTCGATCATAGCAACCTCCTAAAACAGACGATCCCTCCCGCGTTCGCAGGAAGGATCGCTTCGACATCCGAACCGACAGCGAACCGCGCCACGCGCCCCGGATCCGCCGCTCTCCGCAGCCCTTAAGCCTCCCGCAGCTCCCGGATCTCCCTCACCACCGACGTCACCTCGGCGGCCAGCGCGCGCAGCGTGACGCCGGAGTTATCGGGAAGATGCAGGTGCACCACGCGCCGATCGCGCGAGGAAAGCGTCACGAAATCGCCCACTGCCTGGGCTTTGGCGAGCGCCCCCAAACTCGGGGCCACCGTGTCGCGCAAGGGAATGTCTTTCAGCTCGTCGGCGGAAAGGATGAGGAACACCCCGTCGTTGCGGCCGCCCTTCTGCAGCTGGCCCGTCGAATGCAGGTAGCGCGGGCCCACCTCCAGGCACGACACCACGCCGAACCCCTCGGCGACGCCGTGGCGGACGACCTCGAGCGCCTCTCGGCGACCCTCGCCCGTGAACGGCAGAAACGCGTTCAGCGCGAAGAAATCCCCCGGCTCGATCGACCCCAACAGGGTGCGCAGCGATTCGCGGATCGTGCCCGGGCCCGCAAGGCGGGACCCAACGCGCACCTCGGCCTCACCCATGTCCCACGCGCCGATGAAGTGCTCGACGAAGTCGGGAGCCGGCTCGCCGTTCTCGAGGATGTTCAGGACCTCCGACTTGGCCGAAGCCACGTCGGGCTGGTCGAACGGGCAGACCTTCATGAGGTACCCGCACATGGCGATGGCGTACTCCCACACCACGAAGTGCTCGGCCAGCTCTTCGACCGACTCGATGCGGTAGTTCATGCGCGGGATGGTGGGGTCGACGTACGAGAGGCTCATCTCGAAGTTGCGCATCTCGTCCCACGAATCGTTCTTGGTCTGGTACATCACCACGCTGCGGTCGCCCGGATCCGACGACAGCAGAAGCGAGTCGACCTCGATGTTGGGAAGGATTCCCTGGCCCTCCTTGCCCAGGCTCTCGGCCACCAGCTGCTCGATCCACAGGCCCAGAACGCGGCCGCGCTTCTGCGTGAGCACCGAGAACTTGTTGCGGCCCTTCAGGTAGTTGTCGTACAGAAACGATGCCAGCCCGATGGCCGGGTTGTCGATGGAGTCCTCGCTGCAGGCGCGCTCCGCCTCGAGGGCACAGGCCATCATGTGCTCGATGTCGATTCCCACGAGCGCGGCGGGCAGAAGGCCGAACACCGACAGGGCCGAATAGCGGCCCCCCACCGTGGGTTCGCCGGAAAACACCGCGCGCCAGCCCTCTTCGCGGGCCTGGCGCTCCAGCTCGGACCCCGGGTCGGTGATAGCCACCAGATGGCGGCGCATCTCCTCTTCGGTCAGGGTCTTGCAAAACGCCTCGCGCACCGCCGCCAGCATCAGGCGGGGCTCGACGGTCCCGCCGCTTTTCGACGAGATGACCACCATCGTGGTCTTCGGATCCACGATGGCAAGAACCTCGCGCAGGCGCACCGGGGAGTCTGAGTCCAGCGTGCGGAAGCGGATGTCGGACGAATCCACCTTGTTGTACTTCGTGATGGTCATCGAAGCCTGGGTCGACCCGCCCTGGCCGATGAGGACCACGTCGGTCATCCCGGCCTCAACGGCCTCGCGGGCGAATGCGCGGATATCGGCGAACGGGCACGGGGGGTTGCTGGCCAGGTCGGTCCAGCCCATGTAGTTGCGAGCGCATTCCAGCGCCTCGTCGGAGAAGTCGTACACCGAGGCGTCCTTGGCGTGGATACGGCTCGCGATATGCTCTTTCACCAGGGTCTTGCCCGATGGGTACAGTTTTTCCATTTCCACGGAAATCATCTGAGGAAATCCTCTCGTCCGTTTGAGGAACGCGTAAATGCAGATACGTGTGCCATTTTACCAAAACGCCGACAGGCCGATTCCCACGGCCCGGACGGCGCCCCCAACGCCATCCTCCAAACAGAAGGCCCCAAGCACCGCTGCTTGGGGCCTTCCCTCGTACACGAAGCGTCCGCTACAATCCCAACGCCTTCTTGAGAAGCGACACGCGGCGCCGGGAAACGGGGATGCGCTCGTCAACGCCGTTCAGCGCGAGGGACAGCGTTCCCCCGGTCACCGGCTCGACCTCTTCGACCAGCGAGAGGTTCACCAGGTAGCCGCGATGCACGCGGAAAAAGCCGTGCCCGTCCAGCCGCTTCTCCAGCTGAGCCAGGCTCACCGTGGAGAAGTAACGGTCGTCGTCGGTCTGCAGGTAGGCGTAGTCGTCGCGAGCCATGACGAAGCGGATGCTGTCGATGGGGATGAAGATCTTCTTGCCCCCCTTCTCGACGGGGATGCGCTCGGACTTCTGGGCCTGGAGGTGCAGCGCGACGTTTTCGCGCACGCGGGCGATGGCCTGGGCGAGGCGCTCGGTTTCAACGGGCTTCACCAGGTAATCGACGGCATTCACCTTGAAGGCGTCCAGCGCGTACTCGCTGTAGGCGGTCACGAACACCACGGCGGGGGGAAACTTCAGATGCTGCAGGCCGTCGGCGAGCTTCAGCCCGGTGGCCTCGGGCATGTTCACATCGAGGAACATGACGTCGCAGGGGTATTCCTTCAGCTTCTCGATAGCCTCGCGCACGCTTGCGGCCTCGGCCACAACCTCGGTCTGGCCAAGCTCGTCAAGCAGAAACCTGAGCTCGGAACGGGCAGGGGCCTCGTCGTCAACGATAATCGCTTTAAGCACAGCGGACCTTCCTCGAACACCAGCCCCTGGGCGAAAGGGCTGTCCTGCGGTTGGTTACACGACACCGATTATAGAGCAAGCGGAGTGGGTCACAGGGCGCATTTCATCAGAGCGGCGAGGGACAACACGTAAATTCTGAACGCGTCTTTCAAAGTTTCCTCGCTTATCCCCTCGTCAGGACCGTGCATCGTCCCCACCCAGGCAGGGCGGACCTCGTCGGGCATCTCGGGCCCGAAGCTGGCCGCGCGCGTGAACAGCCGCGCGTAGGTGCCCCCCTTCATGGTGAAAGCCCCGTCGTCGCGCCCGGTCACGCGCTGGTACGCGCCCAAAAGCGCCTGAACGGCCTCGGAATCGGGACTCGTCAGAAACGGCCGCTTATCGTGGTCGAGCGAGAAGGTCGCGCCCGCTTCGCAAGCGGCGGCGGCCACGCGCTGGGCGATGAGGGCGGCCGAGGTCGTGGTGGGATACCGGCAGTCGATCGTCTGGCGCAGACGCCCGTCTCCGTCTACGAGCGACGCCACCCCTCCGACGCAGGTGAGGTCGCCGAAATCGTCATCGTGCGCCTCGATTCCCAAGCCCGATCCGTCGCTTGCCGACAGCAGCCTTCGCTCGAACTCCAGAAACGCGCGCTCCTCGGGCGTTCCCACCCCGTTTTCAAGCAGGTAGCCCACGAGGATCCCGATGGCGTTGCGTCCCAGCTCCGGCGTCGAGGCATGCGCGCTTTTTCCCCGCGCGAACAGGTCGAACATGCCGTCCCCGAGTGCCGTCGCCTCCACTTCGCCGCTCGAGGCCAGCGCGCGGGGGCTGCGCACGACCGCGCGGGCCTGCCCCGGCACGGCGTTCACCGCCGCGCCCCCCTCGAACTCCACGATGTCCCCGCCCTCGATGACGGGGCCCTCGACCGTCCCGCTGCAGATGCCCGCTTCGCCGTATCCAACGGGGAACTCCGCGTCGGGCGTGAACAGAAACGCCGGGTCGGCATGATGCGCGCGGTAGTGCTCGACGTCTTTCATGTTCGTCTCCTCATTGGCCCCGAACATGAGGCGCACGGTGTAGGGCAAGGGACCGCACGCGTCTTTGACCAGGCGGGCGGCGTGCAAGGCCACGACCATCGGCCCCTTGTCGTCGCTCGTGCCGCGCCCCAGGAGAAACCCGTCTTTGCGCGTGAGGGAAAAGGGGGGATACGCCCAGCCGGACCCCACCGGAACGACGTCCACGTGCCCGATCACGCCGATCTGGGTGGCGCTGAGCCCCACCGCGTCGGCGTAGCCCAGATACCCCTCGCAGTCGCATACCTCGAAGCCGTAGCCGGCCGCCATGTCCAGCGCGCAGGTCAAGGCAGCGCGCGGGCCGGGACCGAAGGGAGCGCCGGGTTGCGCGGCCGTCAGATCCTCCACGCTCTCTATGGAGATGAGCTCCCCCATATCGCGCAGCACATCGTCCCAATGCCGTTCCAGGTACTCGTCCGCCGCCGCGAGCAGCTCGCGTTCATCCATGCCGTCCCCGCCTTCCGCTTCGGTTCCAACGACGCCCGCCCCGCCCGTGCGCCCGCCTTCGCGCAAAACCGCGCGACGCGGACGACGAGGCCGCGCGAACGCCGCATCTATCGACTCGATGCCTAGATTAACCGCGAACGGCCCAGAGGGCATCCCTCGTGCTAGGATTATTCCCGACCAACCCGCGAGCGGACGCACCGCGCGCCCATCCGAACCGAAGGGATTCCCATGAACATCGACCAGGCCCTCGAGCACGCAAACGCCTTCGCCTTCCCCGATTTCCTGCTGGCATTCGGAGACGAGGCGATCGAAACCGAATGCGCGAAAAACGAAGAGGCCATCAAGATCCTCACCGAGGCCTTCATGACCCAGGACAACCCCGGATTCGGGTTCGACCTCGTGCTGGAACTGGCCGATCGCAACCGAGAGCTGGCCGATCAGCTGGAAAGCGACCGTGTCGAGCGCATGCGCGGGCTGAACCTGTCCCGCGGGCTGTCCGACGACGACCTGGTGCGCGCCATCGCCAAGCTGCGCCGCTGCCGGCCCGAAACCGTCTTGAAGGAAACCGTCCAGCGCCGCCAGCCCATCGCCACGGCCTACGCCGGGGGAAACGGCATGTGCGGAACCGTGGTGGGCATCGACATCGAGACCACCTCGCGCCATCCCGATCGGGGCCGCATCATCAACATAGGATGGGAGCTGATGGAGCTCAAAGCCGACGCCGAGCCGTACGGAGCGGCCAGCCTGTTCTGCGGGCTTCCCGCCGAGTACGAGCAAAAAGGCGTCCCTCTGGCCAACATCCATAAAATCACCTGGGACAACGTGAAGGACGAAAAGCCTTTGCGCGAGAACCCCGAACTCCAGGCGAAGCTGCTCCAGGTCCTGGAGTCCCATCCCTACATGGCCCACAACGCCGCCTTCGAGGACTCGTGGTTCATGCTGAACCTGAAAGGGTATGCCGAAGGGCGCAAGGCCGGGCGCATCATCCCCATCGACACGCGGGACATCTGCCGCAACCTCGACCGCGAAACGCAGTTCATGCCCTTCGACGCGAAGCCGGCCGCGCTGGAGAACTGGGCGCGGCGGCGCGGAACCCTCGCTCCCGACCAAGCAGAGCGGCACCTGGGCCTCGACGACGCCGACCTCATGCTGCGCACGGTGCGCGAGGAGATCCGCGAGCGCAACCTGTTCAAGGCGTAGGCGCGCTCCCTCACGCCCCGGCGCACGGGCCGCGCTCGAACAAGCCCCGACGCCGACGGAGCCCCCCGAATGCGCCGGGCGCACAAAAGGGGTCGGCTTCGGCGAAGCCGGCGTTTGGAAATTATGATGACGGGAACCGGCTCGCATCGGTTGGGCTCATGAGCTATAATTCAACCCTGCGCCCGAGTGGCGGAATGGCAGACGCGGCGGTCTCAAAAACCGTTGGGGAAACTCGTGCGAGTTCGACTCTCGCCTCGGGCACCACTTGAAATCGAAGAGGGGGCTGATCACAGCCCCCTCGTTACGCACCCGATCCGGGTGCTTTTTTATACTCGCGCGTCGGCGCCGCCCCGTCCTCAGGCCACCGGCTTGAAAGATGCGCCGCCGACCTGCACCGACTCCACCTGGCTCGGATCGATGATCCGATCGAAGAACACGTTGCGCGACCAGACGACCTTGCCGTCGCCGGGTTCCGCGGAACCGCCGGCGCGCTCGATATCGCAAGCGACGACGCTGCCGTCTTTCATGACCACCTTCACGTCGGGCGCGGGCATAGTGTCGGCGTCCGGGTCGGGCGCCGAGGCTTCCTCCCACGAAAGGTACAGCGCAATCGGAGACACCGACAGCTCCCTCAGCGTAGCCGCCCCCTCGGATACGGCTATGCTCTGTCCGGCGGGAAACGAAACCGAAGCGTCGGAATACAGCAGCTCGAACCCGAATTCCCACACCCCTTCCGCCAGGTAGCGACGCTGCCCGTCTGCGGGAAGGATGAACAAGCCCTTAAACGAGCTGCGCAGGGTCTTGCCCACCAAGCCCCCGGCGGGCGAATCGACCGTCATCTTCTCAACGTACTGGATCGCGTTGTCGGACGGATCTTCGTCGTAAAAATAGGATTCGCCGTACGCCCCGCTCATTCCGACCACGTTCAGGTCCGCATAGTCGAATCCGAGGGGGAGAAGGCCGTTTTCGAGAGGCTCGACGCCTTCGAAGGGCCTGCCGTCGTCGCGGCTGATGCTGTACACCACCGCGTATCCGTGCGCGTCGCCCATCACCGCATCGGCCGTGACGGTTACGCCCCCGCTTTGCGCAGAGGCCCCGACGGGATGGCCCACCGTGCCCAGCAGCTCGGTCTGCGCCGGGGCTCCGTTGAACACGCGGTCGGCGAACTGCTGGACGCCGACGAGTCCTCCGGCCGCCGCATAGGCGCCGCCTCCCAGGGCCATCGCGGCGACCACTGCCGCGGCCACGGCGAAGCGATAGCGCCGCTTCGCCGGCGAGAACCGCAGGATCTTCGCCGACGGCGCCCCCGCGGCGAGCCGCTGCGCCAGCCGCTCTTTCTGCTCGTCGGAAAACGACAGGCCCTCAAACGCCTCCCTGATCGCCTCGCCCTCGCGCTCGGCGAAACCGCCCATCCTAGGATCGTTCATCGCATCCTCCCTCGATCGCTTCGCGGATCATCTGCCGCCCGCGGCTCAGCGCCTTGAACACGGCAGATTCCGACTTGCCCTGCATGCGGGAAATCTCGGCGGCCGAATAGCCTTCGACGTAGTGGAGGAACAGCGCCTCGCGGTACCCGAGGGGAAGCCCCATCATGTGATCGAGCACTTCGCGGTACGCCTCGTCCGGTTCGGGAGCGGCCACTTCGGGCACCTCGCCCAACGCCACGATCCGTGCGCTGCGACGCGATCTCAGAAGATCCTTGCACGCATTCGACGCCACCCGTATCACCCACGATTTCTCGTGGTTCGCATCCCGAAACGGCGTGTCGCAGTTCAGAAGCTTCATGAGAACCACCTGGCACACATCCTCTGCGTCATGGGACGATCCCAGATAGGTATACGACAGCCTCAGGATAAGGTTGGCGTACAGCGACACCGCCCGCCGGGCCCTCGCCTCGTCGTCGCGCTCCTCGCCCAGCCCCACCGTCTACCTCCTTCGCCGCAGCCGCAAGGGCGCCCCGGCCCGAAAGGACCGCCCGCCCTGCGGTTGCCGCCTCGCATTTCCGCTTTCACTTACGAAACGGATCGGGGGAGCGTTTCCTGACCCATATTGAGCTATTTTTTTCGAAACGGGGGCGAAAAAGCGCCGCGCTGAGGAAACGGCGGGCTACGACGCGCTTTTCTCGGTCTTCACGATGAAGCCGAAGTACACGATGTGGCCGACCCAGACGACGGCCACGATAGCGCGTCCGACGGGCGCGGAGCCCATCATCGCGAAGGCGAAGGCCAGAAGCATCGTCACCGGCACGAGCAGGGTGAGCTTGGCCTTCAGCGTCATGGTTTTCTTGGCGACGTAATTCTCCAGCACCATGCGGTAGAGCCTGGTGGTTTTGAACCACCGATCGAGCCGCTCCGAACTGCGCGCGAAGGAGAAGGCGGACACCAGCAGGAACGGAGTGCAGGGGATGAGCGGCACCACGAACCCGATTACCGCAAGCCCGAAGCAGAGAAAGCCCAGGGCAGCCCAAGCGCACCGAACCGCCCGGCACCGAGAGACCCCGTTTTCAGCCTGGGCGGTCTGTGTGTCTAGCATAAGCGCTCCAAATGTAGCGCCGACGAAACCCCGACGCCTTCGATAGTCGAACCGTACTCGCAGCTAACCTACCATCGGATGGCGATAAAGTAAAGCGCGTATAACAAATGAGGGACGCTGACGGCCGCCCGACGGCAAGCGCTACGATTTCTCGGGGTCGCGCTCCCACAGACCGGTCTTGCCGCCTTCCTTGCGCAGAAGGCGGATCTCTCCGATCTCCATGCCGCGATCGACCGCCTTGCACATGTCGTAGACGGTGAGGCAGGCCACGCCGGCCGCCGTGAGCGCCTCCATTTCGATGCCGGTCTTGCCGGTGACGCCCGTCGTCGCCAGGACATGGATGCCCGTCCTGCCGTCATCGCGCGCCCCGGGGCCGACCGGCGTGCACTCCACCTTCGCTTTGGTGATGTTCAGAGGATGGCACATCGGGATGAGCGAACTGGTCTGCTTGGCCGCCATGATGCCGGCGACGCGGGCGCACGCCAAAACGTCTCCTTTGGCGGCTCTGCCCTCGACGATGAGGTCGAGGGTTTCCCGACGCATGGAGATGAACCCCTCCGCAACGGCGACGCGCTGGGTGTCGGCCTTCTCGGACACGTCCACCATGCGGACGTCGCCCTTGTCGTCGATATGGGTAAGCTGCTGTTCGGACATGATGCTCCTCGCTTCTGGAAACGGATGTGACGGCAGGCCCCGCGCCCGTGGCCCACGGGGTGTCGGAACGCCTGCGAAAACGGACCTACCCCCCGATCTGGCTCATACCGCGCTCGGTGCCGACCCGATCGTGGTGATCGTCGGGCTTTTCGCCCAGCGCCTCGAGGAATACCGCATACACGGCCTCCTCTCCCCCGGTGCGCAAAGCGGCGCGCACGTCGAACTCGCGATCGGAGAACAGGCAGGGCCGCAGCTTCCCGTCAGCCGTCAGCCTCAAGCGGTTGCAATCCCCGCAGAAATGCCGCGACCGGGGCGAAATCACCCCCACCGTGCCCTTCGCCCCCGAAAACGAGAAGTAGCGGGCCGGACCCCACCCGATCGGACCGCTCGCGCCGTCGAGGGCCTCAAGCGGCAAGAACCCCCGCTCGACCGCTCGCGCGTTGATGTCTGCGACCAGCTGCTCGCTGGGATAGACATCCCGCTCGCCCCAGCCCAAGCCATCGAAGCCGGCGCTTTCGCCCACCGGCATGTACTCGATGAAGCGGACGTGCAGGGGCCTCTCGATCGACATCTTGGCGAAGTCGAAGTAATCCTGGTTCAGGCTGCGCACCGTGACCGCGTTGATCTTCACCGGGTCGAGGCCCGCTTCCAGGGCGGCATCGATGCCCGCAAGCGCCTCGGGAAGGCGATCGCGGCGCGTGATCTGGGCATATTGCCGTCTATCGAGCGTGTCGAGCGAGATGTTCACACGCGAAAGCCCCGCCTCCCTCAGCCGGCGCGCCATCTTGGGCAGCAGGATCCCGTTGGTGGTGAGCGACACGTTCCTGATCTCAGGCAGCGAAACGATATCGCCGATCAGATCTTCGATGCCGCGGCGGACAGTGGGCTCTCCGCCGGTGAGCCTGACGCTCTTTATGCCGATACGCGTCGCGACCCGAACGATGCGCTGGATCTCCTCGATGCGCAGTATGTCCTCATGCTCGATGAGATCGATGCCCTCTTCCGGCATGCAGTAGATGCAGCGGAGATTGCACCGATCCGTCAGCGAGATGCGCAGGTAGTCGATTGTTCGGCCGTGTCCGTCTTTCATGGCTCCCTCGATTCTTACGCGCCAGTATACGCGACCCGCCGCGCGATTCATTCTTGGGTGCGCATAATCACGTCACGGTAAGGATGGCGAAACCGATTCGTTGCCGTTCGTCACGGTTCGCGGGACGGACGGCCCGAAACGGGGCCGTCCGTCCCGCGAGGCTCTGACGCTAATCGGAGACGACGTAGATCTGCTCGGGAGGGATGCGCACCCACAGCACATCGCCCGGCCGAGGCAGGCGCTCCTCGTGTTCAGCCAGCTTGCTTATGCGCCACACCAGATCGCTTTCGGACAGAAGCTCGCCGTCCTCTGCGAGAGGACAGGCCGAGCCCTCCTTGCCCACCAGATCGACCAGGCACGTTCGGTCGAAGCGGGAATCGATTGCGTGCTTCACCCTCACCTGGAAGCAGTTGACGCCCGGTCCTTCGGCCCGTTCGATGCGAAACGCCCGCACACCCGCCTTCCCGATTCGGGAAGGAAGGGGGCGATCAACGTCGAGTTCGACACCCCATGCCGGGACCCGTATCCTGCCATCTGCGGCGCGCTCGACCGAAACGATGTTCTTGCAGCCCGAAAGCTTGAGCGAGGCGACGGATTTGGGCGAATCGACCAAGTCGGACGATGTTGACAGCTCCTTGATCCTACCCTGCTCGATGACCGCGATCCGATCGCTCAGGCGGATGGCCTCGTCGATGTCGTGGCTCACGTACAGGACCGTCCCCTCGAACCGATCGAACAGAAGCGAGAGGTTCTGCTCGAGCCCCGCCTTAAGGTGCGGGTCGAGGGCCGAGAACGGCTCGTCCAGCATGAGGATGCCCGGTTGGGCCGCCAGCATGCGGGCCAGGGCCACGCGCTGCTGCTGACCGCCCGAAAGCTGGAGCGGATAGCGCTTCTCCAAACCCGCCAACGCGAACCGGCGCACCTGCTCGGCCACGGCCCGGTCCCGCTCGGCGCGCGTCGCCTTCCCCATGCCCGCCGCGATGTTCTGCTCGACGGTCATATGGGGAAACAGCAGGTAATTCTGGAACAGCAGCGCGGTTTTGCGCTGCTGGGCGGACAGGTCGATCCCAGCGGCCGAATCGAAGTACACGGTTCCGTCGACGACGATCTTGCCCTCGTCGGGGGTCTCGACGCCGGCGATGCAGCGCAGCGTCATCGACTTCCCGCAGCCGCTTTCCCCCAGAAGCCCGAGGGTCTCGCTTCCCGCCTCGAACGCCGCCTCGAGCGTGAACGCATCGAGCTTCTTGCGTATGTCGATCGAAATGGCCACGCTAATCCCCCAACCTCTTCTTGAAGCGCTGCGTGCGCGACGAGTACACGTTGATGAGGAGGATCACCAAAAACGACAAGACGATGACCACCAGCACCCAGAACAGGGCGACATCCGACTTGCCGCCCATCCAGTCGAAGTATATGGCGATGGGGATGGTCTGCGTGATCCCCGCATAGTTTCCCGCGAAGAACAGGGTGCAGCCGAACTCGCCCATGGCGCGCGCGAACGCGAGCACCGTTCCCGCCGCGATGGAGGGCCATGCCAAAGGCAGCATGAGGCGGAAAAACACCTTCGCCTCGCCCCACCCCAGCGTCCGGGCCGCATCCAGCATGGCCGCGTCGAGGTTCTCGAAGGCCCCGCGCACCGTGCGGTACATCATGGGAAAGCCCACCACCACGCAGGCGATGACCGCCGCCTGCCAGGTGAACACCACGTCGATGCCGTGCTCGATGAGCCAACGGCCCGTCGCCGTGGAGTTTCCGAACAGAAGGAGCAGCAGGAAGCCGCATACCGTCGGGGGAAGCACCATGGGAACAGTGAACAGGGTGTCCAAGACGCCCTTCAGCCGATCGGAGACCCTCATGGTCGCCCATGCCGCGAACAGGCCCAGGATGAAGATGAACACGATGGCGGCGCCCGTCGTGCGCAGCGACACCCACAGAGGGCTCCAGTCGAGGGACGAGAAGAACGCCGCGACCGCCGCAGCGCCCTCGGGCTTCTCGACCACGATCACATCGGCTGCAGGTTTCAGCAGGCCGGTCTCCATGAACAGGCCGCCCGCGCTTCCGTCGTCGGAGCCGTCCAGGCGGCTGGTCGCGTAGAAGCTCCCTTCCGCCTCCTGGGCGAACCCGTACGAAAACGCACCCGCCAGCACCGTCTTGCTGCTGGTGAAATAGCACGTCTTTCCCGAAGGATCGATGAGCGCCCCGCCGCTCGACGCACCCCGGTCGAGCGCTTCGACCTGCGCGAGGAAGCGGCTTTGGAAGCGCTTGTCGGAGATGTCTACGCCCAGCTCGGAGGCGACCGAAGCGGGAACGTAGACGATGACCGCATCACGGGTTGCAACGAGAGCGAAGGCGCGCTCGGAGGCCATGGGCCACCGGTACCCTATCGAGACCCCGCCCACGGCGCGGTTGGTCCCCTTGTTCTGCCGGGAAAACGACTCGATCCCGAAATCGCAATGCTCGAGCGTGGAGGCGGAGAAGTCCTCGGACACCGACACGACGCCCTCCACTTCGGATGCATCGCCCGTACCTGCGGAAAGGGGCCGCCCCTCCGCGTCCGCGAACACTGCGGGCGAATCCGCCTCGCCCGACGCCGACGCGATCCGCGCCGACGAGGCTCCCCCGACGGGAGTCTCGTCGGCG
This sequence comes from Berryella intestinalis, assembly GCF_000814825.1. Classification (NCBI taxonomy): domain Bacteria; kingdom Bacillati; phylum Actinomycetota; class Coriobacteriia; order Eggerthellales; family Eggerthellaceae; genus Berryella; species Berryella intestinalis. The sequence goes on from NZ_CP009302.1 coordinate 1,770,631, forward strand.
CACGCGGTCGAAGCGCATGCGGCCGCGAGGAAGGCGGCCGTCAATCCGACGGCGACCAACCTGCCGATCGCACGGGCTGCCGAGCGCCCCGTTGAACAACTACGCACGAGTCCTCCCTGTACAGAAGAAGCACCGGCGAGATGCCGGTGCTTCGGATCCTCTCGAGAACCGACCGCCGATCTACGCGGCAAGCTCGAAACCATATTTCGAGAACACCTTCTGAGCTTCGACGTCCTCCATGCAGAACTTCAGGAAGTCGGCTGCCGCCTGGGAATTCGCAGTGTCGGCGCACACGGCCCCCGGATACTTGATGGCCTTGTGGGTGTCGGCCGGAACCGTGAAGATGGCCTCGATGCCGTCGTAGCGGTACACGTCGGAGCTGTAGACGAACCCGACCTGGGCCTGGCCGCTCGCCACGTACTTGGCGACCGTGCCGACCTTGTCGGCGCCGGCGTTCACCTTGGAGGCAACGGTGTCGGCCCACGTCACGGAGATCTTCTTGGCATCATCCGTTGCCGTGGTGCACAGCCCTGCGGCCTCGAGGGACTGAACGGCGTACTTCCCGGCGGGAACCGCGTTGGGCTCGCCCAGGGCGAACGACGAGATGGAGTCGCCCGCGAGATCGGCCACCGAAGAGACCTTGATGCCGGAGCCGGAAGCGGCGACCAGCACGAGGTCGTTCTTGAACATATCGAGGCGCGTGGACTCGTCGACGGACTTGTTGGAGACGGCCGTGTCCATCGTGGCCGTAGAGGCGGTGATGAGGACGTCGGCCGCCTTGGAATCGGCCTGCAGCTGGCTGACCAGGTCACCCGAAGCCTTGAACTGCGTGTCGGCGAACGTCACGCCCGTCTTGGCCGTATACAGCGCCTGAACCTCGGGCAGGGCCTTCTCCAGCGAGTTAGCCGCGAACACGGTGAGCTGGACCGGCTGGGCAGACGAATCCGACTTCTGGTCCGACGAACCCGCCGACGATCCCGTGCCGGCGCACCCCGTCAACGCGAGGGCTCCGGCCAATGCGACCGAGCACGCCACCGCAACGAGCGCACGCTTCTTCATTCGATGTCCTCCTCTGGTTTTGCTTCCCCCAAATGGGGTCGGATGCGGATCCGACCTCCGCTATTGCATGGTTAAGTATCCCCAGAACGAGGATAATAGTCAATCGAAACTATTCTCTAGTAGAATAAATTAAGGAGCGGACATCACGATGCGGCGGGAGGGTTCCCCGTCTCGATGATGGTCATGAGATCGGCCTCCCCCAGCACGGGCACGCCCAAAGAGACCGCCTTGTCGTATTTCGATCCGGCCGCCTCGCCTGCGATGACGTAGCTCGTTTTCTTCGAGACGCTCGAAGACACCTTCGCGCCGCGCGCCTTCAGCTCGCTGGCCGCCTCGTCGCGCGTCATGCCCGACTCGACCAGCGCTCCAGTCAGCACGAACGTCAGCCCCTCCAGGGTCTGGGCAAGCTCGTTTCCCCCGTCGGCCGGCTCATCGGCCATCACCACGCCGTTCTTGCGAAGCCGCGCGATCACCTCGGCGTTTTTCGGCGTATGGAGAAACGCGCTTATGCTGTGGGCTATCTTGGGGCCCACGCCCTCGACCGCCGCCAGATCCTCCTCGGTCGCCTCCATCAGCGCGTCGATGGTCCCGTACGCTGCGGCGATCGTCTCGGCCGTGGCCTTTCCCACATGCCGTATCCCCAGGCCGAACAAGACGCGCGCAAGCGGGCGGAGCCTGCTCTGGTCGATCTGGTCGACCAGCTTCTTCGCCACCGTACGGCCCAACCGGATGGGCTGCCCCTCCTTGTTGAGGCGCCCCATGTCCAGTGCGGCCAGCTCGTCCTCGTCGAGCGTGTAGTAGTCGGCGACGTCGGTCACGCGGCCCACTTCCACCAAGCGCCCCACGATCTCCTCGCCCATGCCGTCGATGTCGAGCGCGCCCCTGCCCACCCAGTGGATCAGGCGCTCGACCGACTGGGCGGGGCAGTCGATGGAGATGCAGCGGTAGTCGACCTCTCCCTCTTCGCGAATGACCGCGCTTCCGCAGCTCGGGCACGCCTCGGGCATGCGCCACGGAACGGCGCTCCCGGGGCGCAGGGACGCCACGGGGCCGAGGATCTCGGGGATGACGTCTCCGGCCTTGCGGATCACCACGGTATCGCCGATGCGCACGTCCTTACGGACCACCTCGTCTTCGTTGTGCAGCGTGGCCCGCGCCACCGTGGAGCCGGCGACCACGACGGGATCGAGCTCTGCCACCGGCGTCAGCTTGCCGGTGCGGCCCACCTGGACGGTGATATCGCGCAGGACCGTGGTCTTCTCTTCGGGCGGGAACTTGTAGGCGATGGCCCAGCGCGGCGCACGCGACGTGAACCCCATAGCCGTCTGCAAGGCGAACGAATCGACCTTCACCACCACGCCGTCGATCTCGTAGGGAAGCGATTCGCGCAGTTCGAGCGCGTGTTCGCAGAATTCCCTCACCTCGCCTCTCGACGAGCAGCGCTCGACGTCGGGGTTCACATGAAAGCCCGACTCGCCCATCCACGCGAGCAGATCGGACTGACCCGCCGCCGACACGGACGATTCGTCGGCGATGGCGTAGACGAACGTCGACAGGTCGCGCGAAGCCGTCACCGCAGCGTCTTTCTGCCGCAGGCTGCCCGCAGCGGCGTTGCGCGGGTTGGCGAACGCCGGGCGCCCCTCTTCTTCCGCCGCGCGGTTGAGGGATTCGAAGCTCGATTTGGGCATGTACACCTCGCCGCGCACCTCGAGGGATCCCTCGCGGGCTACCCCCTCCAGGCCCTCCGCCCTCAGGCGCAAGGGAACGTCCCTGATCGAACGCACATTCACGGTAACGTCTTCGCCCGTGGTGCCGTCCCCGCGCGTCGCAGCGCGCACCAGGACCCCGTCCTCGTAGGTGAGTGCGATACCGGAACCGTCGATCTTCAGCTCGCAGTTCAGCGCCGGAAGCTCTCCGAAGAACTCCTCGACGCGGTCGAACCATGCGTCGAGCTCGGCAAGATCCATGGCGTTGTCCAGCGAATACATGCGCTTCTCGTGCCGAACCGGGGCGAACTGGTCGCCCACGTACCCGCCCACGCGCTGGGTGGGCGACGACGGGTCGAAGAACTCGGGGTTCGCCGCCTCGAGTTCGCGCAGATCGCGCATGAGCGAGTCGAACGCCGCGTCCGATATCTCGGGGGCGTCCTTGGCGTAGTACAGGTAGGTATGGTGCTCGACCTCGCGCCGCAGCGCCTCGATGCGCTCGCGCACCTGCTCTTTGCCCTCCGTCTCGCCGCCGTCGAACAGGTCCAAGGTTTCGTCGCTCACCTGAAACGCCTTCCTATCGAAAAGAAGCCACCCGCTGGATGGCCGAGCCCAGCTCGTCGATCACATCTTCGGGGATCACGCCGATCGAGGTCCGCCGATCGGCCGCGAGGCGCCCGGCCTCCGCATGGAGCAGCGCAGCCGTCGTAACCGCGCACAGGACATCCCCCTGCCGCTGCGCCGAAAGCGCCGCCGCCATTCCCGCAAGGACATCCCCCGTCCCCGCCTTCGCCAGCTCGGGCCCTCCCTGATCGATCGCATACGTTTCGCTTCCGTCCGAAACGAAGGTGTCGGGGCCCTTCAGGCACACTATGGCACTATAAGCTTGCGCCAGGCGCTCGCAGAACCTCCACGGAGGGTCTGACAGAAAATCGCCAGGAAGCCCGGCCGCCTCGGCCAGAAGCGCGGCTTCGCCCGCATGGGGCGTGAGCACCGTGGCGACCCCCCTGCCCGCTCGGAGACGCAGCGCGCGCCGCATCTCGTCGCATGCCGCCAGACCGAGGGCCCCGCCATCGACGACCACGGGGCACGCGGCCCGATCGAGCGCAAGCCGAAGCAGGCGGCCGCACTCCCCGGCATCGCCTGCGGCATCGAACCCGCACCCCACCAGCACCGCCAGCGGCCTTCCCGGACCCGATTCCAAAACCGGGGGATCCCATTCGCCCCGATCGGACACGACCAGCGAGGGGCCTGCTATCCGAACGGGCAGAACGGCCGGGGCGGACACGACCGCCTCGACGTATCCGGCGCCCATCCGCTGGGCGGCGCGCGCCGCCAGGACCGCCGCACCGGGATATCGCGGGCTGCCGGCCACCACGACGACCTTCCCCCGCGCGTACTTGTGCGTGTCGGAGGCGGGAAACGGCAGCAGGTCGGCGGCCCGCCCGATCGTAAATCCCATCGGCCGCGGCCTTTCGCGATCCGGGCTGTCCGGCAAGCAGCCCATGGCTACAGCTCGTCCAGGATCTTGCGCGTCTCCTTGAATTTGCGCGCAAGCTGCCGTTTCTGATCGACGCGCTCCTCGGCGACGCGCACCGAGCGCTCGGTGATGGCCAGAGCGCACGCCACCGCGTCGGTATGGGTGAACGAAAGGGACAAGGGCATCTCGCGCACGCCAAGCTCGTCGGCCACCTCTTTCGCCGCGCCGTACAGCTTGACGCAGGGCCTGCCCGAAGCCAGGCGCCCCACCTCGATGTCGCGCACGCCTATGCCGCGCGAGAACCCGGTGCCCAGCGCCTTGACCACCGCTTCCTTCGCGGCGAAACGCAGCGCGAAATGGGTGGCGGGGATGGACGACCCTTCGCAGTACGCGCGTTCTTCGTCCGAAAAGACCCGTTTCGAAAACGCCGGGCTCCTTTTGAGGATCCGGCGTATGCGGTCGATCTCGACGATATCGACGCCCAGACCCACCGTGCCGTCGGCGAACGAAGCCGATTGGCGCGCAACGGCCTCGAGCGCCTCTTCGCGCGTTTGCATCTCGGCTCCGATGTCGCCGGCCGCCGTTCGCTCGTTTTCGCCCATGTGTTCCTTACTCGACCGTCACCGATTTTGCAAGGTTGCGGGGCTGATCGACGTCGCACCCGCGCATAACGGCGATGGTGCGGGCCAGCAGCTGCAAAGGAACGCTCGCCGTGATCGCCGAGAACGCGTCGCGCACCTTCGGAATGTAGATGACGTGGTCGGCATGAGCCTTGATGTCCTCGTCGCCTTCCGTGGCGATCGCGATGATGGTCGCCCCACGCGCCTTGCTCTCCTGCATATTGGAGACGGTCTTATCGTACACGGGGCTCTTCGTCGCGACAACGATTACGGGGAATCCCTCGTCGATAAGCGCAATCGGACCATGCTTCATCTCGCCGGCCGGGTACGCCTCGGCGTGCAGGTAGCTGATCTCCTTCAGCTTCAGGGCACCCTCGCGCGCAATGGCCGCCCCCATGCCGCGGCCCACGAACAGGGCGGAGCGGGCCTCGGCGCAGGCGCGCGCCGCCTCGTTCACCTCGTCAGCGTGGGCCAAAATCCATTCGACCTGCTCGGCGGTATCGGCCAGCTCGCGGAAGAGCAGGCGGATCTGGTTCATCTTGAGCTTCCCCTTGGCCTGGGCCAGCAGCAGGGCAAGCAGCGTAAGGCTCACGATCTGACCGAGGAAGGACTTGGTCGACGCCACGGCGATCTCCTTGTTCGCCTTCGTGTAGATCACGCCGTCGGATTCGCGCGCAACGGGAGAGCCCAAAACGTTGGTGATGCCGAACACGCGCGCGCCCTTCACACGGGCGTCGCGGATCGCCGCGAGCGTGTCGGCCGTCTCGCCCGACTGGGACACCGCCACCACCAGCGTGGTGGGCGTGATGATGGGGTTGCGGTAACGGAACTCGCTTGCAGCCTCCACCTCGGTGGGGATGCGCGCCCAGCCCTCGATCAGCTCCTTTGCCACCAGCCCCGCATGGTAGCTCGTCCCGCATGCGATCACGTACACGCGATCGATCAGGTCCAGCTCCTCGGGGCTCATGCCCAGCTCGTCGATTTCCAATCGGCCGTTCACCAGGCGCCCGGCCAACGTATCGCGGATGACGCGCGGCTGCTCGTGGATCTCCTTCAGCATGAAGTCGGGGTATCCGCCCTTCTCGGCGACGTCCATATCCCAGGTGATGTGCGTCACCGTCGGCTCGATGGGGTTCAGCGCCCCGTCGAAGAACTCGATGGCGTCCCCGTCCATCCGGACGAACCAGCCGTCCTCGAGAACCACCACGTCGCGCGTCGCGTCGATCATCGCGATCGCATCGGAGGCCACGTAGCACCCGTCCTCGGCCTTCCCCACGATGAGGGGGGAGTCCTTGCGCGTCGCCACGATGACGCCCGGCTCGTCGGCACAGGTCACCGCCAGCCCGTAAGAACCGACGACCTGTTCGGTCGCGGTGCGCACGGCGGCCAAAAGGTCGCCCTCGTAGGCGTCTTCCACCAAATGGGCGACGGTCTCGGTATCGGTGTCGCTGCCGAATGCGTAGCCGCGAGATGCCAGGTCGTCGCGCAGTTCGGCGAAATTCTCGATGATGCCGTTGTGCACCACTGCGATGCGCCCGTCGTTGGAGGCATGGGGATGGGCGTTCGCTTCGCTGGGGCGGCCGTGGGTGGCCCAGCGGGTGTGCCCGATACCGCAGGTTCCCACCACTTCGCTTTGCTTCACGGCGGATTCGAGCTCGGCAACACGGCCCTTGCGGCGAACCACGTGCAGCGAGCCCTCGTTTTCAACCGCGACGCCCGCCGAATCGTAACCGCGGTACTCGAGCCGCTTCAAACCTTCAAGCAAGATGCCCGCAACCTGCCGAGAGCCGGTATACCCAACGATTCCGCACATGGGATCTCCTTCATGTCGTGCCGCACCGCCGTTAAGGCGGGGTCTTAACCGACCCATTGTACCGAGACGAACGCACTGTCTGCGCCCGTCTTGATCAAATGCGGGGATAAACCGATAAGCGGACAGTTGGGAGCGCCCGAAAGCGAAAGCAGTTTTCGTCGGATCCCGCCGAAAACCGACCGCATCGCGAAAGGCGATCGGTTGGGAATCGACCTCAAGCCCGATGGCCCGCCGATAGAACGGGCTTCTAGCCTGTCGTCATTCGGAGACGCAACAACTACGTTAGGAGCCCTTATGAGACGATCGGACACCCTGTCGGCACAGCGCGCGAAACACCCTCCGCAGCGGCGCCTCGCCGCGTTCCTGGCCGCCTCGCTTGTCGCGGTTGCCGCATGGGCAGCCCCCTCCGCCGTCCCGGAAGGGCTCTGCGTGACCGTACCGATAGAAACCGTCCAGGCCGATAACGGAAACGCACGAAACCCCCTGGTCATATCGACGGGACTTTCGTCCGATCCCTCCATCGCCGAACACCATATGAACGTGAGGCAGCCCGCGCGACTCGTCGACAGCCAACCTGCGGCCAGCAAAACCACCCATGTCGCCAAACTGTACGCGAACGACGAGCTGGTCGGAGGCGAAGCCACGCTCCCCATCCTCAGAGGCGGCCTCCACAGCTTCTTCGGATGCGACGACTTCGCCACGCAGGGAACCACGTTCGAGTTCGAGGGGCGCACCTGGAAGCCGGGCGACAAGATCTCGGCCACCTTCGAGTACCCCTGCGTCGGCGTGTACGAGAACGAGCCTATCGGCGCGAGGTTCTCCATCGCCGGCACGTACGTCAAGATCTGGCCCAAGCTGGACTGTCCCGTCATCCAGCTTCCCGACCTGCTCTACGCGGGAGGGTATCTGTTCAACATGCGCGACACCGACATGAGCATCGAGTTCTTCTACTGCTCGGACAAGCGGCCCGTCGAGTTGTCGGGCAGCTACCTAACCTTCTGCTCCCTCAACTACTATCCCCCCTCCAAGGTCGAAGACTATCCCGACCTTCCCGCATCGGGCGACATCTGCTCGGAAAGCGTCCTCGTTCCCGCAAAGGACACGAAAAAGATCGCCCTGTCGCAGCAGACCAATATGAGGACGAAATCCGTGACGATAGGGGGCACCGAGTACATCCACGCCTACCCCGTCAGCAACGAATTCGAGGACCATCTGGGAAAGCCCACGTACACCAAAAACGCCGTCACCCTGTATCAAGACGGGCGGTTCACCGTCAAAGCCCCGTTCACCGGCTGGTTCAGCTTCGCAAGCGCCAGCCTTGGAGCCGGAGCCCCTCCCGCGCCGCAGAAAACGGCCGATCGGGAAACCGTCGTTGCGGGCCAGCCCGTCGTATGGGATGTCAGCCAGAAGGTGGGCACGCTCGGAGAAGACGTCCTCAGCAGGTACAGGCGCTTCGAAATCGTCGATCATCTGCCCGATGCACTGGAATACCGAGCCGCCAAAGTCGTGAAGGAGCAAAACGGCAAGAAAGAAGATGTGACCGGCGCCGCCGGGAAGCTGGAATGGAACGCAGAGCGCAAAGAGCTCTCGTACCGGTTCGACCCGGCCTGGCTCGCCGGCTCCATGCCGCTCGCGGGAGAAACGTACCATCTGGTCATCGAAACGTCGGCGAAAGGCGATGCCGAGGCCTCCACGGTCGAGAACACCGCCGAAACGCTCATCAACCGGCACCGCGCAGATGCGAAGGGGTCGGTGCGGATAGAGAGGCCCGAGCCTCCCCAGCCGATCGATCCGCCCCAGCCGCCGTCTCCCCCCGTGACCCCCGATATCGTTCCCACAACGGGAGACCTCGTCACCGCGCAGAAGCATTCGGTTCCGGCTTCGGGGACGCCCGTGAAAGCCGGCGACGAGATCGAGTATCTCGTCACGGTGGAAAACACGGGAAGCGCCCCCAGCGCCCGCACCCTCGTACGCGATCCCGTCCCCGAAGGAGCCTCCTACGTCGAGGGCTCGGCAACTGCGCAAGGCGCCTACGTCGAGGCGTCGGATCGCAGCGGGGCATACGTGGAGTGGACCGTGCCGAGCCTTCCGCCGCACAAGAGAATCGAGCTGAGATTCCGCGCAACGGTATCGAAAGAGGCCGCTCAGAACAGATCCGTCATCCTGAACACCGCGTTTTACGGCGGCTGCGACCCCTCGACGAAGCCGGGAGATCCCGCAAACGGGCAGCCGAACAACGCGACCAGCACCACCGTCCACCCCGTCGCGGAGAAAGCGCATGCACCCGCCCAGCTCCATGTCGTGAAGCGATCGGACCCCCGCTCCGGAACCCTCGTGAAACCAGGCGACACCATAACGTATTTCATCGACGTCTCCCATAAAGGGTCGCCTGACAGCGACGCCGCAAGCCAAGTGCGCGTCGAAGACCCCCTCCCCGACGGATGCGAGCTGGTCGAAGGCGGTCTCCCCGACGGACACTCCGCCTCCTTCGACGCATCGAGCCGCACTGTGAGCTGGATTATCGACAGGATAGAACCCGGATCTGCAACCACGCTCTCCTTCACGGTGCGCGTCAGCGAAAACCCGGAAGGGAGCATCGACCACCTCGACAACCAGGTGCGCTATCAACCCGGTTGGAAGAAGGGCGACCCCCTGCCGAACACCTCGAACACGACGCGCCATCTCATCGCCAAAGGAGACGAGCCGGCAAAGGACGATCGCGGCGACGGGAAGCCCTTCGACAAGACGGGCAACGCCCTGATCCCGTATTGGTGGGTCGCCGGGCTCCTCGGCCTGATCGCGGTCGGATGCGGGTCCGTCTTCTTGACCTGCGAGCTGAAAAGGAGGCGCATGTCGGGTGGCGCGCTTAAGATACCGCGCCGCAGATAAGCGGCGGCGAAGACCCGTCGAGGGCCGAGCTGCGCGGCGGCTCGGCCCGACGCCGACCTCCCGAAAGCTCGAATGGGCATCGGCGACGATCGGGATAACGTCGGCGGCGCTCCTTTCGGCGGTGTTCCTCGCGCCGTTGGCAAGCGACCTTGCATCATCGCCCCCTCGGCCCGACGACCCCTCCGCCGAAAGCGGCTGGTTCGCGCCGATAGCCGAGCAAGTTCGCGGGGAAGGCAGCGGGGCGGACGGGGCAGGCGGCGTCCCCGTCGTCGATTGGGACGCCTGGAGCGCAGCGAACCCCGACATCGTCGCATGGATCCACGTTCCCGGAACGCATATCAGCTATCCGGTGGCGCAGGCCCCCTTATCCGATCCGCTGTTCTACCTCGACCACGATGCGTGGGGCCACCCCGATCCGGCGGGATGCCCCTACCTGGACGCCGCCTGCGCCGCCGAGGGCCTCGACGCCCGGCACGTGGTGATAAGCGGGCATAACATGGGATGGTCCGACCGTCTTTTCGCCGACTTCTCCCGGTACGCCGATATCGGCTTCGCCCGAGATCATCGCACCGTGTACCTGCTCTCGCGCGACGAGGTCCGCGTCCTCAGCGTATTCGGGGCAAGAACCATGCCGGGCTCGAACCCCGAGAAGCTCCTGCGGTTTTCCGATGGGGACGCATTTTCAGAGTATCTTGCAACGGTGCGGGAGGGTGCTGCCTTCGTCCTCGACGAAGACGAGGCCCATCCCGCAACCAGGCAGCTGTTCACATTCTGCACCTGCAGTTACCGGATGAGCCCCGAAAACGAAAGGACCCTCGTCTATGCCCAGCCCGCGTAAGTCGGACGGAAGCGAAGCGGCTCTGCTACCGATCGAAGCCCCACATGCGAACCTCGGGCTCCAACAGCACGCCCGACTCGTCGAACACGGAATCGCGGACCAGCCCGATCAGCCCTCGAACATCCTCGGCGGTAGCGCCTCCCGTGTTCACCACGAACCCCGCATGCTTCCTCGACACTTCGGCCCCGCCGACCGCAACGCCCTGCAAGCCCGCATCCTGAATGAGCTTGCCTGCATAATGTCCCTCGGGGCGCTTGAACGTCGAACCGGCGCTGGGCATCTCGAGGGGCTGCTTGGCGCAGCGCCTCTGCGCAAGGTCGTCCATGCGCGCCCGAATCTCGTCCCTGTCACCGGGATCGAGCTTCAGAAGCACGGCCAGCACGACCATGCCCTCGTCGTCCATACGGCTGTGGCGATACCCCCAGTCGGCCTCCGCCGCGCGAACCTCGTGCAGCTCGCCTTCGCGGGTCACGCACGCGCACGAAAGCGCGACGTCGGCGAACTCGCCCCCGTAGGCCCCCGCGTTCATGATCGCGGCGCCTCCCACCGTGCCGGGTATCCCGCTTGCGAACTCGTATCCGGTCAGGCCAGCCTCCAGAGCCGCCTGGGCCACCGAAGCGTTGCTGGCCCCCGCCTGAGCCGAAACCAGCCCCCGTTCGTCCACATGAATCTCGGAGAAGTTGTCGGACAGCTCCATAACCACGCCGCGCAAGCCCGCATCGGCCACCAGAAGGTCGCTGCCCAACCCGATGACATGCAGGTCGACGCCGCCCTCCCGGCACAGATCGACCACGGACTTCACCTGTTCGACGGTCGTCGGGCGAACCAGATAGTCCGCAGGTCCCCCGATCTTGAACGTCGTATGGGAAGACAGGGGCTCGCCCACCAGGACCGCATCCGATCCGAGGGCCGAAACGAGCTTTCGTTCGAAGTCAGAAGCCATAAGGGATCCTTACTCGACGGGCTTCGCCGCAGGGCGCGGCCCCTCGAGGGGAAGCAGGTCCTCGTCAGGCTGAGCATCGTGATCCCCTTCGACCACGCTGCCGTCCACGCCCACGATGTCCTCGCGCCCGGGAAGCACCATGTTCAGCAAGATGCCGGCGATGGAGCCGACGGCCAAACCGGACAGCGATATGGTGACCCCCGCGATCGCAAAGGAGATCGCACCCGCCTGGCTGTACGAGATGCCGACCGCAAAGCCGATGATGATAGCCGTGATGAGCACGTTGCGGCTCTTCATGAAGTCGACGTTGTTCTCGACCAGATTGCGGATGCCCACCGCGGAGATCATGCCGTACAAGACGATGGAAACGCCGCCGACGACGCAGGCGGGCATCACCTCGATAAGCGCGATGAACTTGGGGCAGAAGGAGAACAGGACCGCGAACGCCGCCGCGATGCGAACCACCCGAGGGTCGAACACCTTGGTGAGCGCGAGCACGCCCGTGTTCTCGCCATACGTCGTGTTCGCGGGAGCCCCGAACAGAGACGCGGCGATGGTGGCCAAACCGTCTCCCAGAAGCGTGCGATGCAGGCCCGGCTTGGCGATATAGTTGCGGTTAACAGTGGAGCTGATGGCGGAAACGTCGCCGATGTGCTCGATGATGGTGGCGAACGCGAGCGGAACGATGGTGATGATGGCCGTCACCGCGAGGCCTGCATCGAAATTCTCGTTGAACAAACCGAAAACGGTTTTGTCCCAAGCAAGGGGAATGCCGATCCAGGCCGCGTCTGCGACGCGAGAGAAATCAACCAACCCGAGCACAGCGGCGGTGGCGTAGGAGACCAGGACGCCGATGAGGATCGGGACGATCTTTATCATGCCCTTACCCCAGATGTTGCACACCACGATGGTGGCGATGGCGACGAGGGCCACGGGCCAGTAGGTCTGGCAGTTGTTGATAGCCGAAGCCGACAGGCTCAAGCCGATCGCGATGACGATGGGGCCGGTAACGACCGGGGGGAAGAAGCGCATGACGCGCGCTGCGCCGAACACCTTGAACAGGCAGGAAAGCACCAGATAGAGCAAGCCCGCACACGCGACGCCCAAACACGCGTAAGGCAGAAGCTCGGCCTCGCCGTTCGGGGCGATGACGGCATACCCTGCAATGAAGGCGAACGACGACCCCAGAAACGCGGGGACCTTGCCCTGGGAAAGCAGATGGAACAGCAGCGTGCCCAACCCGGCGAACAGCAACGTGGTCGAGACCGGCAGCCCCGTCAGAACGGGAACCAGGATCGTCGCGCCGAACATGGCGAACATATGCTGGAATCCGAAGAGGACCATCTTCGGGGCGCCCAGCACCCGCGCATCGTAGATCGCGTCGGGATTGTCCTTCGATCCCATGGTAGGAATTTGATTGTCGCTCACGCTTGCTTCCGCCTTCCGTCCGAAACCGATATACGCGGCCGCACCACGCGACCTTCGATATTGTGCCACGAACATCGGCTCGGCTTTTCCGCAAATCCTAAGCTCACAGCATCGCCCGAAAACAACGGAACGTCAACGCGGTTCGGAAGCGGGAAACGCGGCCGGGAAGCGGGTCGGCGAAAGCGTTACAGGGTTCCGGCTGCGCGAGCGGCTTCGACCTCGGCAAGCGCCTCGGGGGGTGCAAACGAGCAGGTTCCGTCGCCCATCTTGACAACCTCGATGGAATCCCCCGCCTTCACCTCGCCGCCCTGCAGCACCACCGCGAAAATGCCCTCGCGCGGGAAGATGCAGTCGCCGGCAAGGTAGTAGATCGCGCAGCGCGTATGGCACACCTTGCCGATCTGGCTGATCTCGACCAACAGATCGCCGCCGATCCTCAGCTGGGTCCCCAAGGGAAGCGAGAGAACGTCCAGACCCTCGGTGGTGAAGTTCTCGCCGAAATCGCCCTCTTTCACATCGAGGCCCATACCCTGCGCCTTGACGATGGATTCCTGGGCGAGAAACGACACCTGGCGGTGCCAATCGCCGGCATGGGCATCGTTTTCGAAGCCCCACTGCTCTTTGACCATCTGCGGAACATCGCCTACAGGGGTCTTGCGCGTGCCCTTGCGCGTCGAAATATTGATGGAACGAACGAATGCGCCGCTCGATGCACTATCCATGAAGCATCCCCGTCTCTCTGGCCTCAACGAATCCGTCTCTGCTTTATAGTCAGACAAGATTAGTACCCACAAACTATATCACCGCATCGATCCATTCTCCTTCATGGAAAGGCTCCGTCATCTCCTCGCCCCGTCTGATACCGATTCGTACCTTTCGGCTCGAATCCTCCACCTGACAACCCAGCTTCCACTTGACGCCTTCCCCTGCATTCGTATAATCACATGAATAGATGTTCATATGATTATGCAACAAGAGGGAGGTCGTCATGAGCGCGCGAGGAAACCCCGACGAGGCCGTCGACCTGAACGAGGGCATACCCGAAGAGGAGTTGCTGTACGAATTAGCCGACCTGTTCAAGGTGTTTTCCGATACGACGCGTATAAAGATCCTGTTCGCACTGATGGAGAGCGAACGTTACGTGGCCGACATCGCGGAAGCCGTCGGAGCCACGCAAAGCGCGGTCTCCCATCAGCTGAGGATCCTCAAGCAAGCGCATCTGGTGAAGTTTCGCCGCGACGGGAAGAACATCGCCTACGCCCTCGCCGACGACCATGTCCGAACCATGCTGGCCCAGGGCATGAGCCACATCTGCGAATAAGACAAGCACGGGAAAGGAAGCAACGCTATGAAAAGGGTTTTCAAACTCGAAGGTGAGATCTGCCCGAACTGCGGAGGGAAGATCCAAGACGCCATCAACCGACTCGACGGCGTCAACGAGGCCAAGATCAACTTCCTCACGCTGAAATTCACCCTCGACGCCCAAGACGACCGCTTCGACCAACTGCTCGACGAATCGAAACGAATCTTCGACAAGATCGAGCCCTCCTGCTCGATCGTCGCATAACCGCCCGACGATCCACCGAGGAACCCCATGAGCCCCCGACAGAAGAAAACCCTCATCCGCATCGCCGTCGCACTCGCTCTGTTCGTGTGCTTCCAGCTCATCCCCTTCGAGGCGCTGGCCGAGCCCCCCGCAGACCTGTATCTGGAATTCGCCCTGTTCCTCATCCCCTACCTTCTGGCCGGCTACGACGTTATCGCGAAGGCGTGGCACGGCATAACGCACGGGCAGGTGCTCGACGAGAACTTCCTCATGACCATCGCGACGCTCGGCGCGTTCGCACTGGTGCTGTTCCCCGAAAGCGAGCCCCACATGGCCGAAGGGGCGGCGGTCATGCTGTTCTACCAGCTGGGAGAATGGTTCCAATCGTATGCGGTGGGCAAATCGCGCAAGTCCATCGCCGCCATGATGGATATCGCGCCCGATTACGCCAACCTCGTCTCGAACGGGCAGGTGAGCCGGGTCGACCCCTACTCCGTGCATCCGGGCGACACCATCGCCGTCAAGCCGGGCGAGCGCATCCCCTTGGACGGAACGGTGATCGAAGGAACGTCCCAGCTGGACACTTCGGCCCTCACCGGCGAAAGCGTCCCGCGCATCGTCGAGGCCGGCGCCGAGGTCATCAGCGGCTGCGTCAACATGACCGGGCTCCTGCATATCCGCGTCGCAAAGCCCTACGACCAGTCCACCGTGCAGAGGATCCTCGAGCTGGTGGAAAACGCCAGCGACCGCAAGGCCCGCACCGAGAACTTCATCACGCGGTTCGCGCGTTACTACACCCCCATCGTCGTGGCGCTTGCGCTGGTCATCGCCTGCATCCCGCCCCTGCTGCTCGGGCAGCCCTGGTCGGAATGCGTGAAGAGCGCCCTGATCTTTTTGGTAGTGAGCTGCCCGTGCGCCCTGGTCATCAGCGTTCCCCTCTCGTTTTTCGGGGGGATCGGAGCCGCATCGCGCGCCGGCATCCTGGTGAAGGGGTCGAACTACCTCGAGGCGCTCGCTTCGGCGGAAACCGTGTCTTTCGACAAGACGGGGACCCTGACCAACGGGACCTTCAACGTCGTAGCCATCCACCCCACCTCCGATATCGACCCCGACCTCGTCCTGTCCGTTGCGGCGCACGCCGAGGCCTACTCCGACCATCCCATCGCGCTGTCGCTGCGCCGCGCCTACAGCGGGCAGATCGACGCAGCGCGCGTCAGCGAGGTGACCGAGAAAGGCGGCCATGGGATACGGGCCCTGGTAGACGAGCATATCGTCGTAGTCGGCAACGATACGATGATGGCGGGCGAAGGCGCGTCGTGGGATTCGTGCGACCTTGCCGGCACCGTGCTGCACGTGCTGTTGGACGGGACCTACATCGGCCACATCGTCATAGCCGACGTAGTGAAGGAAGACGCGCGCGCAGCCCTCGACGACCTGCGCCGATGCGGCGTGAAGAAAACGGTCATGCTCACCGGGGATCGCGAGGAGGTCGCATGCGCGGTCGCCGAGGAACTGGGCGTCGACGAATTCAGGGCCAAGCTCCTTCCCGCCGACAAAGTGGATATAGTGGAGGAACTCCTCGCCTCCACAAGCGAGCGCGGGAAGCTCGTCTTCGTGGGAGACGGCATAAACGACGCCCCCGTGCTCATGCGCTCGGATATCGGCATCGCCATGGGAGCTTTGGGTTCCGGCGCCGCTATCGAAGCCGCCGACATCGTGCTGATGGACGATCGTCCCTCGAAGATAGCGCTCGCAATCCGCATCGCGCGCAAGACGATGCGGATAGTAAAGCAGAACATCGCGTTCGCCATCGGAGTGAAGGTGCTCGTCATGATACTGGCCCTTCCCGTTTTCGGGATCGCCAACATGTGGATGGCCGTCTTCGGCGACGTCGGCGTGTCCGTGATCGCCATCCTGAACGCCATGCGCGCACTCAGGATCTCGTAGGGAAAGCCTCCGCAAACGGGCTGCGCAAGCCCCTTCCCTCTTGCGGTCGCCCTACCCCTCTGGGACCCCCGCAAGCGCATCGCGCAAGCTCCCGGAGCCGATTCGGCCCCGTCCGAAAAAACGCGGCCCCGAACTCTGTCGGGGCCGCGTCGCATGCAAAGCGGTTTTGAAAGCCGAGATCGACCGTTACTCGGAGGCCTTCGGGGCGTCGTCTCCCGCATCGGAAGAATCAGCCGAGCCGGAAACATCCGACGGGCCTTCGGCAGCCGTAGCCGGCTGCGCAGCGTCGGCTGCAGCCTCGGGCTGGGAGCCCATCGCGCTCGCGTCGACCTCGACCTTGATCGTGGGCTGAACGGGATCGGCCGCGGGCTCGACCGGTTGCTGCGCCGGAGCCGCAACCTGCCCCTCGTCCGAAACGGCCGCAACCCCTGTCACGGCGGCCCCAGCCGCAGCTGCGGGAACCACAGCGCCCATCCCCTGAGGCTGGCCGGCAACCGGAGCGCTCGGAGTCGCCGCCTGGGAAGCACCCGACGGGTCGGGATTTCCCCAAGCCTGCTGAGAGCCGTCGAAGGGCTGAGGCTGTTGGGGGTTTCCGGGGCGAGAGAAGTTCTCGAACGGAGCCGGATCGTTCTGGCCGCCCCAATGCGGAACGTCGAACTGACCGACCCAGTAGCCCAGAGCGCGGGCCTGCAGGGCCTCGACGATGGTCACGCACACCAACATGATGTACATCCAGATGGTGAAGAACAGACCGCCGACAAGAAGCGCGCTGATCACAGTGCCGACACTGCCGCTCGAGCTGCCGCCCTGGGCCAGGGCAACGAACCCTCCGGCGAACATCGCCAGGAAGATGAGCATGAGCAGACCGAAAACCAGAGTGAGGATGAAGCCGATCACGATGCTGGCGAGGACGGTCATCCCGAATATGCGGAGGATCCCGCCGCCATCGGCGCGCAGCATGCTCCACAGCTTCCCAACCTGGAAACCCGAAGACAGGTTGTCGTAAATGGAAACGCGCATGTTGGCCGCCCACTGGAAGAAGCACAGGCCCAGCGAAAGGGCGATGCCCAGCAGGTACAGCAGTCCGCCCGTTGTCAGGCTGCCGGCAGAGATCGCAGGCGACCCGATCGACGAGAGCGTGCCGTACGGCGCATAGCCGCCGGAATTCACGGAACTCGCAAGCAAGCCGGCCCAGCCGATCCCCAGGGCGCCTTCAGCGAAGGTGAAGACGATATAGGGAAGGATTCCCACGACGATGCCGATCACGAAGATGAAGAAACCGCGGCGATACAGTTTTCCGTCCTCGTTGGCGAAGATGCGGGCGGGAAGCGGGTTGCGCACCCCCCACGCGATGTCGCGCGCCCAGCCGTAGAGATATCCCATCACCACGATAGCTCCGAAAATGGGGATGAGCGATATCAGCGCAAGCAGCATCATCTTTCTAAGCCATCCCTCTGACTTGGTCAGATCGTTCCATGCTGTTTGGAAGTACTTGATCTGCATGCCAACTCCTTCACTCGATTGGCGTTTCACGCCCGCGTTTTCGCGGGCGCGTTCTCTCACGTTCCCATGAGAACATAAAAAGCTGACGGCAACCTTGCACGGCTTGAAACTTTTCTCAAAAAAGCCCTGTTTTGGTCGACGAATCAGCCGAAGAGCCGCGCGGCTAAGCCAAAACAAAAAGAGGGGACCCGCAGGCCCCCTCCGAACAACCGCGAAGATGCGGCTTTACTTCAAGGTGACGGCAGCGCCGGCTTCCTCGAGCTTGGCCTTCATCTCGTCGGCCTTCTCCTTGGCAACGGCCTCGGCGATAGCCTTGGGAGCGCCCTCGACAGCCTCCTTGGCCTCCTTCAGGCCCAGGCCGGTGATCTCGCGGACGGCCTTGATGACGGCGATCTTGTTGTCGCCGAAGCCCTCGAGGACGACGTCGAACTCGGACTTCTCCTCAGCAGCTTCGGCAGGGGCGGCGGCAACCGCGACAGCGGCGGGAGCAGCAGCGGAAACGCCGAAGGTCTCCTCGATCATAGAAACGAGCTCGGAAGCCTCGAGAAGGGACATCTCCTTGAGGGCCTCGATGATTTCTTCTTTGGTAACAGCCATGGTACTTTCCTTTCAAAGGGCCGCCTGTGCGACCGCATTTCGTTGACTTAAGCGGCTTTCACGCCGCCGGTGCTGCACATGTTATGCAGCGGGTTTCTGCTCGGAGACCTGCTGGATCGTGCGGGCAAGACCGCTGGGAACGCCGTTGATGGAAACGGCGAGGCCGCGAGCGACGCCGGAGATGGCGCCGGCGATCTGGGCGAGCAGCTGCTCGCGCGAAGGCAGCGACGCAACGGCGTCGAACTGGCCGGCGTTGACGAAGTCGCCGTCCATCATGCCGCCCTTGATAACGAGCTTGTCGTTACCCTTGGCGAACTCGGTCAGGGCCTTGGCGGACGCAACGGGGTCGTTCTTGCAGAACACGAAAGCAGAGGGGCCTTCCAGGACCTCGTCGAGGTTGGCCATGTCGAGCTCTTTGAGGGCGATGCGCACAAGGGTGTTCTTGTACACCTTCATGGACGCGTCGGCCTCGCGGATGTCGCGGCGAAGGCCTTCGACCTCCTTGACGCTCAGGCCGCGGTAGTCAACGACCCAAACGGCCTTGACGTCGGCCAGATCCTCCTTGATGGAAGCCATCATCGCTTGATTCTGTGCGTTGGGCATGCAGTGCACCTCCTTTCGTTTGCCGATCGGTTCCGCTCCGATTTCGGGTGGAGCCGCTCGTGAAAACGAAACGACCCCCGCCATCGAAAGACAGCGAGGGTCGGCACATACGTATCGCATGACCACCTCGGCGGGCCGCGATCGCGTTTAAGTCCCGAAGGACACCAGCTGTCTTTGGTAGCGGAACGGTTTACGTTCGCGCTGCAGAAAAGCAGCCGTTACATATTACCCGATTTCCCATCCTTGTCAAGCCTCGAGCCCACCGCCTTGAAGGGCGGCGACAGGGGCTTCTGCCTCATTGCCCGTCGGTCGATTCGATGAGGTCGAGCATCTCCTGCTTGCTATGGACAGAAAGCTTCGTATAGACGTGCTTCACGTGGCTTCTAACCGTGTTTTCCGAGATGATGAACGTGTCGGCTATGTATCCTTTGCTCCGCCCCCGGGCAAGCAGCTCGAGGATCTCGGTTTCCCGGGCGGTAAGCTTGAACCGCCGGGCCAACGCGGCGCAGCGCCTTTTCAGCGAATCCTCCTCGGGCGACCGGTCGGATAACGCAACCTGCCTGTCGAGGTCGCTTTGCATCGCGCCTATCCTTTGCGCGGGACTGTCCCCATCGAACACGGTCTCGAGGTCGGAGAACACCAAGGATCCCCCGGATCCCGTCTTGTCCAGGAACAGGATCTTCACGATGACGATGGCCCAAACCGCAAGCGAAGCCACCAGCACGGCGTCCGAAAAGGCCCTCAGCTCCTGGCCGAAAATGGAACCCGCCGCGAACGGCAGCGCATACGACACCCACCCGACCGCGAACACGGCCAGAGGATCGAAGGAGCTGTGGCGCGCGATATCGGCCAGCATCAGGAACAATATGACGATCAGAAACGTCTGGGCGGTCCTCACGAGGGCGAGCACATGGTTCAGCGCCAGCACGTCCAGATACGGCGAGAACACCAGCCCCGTCGTCATCAGTATCAGCACGAGATTCCACGAATGGCCGACGTCGAGCCTCCCGCCCCGCAGTACCCAGGCGCATAAACCCCCTGCGAGCAGTACCTCCGACCCATGGTTGAGCAAGATCGAAGACCTCAGGCCGATGGGTATATCGGCCAGCAGAACCGATTGCACGATACCCACGGTGAAGCTGTAGAGCGCGACGCCGAAAAACAGCGGGAGCAGCGATCCGACCGTTCGGCGGTTGAAGTACACGAACGGAACCTCATCCGACGCGCTCCCCGAACCCACCTTCGACAGGCTTCCGAACACCAAGAAGGGCAGCGCCGTCAGCACGACCGCGGCGATCGGAACGGGCGCGAAGTCGATCAGGAGCTTACCCGCCGACCCCACCGCCATGCTCACGAAGATGAGCGGCGCCGAATAGCCCAGATCGAGCGTGCTGTAGAACTTCCCCCACCTCAAGTAGGCCCACGCGGCCCCGGGACCTCCCAGCAGCGCCCCGGAGAACACCGCAACGGAAGACGCCCCCTGCAGGGGAAGCGACAGGAGGGCGGCGGATGCGACCATGCAGAGAACCGCGGCAGCGTCCATGATGCGCGCAATCCGATCGGAGACGGGGCCTCGGCCGAAACGCGCGATCAGGATCAGCAAAAACGCCGAAAGGGACACGTACATGACGCCCATGACCGAAACGTCTTCGGCCAGCACCGGGCGATGAGTCACGCAATACACCCACATGTGCACGAACATCAGCCCAAGATGGCTGGGCCTCAGCCTGTCGAAAAAACCCATCCGCATCCCCCGACGAACCGCACGGAAAACAAGCGGCCCGACCGCCGCGTCGCGTCCATTGTAGCCTACGCAAACCGCTCGCCCGAACCAGCGGGCCGAACAACCGGGGCAGCATAGCGCCTGATGAGCAAATATCCCCCGTTTCGGGCGATCGGCTGCTCCCCTTGCACAATCCGAATGCCCCGTTTCGGGCGTTTCGGGCACCGCACTCGGAAACCTACCCTTCTCCTGCGGGCGAAAAGGAGGCCCGACGCGGGGTCCCGAGGGGGGATCCCGGCAAACGACGAAAGGAAAAAGGAGGGTCCGATGGAAGGAAACCATCGCGCTGCGCGCTGCACAAAACGCAGCAGATCGACGTTCACGAAGATCGTCTCGATCGCACTGAGCGTCTCGCTCGCGCTCTTCGGCGCTTCGGCGCTTTTCGGCTGCGCCCCGAAGAGCTCTAACAGCGCCCAACCCAGCTACCATGCGGGAACGTATACGGGAACGGGAACGGGCAACGGGGGCGATATCGTCGTCGAGGTGACGTTCAGCGACCATGCGATCGAGTCCATCGACATCGTATCGCAGTCCGAAACCCCCACCATCGCCGCAGGGGCCCTCGAGGACCTTCCGAAGCGCGTCGTCGAAACGCAGAGCCTCGGATTGGATGCGGTCTCGGGAGCCACCATGTCCAGCATGGGATTCATGAACGCCGTGGCCGATGCCGTTCAGAAAGCGGGAGGCAACGTCACGTCGCTCAAGAAAACGGGCGCGTCCGAAACGAGCAAGGAAGCCCAGGAGCTTTCCGCCGACGTCGTGGTCGTGGGGGCCGGAGGCGCCGGCATGTCGAGCGCGATCCGGCTCGAGGAGCTCGGCAAAAGCGTCATCCTCGTGGAGAAAACCTACCGCTTGGGCGGTTCGATATCCGTGAGCGGGGGAAACCAGGTGGTGCAAGGGAGCAAGCTCCAGGCCGAAGCGGGCGTGACCGACGACTCCGCCGCATCGATGGTGGAGGACTTCCAGAAAAACGGCGAGGGCCTGTGCGTTCCCGAACTCATCGACCTGTACGCGAACAACGTCGGACCGACGACCGACTGGGTAAACGAATACTGCGGCGTTGAGTACAACATGAAGGGCGGCTTGCACGACCTCGCCGAGTACAGCCACAACCGAGAGCTTGCATACGAAGGCGGCGGAGCGGGCGCGACCGAAAGCCTCAGGAAAGCGGTGGCGGATTCCGGGGCAACCGTCCTCACCGACGTGCACGCCAATAGCCTCATCGTCGAGGACGGCGCCGTGCGCGGCCTGAAGGCGACGGGCAACGACGGGACGCCCTACACCCTCCACGCGAGCGATGTGATCCTCGCCACCGGTGGATACGGCCACAGCGACGAATGGCTCAGCGACGAGCTGAAGACAACCTCCCTGTACTACGGGCTCTCTTCGTCGACGGGAGACGGGCTGACCATGGCGACCGCGGAAGGCGTCGATGCGGCGACCCTCATGCTCGACTACGCCAAGCGCTACCCCAACGGCGTCGAAGTCTCGAAGGGCCGCGCTAAATCGACGATCGACGGCAACATCTTGGTGTGGCCCATGAGCACCATCCTCGTGAACCCCGAGGGAAAGCGCGTCGTCAACGAGAAGGCTAGCAACCACACCATCCTCGAGGCGGAGCTGGAACAGACCGGCTCGATGCTCTACCTGCTCATGGACCAGGAGAACTTCGATACCTGGAGCACCAAGCTGAAAGACACCGGCTTCAACGAGAAAGCCGTCGAGGGATACCTCGAGGCGAACGGCACCTCGACCCCCATCTTCGCCCATGCCGACAGCCTCGAAGAGCTCGCCGGCATCGTGGGTATGGATCCGGCAACGCTGAGGGCCACCGTCGACAAGTACAACGCCTCCGTCGAGGCGGGGTCTGACGAAGAGTTCGGGCGCAGCGGGAAGTATCTCGAGCACAAGATCGGAGACGGCCCCTACTACCTGGTCGAACAGAAGCCCCGCTACGCAACCACGATGGGCGGCCTGGTTGTGAACACCTCACTGCAGGTTCAGAACACCAAGGGCCAGACCATCCAGGGCCTGTACGCCGCCGGCGAGGTCGTAGGCGGGGTCATGGGAAGCAACTCCCCGTCGGGAGCCAACAACGGATGGGCCCTCACTTCGGGCAAGCTTGCGGCAGAAGCGATAGCGAACAGCTAAGCCGCATCTTCCCGACCGAAGCCAACCAACGAGAAGGAGGCTGCGCGTGATCTCACGCAGGATGTTTCTGAAAGCAGCGGGAGCCTGCGCGGCGGGAGTCCTCGCCGCCCCGCTCGCGGCCTGCTCGCGCCTCGATGCGGCGGTCGCCCCCGCCCTCGTCCCAGGCGCCCAGCCGGCGCGACGCGCCGCCTTCCTTTTCGATACCGCGATCGCCATCGAGGCATTCTGCGACGAGGACCTGCTCGATCGCGTGATGGATCGCCTGCAGTACTTCGAGGACATCTTCTCCCGCACCAAGGCGGGATCCGACGTGTTCGCCATCAACCACGCAGACGGGATGCCCGTAACCGTTCACGAGGAGACCGCCGACGTGTTGGCCAAGGCCCTCGGGTACAGCGCCGCCTCCCAGGGGATGTTCGACGTCACTATCGGCTCGGTCACCGAGCTATGGGATTTCAAGAAGGGGATCTCCCCCGACCAAGACGCCCTCGAAGCCGCCCTTCCCCACGTCGACTGGCGCACCGTCGGCATCGACGGGCTCACCGTCACGCTCACCGACCCTGACGCGAAAATCGACCTGGGAGCGATCGCCAAGGGGTACGCAACCGACGATATCGTCGGGATGCTCGTGCGGGGAGGATGCGAAAGCGCCCTCGTCAACATGGGAGGAAATGCATTCGCACTGGGATCGAAGCCTTCGGGCGACCCGTGGAGCATCGGCATCCAAGACCCCAACAGCGTGCGGGGGACGGTGCTGGCAACGATCCCCGCCGCAAACCTCTCCGCAGTCACCAGCGGAATCAACGAGCGCAGCTTCGAGGAAAACGGCGTCTTGCGCCACCACATCCTCGACCCCCATACGGGAATGCCCTTCGAGACCGAGCTTGCAAGCGCCACGATACTGAGCGGGAAATCGGTCGACGGGGACGCCTGCTCGACCATCGCCTTCCTGCTGGGAGCCGACCTCGGAGAGCGGTTCGCGCGGGAGCACGCCGGCGCTTCCGCCCTGTTCGTCGACAGAAACGGCCGATCGAGCGCAAGCCGGGGATTGGAGGTCTCATGGGCGTAGCGGATAACGGCGGAACCTTCAGCGCAGACAGACCCCGCTCCCGCAGAAGCTTCCTGTTCATCGCCGGAGCGCTGGCAGCGGGCCTGATCGGGATCGCAGCCGACAGGGTCTTTGCCAGGGCGGACGGGAGCGCGGAGAAAACGGTCGAGGTGACCGATGGGGACGGGAACGTCCACCGGTTCCCCCTCGCAGTCGACGGCCGGCATTCCATAACCAGTTCGCTCGGAACGAACACCATCGCGATAGAAAACGGGTTCGTCCGCATGGAATCGGCCGACTGCCCGAACCACGATTGCATCGACCAGGCGCCCCTTTGCGATGCGAGCGGGGCGATCATATGCATCCCCCACCGCCTCATCGTGCGCGTGATCTCGACCGAAGAGGGCCGGTCGGACTCCGCATTCGCGTAAGCGGCCATACCGTCTCGGGAAGGAGCCCCATGAACCCCCAAGAGCGAAAAACCCAATCGATCGCGGAGCTCGCGCTGCTCGTTTCGGCAACGCTGGTCCTCAGCTACCTCGAAGCCAGCATGCCGTTGCCGGTAACCGTGCCCGGAATCAAGTTGGGCCTAGCCAACGTCTGCGTCCTCTGCGCCCTGTATCTCAAAGGGTCGCGCTGGGCGGGGGGCGTGGCCCTTTTCAAGGCCGTGGCCACGTCCGCGATCGTCGGGGTACCGTCGATGATCGCATACAGCCTTGCGGGGAGCTCGCTTGCCCTCGCGGGCATGATCGTCCTTTGGCGAATCGGAACGCTCAACCTGAAAGCCGTAAGCGTGGCGGCCGCCCTGCTCCACAGCGCAGGCCAGCTCGCCGTTGCGGCATTCATGCTGCAAACCCCCATCGTCTTCGTCAACGTGCCGATCATGATCGTGGCATCGGTCGTCACGGGGATCATCACGGGGTCGGTCGCCGAAGGAACTCTCAGAGTCCTTCCCGCATCGCAGAGAAGGACCGCGACCGCACAGCCGCTTCGAGACGCGATCCAGTAGGGACCCCATGCAATCGCGACCAGCCGACATCATCCGATTCGAAGCACCCTCGATCGCCACCGAGGGAAAGCTCGCGCTGTGCCTCTCGTTCTGCGCTTCGCTCCCCTTCTGCCGATCGTGGTACGGGCTGGCTGCACTGACCGTGCTGCTGGCGGCTGCCTGCCAAGCGGCGGGAGAAAGCCCGCGCAGCGTATCGAGGGGGATCCGTCCCCTCGTCCCGATCTTCCTGATCACCATCGTCTGGGGAGCGATCGGAACCTCTCTGGGATCGATGCATGGGCATGCGGGAGCCGTTGCCGTCGATGGGGCGGGGGCGCTCGAGAGTCTGGAGGCCGTCGCCCGCGTCGTCCTTTTCATCGGAGCCACCTCGCTCGCCGCCCGATCCTGTCCGTTCGAAGACGTCAACCGCGCTTTCCTTAGGATCTTGGCCCCGTTCGAGAAAACCGGCATCTCGGCAAGCGATATAGCGCTCGCCCTCGGCCTCGCCCTCCGATTCGTCCCGACGCTCGTCGAAGAGGGGCGATCCATCGGAAGATCGCAGCTATCGCGTGGCGCATGCCTGACGCACGGAGGCCCGGCGGCCAGGATAGCCGCCTGGACGTCGCTCGTCGCCCCCCTCGTCGCAGGATCCCTCAGAAGGTCGCAGCGCGTGGGGACCTCGCTTCGGGCCCGCTGCTACCGATCGCAGGGCAGAAGCGCCCTCGGCGGTTCCCAGAGAAAACCGGGTAACCCCGCTATCGCCGCGCTCGCCTGCCTGGTTCCCCCGCTCATCGCCGTCCTCTCCTAGCATCCCCGGCGCGCCGCAGACCCTCGCGTCTCGGCTTCGGCCCGCGTCTCGGCCTCGGGCGCTATCGCTTCGAGGCGAGTCCGCGCAGCACGTACTGGAGGATGCCCCCATGCTGCATGTAGCGCCCCTCGGTCGGGGTGTCCACGCGCACGGTCGCATCGAACGACACCTCGGTTCCGTCGTCTTGCCGGGCGGTCACGGAGACGACTCCGGGCTCGGGCAGGCCGCCCGAGAAATCGACCGGCGCCACCGTATAGGTCTCCCCGCCCGTCAACCCCAGCGTTTCCGCATTCTGGCCTTCGGCGAACTGGAGCGGCAGCACGCCCATACCGACCAGGTTGGAGCGGTGGATGCGCTCGAAGCTCTCCGCGATCACGGCGCGAACCCCCAAAAGCATGGGGCCTTTCGCCGCCCAGTCGCGTGAAGAGCCGCTGCCGTACATCTTGCCCGCCACGACGATGCTGGGAACGCCGCTTCCCCGATACGACTCGGAAACGTCGAACAAAGGCTTGACCTGACCGTCGGAGAAGTCGAGCGACCAACCTCCCCTGCGACCCTGCGCAAGCTCGTTCATCAGCTTGACGTTGGCGAACGTCCCGCGCATCATCACCTCGTGGTTACCTCGGCGCGACCCCAGCGTATTGAAGTCGGCGCTTTCCACCCCGTGCGATTCGAGGTACAGCGCCGCAGGCGAACCCGCAGCGATCGAACCGGCCGGCGAGATGTGATCGGTCGTGATGAAGTCCCCCAACTTGGCCAGGACGCGCGCGCAGCAAGGCACCTCGACGGGCGCGGGATCGACGGTCATCCCGTCGAAATAAGGGGGGCGGCGCACATACGTGGACGCCTCGTCCCAGGCAAACGCCGAGCTCGGAGACACATCGAGCGCCTTCCAGGCCTCGGTTCCCTCGAACATGCTCGCAGAGCCCTCCCCATAGGCCTGCGCTGTTACGAACCTGCCCGTAAGCTCGTCGAGCTCTTCGGCAGACGGCATGAGGTCGCGGGCGAATACGCTGTTGCCCTTGAGGTCGACCCCCAAAGGTTCGCTGTCGAAGTCGAAGTCGACCGTTCCGGCAATCGCGTACACGATCACCGCAGCGGGCTGCATCAGGTAGTTCTGCGACACATCGGGCGAAATGCGGCCTTCGAAGTTCCTGTTTCCCGACAGGACGCTGGCAAGCTCGATGCGATCGCACACCTCGTGCATTTCAGGCTTGATGGGGCCGGAGTTCCCAATACAGCTCATGCAGCCGTACCCGCAGTTGAAAAACCCGATCGACCGAAGCGAATCCAAAAGCCCGGCTCGCTCGAGTATCTCGGTGCCCGCATGGCTTCCGGGAGCGAACACGCACTTCACCCACGGCTGGGGCTTCAAGCCCGCGCGCTCGGCATTGCGCGCGGCAAGCCCTGCAGCGAGCATCATCCGGGGATCGGCCGCGGTCGTGCAGCTGGTGATGGCGGCGATGGCCACAGCCCCGTGCGCAAGTTCGTGCTGCTTGCCATCGATAGCCACGACCGCGCGCTCGTCGCTGCTCAGCCCGCGCTCCGAGCGCAGCGCCTCGAATCGCTCCCGCGCATCGGAGAGGTCGAAGCGATCGTGCGGACGCGACGGGCCCGCCATCGATGCGGATACCTGGGACAGGTCGAGCTCGATGATCTCGGAGTACACGCGCTCGACCCGATCGTCGTGCCAGAGGCCCTGCGCCTTGGCGTACGCCTCGACCAACGCCACCTGCTGCTCGGAACGGCCCGTCATGCGGAGGAAGTCGAGCGTGCGCCCGTCGACGGGAAACAGCGTGCAGGTGCTGCCGTACTCGGGGGTCATGTTTGAGATGCAGGTCCGCTGGGTGGCGCTCAGGCTGTCGAGGCCCGGGCCGAAGCACTCGACGAAGCACCCGACTACGCCGCGCGACCTCAGCATCTGGGCGAACCGAAGCGCCACATCCATGGCGGACACGCTGCCCGAAAGCCTTCCGACAAGCCTGATGCCCACCACGCGCGGAACAAGCGTGGTGATGGGCTGCCCCAGAGCGGCCGCTTCGGCTTCGATGCCGCCGACGCCCCAGCCGAGCACGCCGATGCCGTTCGCCGTAGGGGTGTGGCTGTCCGTTCCCACCAGCGTGTCGAAATAGGCGAGGGGCCTGCCCTCCGCATCGCGTCCGCACGCGTCGGATGCGTCGCACACGCGCCCCTCTACATCGCGCACCATCGCAACCTGGGCGAACTTCTCGATGTTCAGCTGGTGGCAGATACCCGATCCGGGAGGCACGATCCTCACGTTCTGAAACGAGTCCTGAGCCCACTTCAGGAAGCGGTAGCGCTCGGCATTGCGCGCGAACTCGAGCTCCATGTTCCTATCGAGCGCCGATTCGCTGCCCGCTTCGTCGGCGATAACCGAGTGGTCGATAACCAGATCGCACGGGATCTGGGGGTTGATGCTGGCCGGATCTCCCCCGATTTGAGCGCAAGCCTCCCTCATCACGGCGAAGTCGACGAAGACGGGCACGCCGGTGAAGTCCTGGAACAGCACGCGCGACGGGGAGAACTCTATCTCCTCGCCGGGAGCGCCCGCCAAGCCGGCATCGACGATCCGCTGGGCGCACTCGAGCGCGGCGGACTCGCCCTCGACGCAGCGCAATGCGTTTTCCACTAGGACCGTCAGAGCGTAGGGAAGCTTTTCGGCGCCCGGAACCCGAGAGACCGGATAGTAATCGAACCCGATCCCCTCGACATCGAGCACCTGCTTGAACGATTCGTTGCACCCCGTCATTGCCACCCCTCACTTAAACCTTACGCCATCAAACGGAAAACGCCTCATCGCCAGCGCCCGCTCCCTGTACCAACCGGCTTTCCGATGCAGCGGAACAACTCTACAGCGTCCGCATAACCTCGATCAGGTTATCCGTAAACGCCGTGCAGGAAGCAGCGGGTTCCTTCGATCCGGTCGCCCAGCGAATGTCGCCCGTCAAGCACGAACCGTCGGCGTACACGCGCCGCACCGCTTCCCGGATCCTGGATGCGGCTCCCTGTTCTCCCAGATGGTCGAGCATCATAGCAGCCGACAGGATCTCCGCGGTCGGATTCGCCTTGTCCTGGCCCGCGATATCGGGCGCCGAGCCATGCACGGCCTCGAACACCGCGCAGTCGTCCCCGATGTTGGCTCCCGGAGCGATGCCCAGACCGCCCACCAGCCCTGCCGCCAGATCGCTTGCGATGTCCCCGTACAGGTTCGGAAACACAACCACGTCGAACTGACCGGGCTCGATGACCAGATTCATGCAGAACGCGTCAACGATCCGCTCGTCGAACGCGATGCGTCCCTCGTATTCTGCGGCGACCTCGCGCGCAACCGTCAGGAACAACCCGTCGGAATGCTTCATGATATTGGCCTTGTGAACGGCGGTCACCTTGCGTCGACCCTGGGCAAGCGCGTATTCGAACGCTGCGCGGACGATGCGGCGGGACCCCGCGACCGAAATCGGTTTGATGGATATGCCCGAGTCGCGGCGAATCGAACCGGCTCCGAGCGACTCGCACAGATCGATGATGCTGCCAGCGCCTTCGCTTCCCTGCTCGAACTCGATTCCCGCGTACAGGTCTTCGGAGTTCTCCCGAACGAT